>DASXFM010000261.1:0-14517 GCA_036489615.1 Verrucomicrobiia bacterium | reverse complement strand
CCGAACACCACCACCATCGCAATCATCAGCCAAAACGTGATAATGAGAACACATTCAAAAAATCCTCCGAACCCCGAATGCCGGCCAAAAAGCGGCGCGCTAATGGACGTAATCGCGGCAAGCAAACACGCGGCGAAAAATGCGGCGATGGGCACGATTAAAAGCCAAAAGAGAAACGCCCGCCGTCCTTTCCAGGGTTTTCTCCACACACTTTTGGGTTTTTCTTCCATAGATTTATCAGTCTGACCTCGTTCAAGCAGTCAACCATCCCACACGCTCGCTGCGCGGCTTGGGAGCAACTGCCTTTTGCCGGTCGGCGTCGGTGGAATCATTGACTCCGGCCAATTCAACGAATAAACGATGCTGTTCCCGCAATTCGGCCACCGCTTCAGGTGATGGCGGTCCAATTTTTTCCGCGACGACCGGCTGCGCGTCCAGACTCGAATAATCCACCGCGAAGATGAAAATCCAGATGGCCGCCAGGCCTGCCCATGCGACCGGATGAGGCCAAAACACGGATGCAAGACGACGGTTAAGATTTGAAAGAAATGACCTCCGGGCGGCAGGCTCGGACTGACGGGCGAATTCCGTTGTACTCGCCGCCTTCAGGATTTCTTTGCGCCATTCCGCGGGAACCAGACGCAACGACTGCCGTCGCAGGCGTTCCTCAAAAGATTCGGTTTCTTCGTTCATTGTCCGGCGTTGGTTATTTCTTTGTAGAGTGGACGCAGCCGCTCGCGCAATTTGTCTAACGCATAGCGATAGCGGCTCGCGGCGGTGTTTTGGGAAATATCCAGAATCCCGGCGATTTCCTCAAAAGTCAGTCCCTCCCACAGCTTTAGGTGAACGACAGCCCGCTGCTCTTCCGGCAGGTCCTTCAAGGCAAGGGAGAGTTCATCTCGGAACAACTCCTCATCCGGATCGCTTGCCGGGGCAAAAACCGAGACCTGGTTGACAGCCACGTTCTCCTTTACCCGGTCACGGGAATCCCGCCGCCGCATACAATCGACCGCTAAATTGCGTGCCAACCGGATTAAATACGCCCGTTCATTGTGAACATTCTCAAGTAAATCCGGTTCCCTCGCGATTTTGACAAATATCTCCTGGAGCAAATCGCGGGTTTCGCTTTCATTGCGGGTAAAGTTCAGGAGAAAGGCAAAAAGAGACGGCGCGTGCTCGTCATAAAGCCGCTCAATTTCGACTGGGCGCCGCATTTATCTTAATGACGCTTCAGGGCCGAAAATTTGTCTAGCATTTTCTCTCCTCCAATTCCTTTGCCCAAATCCGACAAAACCAAAGCGGAACAAATCCGAAAATTCCAAACGAACAATCAATCAACCGCCACCAAATCGGGATGCCGCGCACGGCGCCAAAAATCAGCGCCCAGGGAATGACCAATACACAGGCAATAAGTCCAAAATCAAACAACCAACGATTGCGAACCGGGTCCTTTAACGCGCCAATAAACGCAATCGCTATCACAAAATGGCCAAAGGCCAGCCAATCTGTGCCGTAGAACAGGAATGGATATTGCGATTGTGTCTGGGCTAACGCGGCATGGACACGCACCAACCATTGTGCATTTGAAAACTGAGTCAGCCAGCCCGTTTCAATTTGCAACGGAATCGCCGTCACCCCGCTTAAAACGAGGCCAAGCAGAAACAACCCGGTTAACCATCTGATCCGGCTCCGTAATTCCATTTCTCGCCCCATAAACCGGAATCATTTCCCAGCCGTTGCGCCGGCTGTCGCCCACATGGCCGGGACGCTGGCATATTTTACCGATTTATTTAGAGAACGGATAAACCGGAATATTTGCCTGTTTATCTCCGAGTAATATTCAAAACGCGTGCCGCCGATGGCTTTTAAACCCGGCGCGTGATTGATCCAGAGCATCGTCCCGGCGGCATAGCCACAAATCAGAAACTGCGCCCGCCATAACCACCCGCTCCAGCCCGGGCGAGGACAACCCGAATCAAGCAACCGGTCCCGCTGAAACGCAACATGCCCGGCCTCATCGCGCAAAATCAATTCGCACATTGCAGACAATGGGCCGTCCGGCGAATATTTTCGCAGCATTCGATAATAGCCGGTGCTGACGAGTTCAGTCAGGGTGAGCACCTGTAATTCGAACCGGACCCCCAGCGCCCGGCGGCAGAGGCAGAACGCTGTAAAGCTCCAATGCGACGTAATCACCCTGCCCTTGTAACGCTGAACCGCACAACCCAGCAACCGCGCATGCTCCGCTTCTTCGGCGAACCACAAATCCACAATTTGCCGCATCTCATCCGTCCGATTACGAAAGTTTTCACGATTAAATGCGATCAGGGACGCCGGACCGCCGCCGTCTCCGAGCCGGAACTGTTCAATGGACCGCAACAAAGGCGCCAGGACCACGGGCGGGATATGAACAGGCGCGGACCAATCCGGCTCCAGCCGATTTTGTTTGTTGTGAGTAAAGTGCGAGATCCATTTGGCGTAGTTCATAATGTTTCCTTTGAGTTAATGGTCTTCGTTCAGGTCCAGGTTCAAACTGCCAGTCAATTAGACGGATTCGGGCTGGGGATACTCCAATTTCAATGGGGCCAATAAATGAGCCGGGCTGAAAATGCCGGCGGCGACTTCATCAAAAATCTCCCCGCAATCGTCCCAAAATTGGCGCGGCCTGATTCCGACGGCGCTCAAGATTGGCCAATGGTCGAGCATCACAACTAAACAGGTTGTCCGGTAGGCGATTCTCCAAATCACCAGCGTCAGAATTCGCCGCGTAAACGGCATCCCCTGAAACGCGCGCCGGAGATATTCGGTGTGAAATGCCAAATGACCGTCCTCATCCTGCGTAATTTGAAAAAACACCGCCTTCAAAACCGCATCCTTAGTTCCGTCATGCAGCGCCCGGAAATAACGTTTCGCGATCATTTCGGGCAATAACAGGACCAGGAGCTCCTGGTGCAGTCCAAACAACCGCCTCATGGTCATAAAACACCAGTCGCTCCAATGGCTGCGAAGCCGCGGCGTCTTCAATTCATCCAATATCCGTCCCATGAGCTGCGCGTGGTTCTGCTCCTCCTTGATAAAAAGATCAATCGCCGCAGCGTAGATAGGATCCCCGGTACTATTCGCGTGCCGTTTTAGTTTTCGGCCATCGCCGCTTTCGCCCAATTGAAATTTTTGCAATGAGTGTGCGAGCGGTATGCTCAGGTGCGGTTCGACATGAATCCCCTTTTCCCACGGCACCGGAATCCGATTCCTCCTGTTGTGCTCAAAATAATTCAGCCATTTTTGAATCATAATCCTCCTTTTATTTGCATTAATTGTGTTTCCACCTTCAAAATGACGTCATCCGGCGTCGAAGTCCCCGCCGTAATGCCAACGGTATCGGTCTCGCAAAACCATTCTTCGCGCAAATCTTCGGCGCCCTGAACATGATGAACTCGCCCGCAAAAGCGCGAGCACGTATTTACCAACTCCTGCGTATTGTTGCTATGCGCGCCTCCGATGACCACGACCACATCGCACTTTTTCGCGAGTTCACCCGCTGCATTCTGGCGTTGCTTAGTCGGCTGGCACACGGTATCCACAAAGCGCACCTCCGAGTCAGGAAAGCGTTCGCGGATGAGTTGCGCCAGGTTGCGGACACGCTCAATGGGTTGCGTCGTTTGGGCAATCACCCCAAGTCGCGGGCGCGGACGCAGTTCGAACACGTCTTGTTCGGAAAGCACGACGTCGAAGTCGTCAAAATCCTCCGTTAGTCCAAGAACTTCCACGTGACCACGTTTGCCGATAACGACCGGATGGAAACCCTCACGAACGAGTTTCGCCAGGCTCCGATGCACCACCACCACCAGCGGACACGTGGCTTCCAGGACGTTCAATCCGCGCGCCCGGCTTTCCTTCAATTTGCGCTCGGAAGCCCCATGTGCCGTAACCATGACCGTTTGCGTGGCTATGCCTGCTACATTTTGTTCGATGCGAATTCCCCTGGCCTGCAATTCAGCCAGCACGGTTTCGTTGTGGACCAAATCACCTAAAATAGTCAGGGGATGGCGCCCGGCAGTTTCCTTCGCCAGCGCAATGGCGTCCCTGACGCCAAAGCACATGCCCAAATGTTCCGCGCGGATGATGTTCATATTCAAATTTCCAATATACTTTGTGTCACAAAGTAAAAGACCATGACGGTGTCAATTTGTTCAAAAACTATTCAGATTTATTTTGGCGAACGATTTTTTCGAGCAGGTCGATATATTCGGCAAACGCCTTTCGGCCGGCCAGAGTCAATGAGCACGTCGTCAAGGGCCGCCGGTTTTGATAGGATTTCGCGATCGAAACGTAGCCTTCCTGCTGCAAAGCGCGGATATGGGTCGTCAAATTACCATCGGTCATGCCCAGGGCATCCCGCATCTCAGTAAATGACAGTTCCGTCGAGGCGGCCAGCATGGACATGATGGCCAGCCGCCCTTTCTCGTGAATGACACGATTGAGCTTTAAGAACGGTTCCGGATTCACGCCGCATTCTTCCTTTTCTCAGTAAAAAACAGATAGGAACCGTAAATCAAATGCAGCACGCCGAAGAAAAACCCCATGAACCAGTGCGGGCTCAAAGGAGCCGGCCGAATAATCAAGATCGCGATGAAGATACATGGCACCAGCACGATATAAATCCAGCCGAACCATCTTACTCCCCGAGACATAAAAAATCCGGCCGAATGCAGCGCGCAACCATAAAATAAGGCCCAGACAAACGGCGATAAGTCCCCCATCCACGGAACCAATAAGCCTAATATCAAACCCGCCGTAAGCGGAGGCGCAAGGGCCTGCGCAACGCGCCGCGTCGGCGGCGACCATAAAACCTCCTGGTCCTTAAGCGCTTGCTTTCGCGCAATAAAGAAGGCCCCAATTACCACGACCACAGCCGTCCCCAGCCAAAGCCCCGAGAATTGTCCCGGCGAATTCCAATGAAAGATCAATCCCGCCGCCGCCGCCAGTACCCCCATGATCCCGGCAAAAAGCATAATCGGCGCAAGCGCCCGCCGATACAGCGCCGACCGCTCCATTAGCGTTCGAATGGTCTGTAAATTCTCTTCCGCCCAATTCGGATTCATGGACACCACTTTGCATCACAAAGCCAATTTCCGCAAGCATGAACATCTGGCGGCAAAGTTTTCAGTTTTCAGCCTTCACTTTTCGGTACAGACTCCTCTCCTGAAAGAAAATTAAAAATGAGGGCAAACTAATGGCTTCGCCAAAAAAAGCTTTTGCCCGCCGGAAGGTCCTCGCCCAATGGCGTGGCATCGATCTTGAGCCCCTCGAAAAGGCCAAAGCAATCCGTGCGCGGGCGGCCGATCAGGTCGTCTCCAGGGTCTTGGGCGACCTGAAGATGGACTCTCGACGCGCCGAAATCGAAATCGTCAAAGTCTGGAATTCATTGATCGACCCAAACATCGCCGCCCATGCCCAACCGGCCAACCTGCGCAATGGAACACTATTCGTGCTAGTGGACAGCAGCGTTTGGCTGTCAGAAATCGTTCGCTATCGCCGGAAGGAAATCCTGGACCGCCTCCAACACAGCTTCGGAAAGACCTACATTCAAAAAATCTCCTATCGAATTGGCTGATTTACCCAATCTCAAATCTGATATCATGCCATTTCCTTCATCACCCTGGGTGTCAGCAGCCAGGACAACTGCGCGTTGCGGGCGCCGCCCGATTTCTCCATCTCCAGTTTGCAAAGTCCGCCTTTTTTGAAATCTATCGCCAGGTTTCCATCGCCGGAAACCAGCAGGGAAATCAAGTGGCTTAAGTAAGGTTCATGTCCCACGAGCAACAGATTTTCAGGCACTGGCTTTAGTTTGGCAATTTCAGCAATCATTGTCTCCGGATCGTTTTCTGATTTCAGCGTGTCGGAAAGCCTGACCCGTTTCTTTAATTTCAATTCTTCGGCCACAATTTCAGCAGTTTGCCTGGCGCGCTTATAGGGACTGGACAACACCAGGTCGAACCGCAACTTCATTCGTTTCATCGCCCCGGCGGATCGCCGCAATTGGCTCTTTCCCTTGCCCGTCAGCGGACGCTCTGAATCTCTTTCAAAACCTTCCGTCCCGCGTTCCACCGCGATGCCGTGCCTCAAAATGAAGATGTTCATATGGGCAAAAGCTACTCCCGCGAGGGCATCGCTTCAAGCGACACTTACCCGTTATAGTTTCATTTCGCGTGCCCGAACAGATGCGGAAACCATTCCGGTAGTTGGTAGTAGGCCAGGATGCCGGACCCGATCGAGATGATCAGCCAAAGCAAGATCTTGTCCTTGCTCCATTGCCGGTTCACATAATCGTAATCTTTGTCGATTACCGGATTATTAAGTGCGTTACTCACGTCGTTCCCGAATCCAGAGGAGTTTCTGAAAAATATTCCAAAATATAGAATAGCAACGACCAAACCGATGCCAATCGCAGCGTAGGTGAGCTTCGTGCCGTGGACGAAAAAATCAAGAATGGTCCGTCCGAATCCTTTGTAATCGTTGAACATAGCCGCGTGTTGGAATTACAGGCGCAGCTTCGGTACCGGTCTGGGCCGCATTGAAACCCCTCAGAGTTCTTTCGCCACCATCCATGTCCAAAAATGAGACGCCCGCGAGAAATTTTTGGATCAGGCGTCGCCCGTATAATACTGCTGCCTTTGCACAAAATGCTGATGCACCCGCATGGGTGGCGAAACGGAGACTCTCAGGGGCTCTTCACTGGTTTTATGCCGGTAAATATTGCCTTTATCCTGCGTAACGGGGTGGATGGAACGCCCTAAATTCGGGGTGAGTTCCAGTTCCTGATTGGCTTCGATCTGTTGCATTTGAGCGGCTCGGTGCCCAAATGTAAGCACATCTAATGCCATTATAATGGACTGGCTATGCCCAAACAAACTCGACCGGCAATTGAACGTCCGGGTGCAGGCTCTTGTGAACGGGGCAAGTTAGAGCGGTCTGCTCCAGCTTCTGCTTCTGCTCGGCTGTCAGTTTGACCGGAACGCTGATTTTAACCCCCAGCTTTCCAATTCGGCGCATCGGGGTTGCTACCATCTCCTTTTGCACCGTAACGCGAGTCCCGGTCAAATCCACGTTCAGAGATCGTGCGGCAATGCCCATCAGCGTCATCATGCAGGTGCCCAAGGCAGTCGCAACCAGGTCCGTCGGTGAAAAGCTTTCACCCTTGCCCATGTTGTCTTTTGGCGCATCGGTCGCCAGACGGGTGCCGGAAGGACCGTGCACTGCCTCGCAATGAAGCTCACCCTGATACTGTATGTCAATCGTTACCATATAATGTAAATTTCAAAAACGCGTCAGTTTCTCCAATTCTTTCACCCGTTTCTCAATGTCCGCCCGTTTAATCCTCGTCGTGCGGTTCAACCCGAAACCTTCGCAGCAAAACGACGCCACAACGCTGCCGTAAACCATTGCGCGCCGAAAATTATTCTCGATCCCGCCGCGCGCCGTGGCCAGGTAACCCATCATCCCGCCGACGAACGAGTCGCCCGCGCCGGTAGGGTCGCAAACATCGCGCAACGGATACGCCGGGCAGATAAAATGACCGCCCGGGCCGGACAAAATCGAACCGTGCGAGCCCTTTTTGATGATGACGTATTTGGGCCCCTGTTTGTGGATCTTTTTCATCGCGGCGAAAACATTGTCTTCCTTGGTCAACTGATGCGCCTCGCTGTCGTTGAGCACAAAACAATCAATCCGGGGCAGCAATCGCTGCAGGTCCCCGAGCGCGATGTTGAGCCACAGGTCCATGGTATCCGCTGCCACAAATTTGGGCCGCGTCATCTGGTCCAAAACATGGTGTTGCAGGGCAGGCGCGATGTTGGCCAACAGGACGAATTGCGACGCCTTGTGCGCGTCCGGCAAATGCGGGGTAAACCGTTCAAACACGCCCAATTCCGTGAGCAACGTCCGGCGGTTGTTCATATTCACTTCATACTCGCCCGACCAATGAAACGTTTTGCCCGGGACAATCTGAAGGCCGTCCAAATCAATTCGATGCTTCCGATAAAGAGAGATGTATTTTTTGGGAAAATCGTCGCCGACCACTCCAACCAGTTTTACGGGCGAAAAAAAACTGGCTGCGACCGCGGCATGGCTGGCCGACCCGCCCAGTAACCGCGGATTTTCCGCTTTGGGTGTTTTGATTGAATCCAGTGCCGTGGAACCGACAATAAGTACGCTCATTATTTTTTTTCAATTAACTCAATCTCGTAACCCTCCGGGGCGTCAACGAATGCAAAGGTGCTTCCGCTCGAACTCGTCGTCGGGCCGTCGGAGTATTTCAGCCCCAACTTCGCCAGGTGCTTTGAGAATTCCTCGAGGCTGTCCACCTCGAACGCCAAATGCGTCAGGTCCGGCTGCACCTGCACGGGGCCGCTCCCGGGAAAATAAGTAATCTCAATTTGTTCGTCGCTGCCCGGCGTTTTCAAAAAGACCAGTTCCGAACCGCGCGGAGATTTGTGCCGCCGAATTTCTTCGAGACCCAATACCTCGCGATAAAATTTGACCGTCCGCTCCAAATCATTCACGCGTTAACGCGTGTGCAGAAGTTTTGTGACCTTGCTCATGGCGGAAATCTTAAATGGAAACAGGAAGAATTTAAATGGAAAAAGGCACCGTCCAGCATCTGATACGTCCGATATGTTTGACCCGTCCAATTCAATTCGTTTAGCATTTCGTATAGCCCCGTTAAATCTCAATTCCCTGATCCACCTTTTCAATTAAACGAAAGCCAGGCGGACGCAGGGTGGGCGTCCTACCCGCCGGTTATCCGGGCATCCTTGCCCGGAGTTTCTGAATTTCTGGAACCCTCCACGTTCATCGCGCCGTAGCCCGAGAAAGCGCGCGCCGTTTACACCCTCGCCGCGCCTCAAAATCCATCAAAATACCAGTAAAAACGCACATTTTCGCCCTAAATCCACTTCCGTTTACACGTTTACAAACATACACCCGAAAAATGTGCACCTCGGAGTCCGGAATCATCCTCATCCCCGCTCGCCGCGCCGAAGCGCAAACGGGCCTACCCTCCGTAGCCCCGCGCGAAGGGGAACCTCAAACTTAATTCGTGATTTTCCTGACGTTGCGCCTTTACCCCGGTAAAATTGACTGCGCGGCATGTCGACAGTACCGTACCATCCATAAGCAGAGGCAATCCGACGGATGGATAAAAGGAATCAATTGCCAGACGAGCGTCAGAACTTGAACTTGCCGACTCATCGAACATCGGCCGGGAATCCGTATTGCGCTGACTTAGAAAAGCTATTGGCCCCTTCCAGGGTTCTGTCAATGGAGGAGTTTGCGAATCTTCTGCGAGATGCAGACATACCGCTCCCTACCGCTTTGCAGCGTGAAAACTTCGTCAATCATATGGCCACTACGTATTTTTGGTACGAGTACCTGCCGCGATATCTGCCTGGCGCACCCTTTTATCTCTTTATCGATCCGTTTGCAGGTTGCGGTTGGCAAGCTGGCTTCTTTGTGGAAAGGAAGGAAAGGGGGACGCATTACCCGGAAATCGCGACCGCCGAATATCGGAATCGCTTCGGCTTTTTGAGTTGCTGCCCAAATTGCATCACAACGAGATTTCTGGATCGAAACGGGGTTTCCTGGGATGAAATGGCGGCTGGCTTGGGGATGTACGTGCAACTGGCAGCTATGCCGCGACCGATCCTGGACACGGGGCGGATCGAATTGACCCTGGCGGTGCACCCGCAAAGCCAAATATTCTCTAATTGGGATACGGTCCGATCGCGGAGTCAATCTGACGTCTATTGGCCTAACGAGTCCGGAGGGGAAACAACTCTCAAGAGAATTTGGGAACGGTGTGCTGAGATGCGCCAGCCTGAGTACATGCTTGAGGAAAACAGAAAAAGCAGAGAAGAAGCTATAGATTCACTGCGCACCAAGGGAGAAATTGACCGTCGCTTCCTTCTGGATCCCATATTGCACGAACTATTAGAACCAGAGCGCATGCGTCAAAAACGAGAGATGCGCAAGGCCCTGGACCGGATCTGCATGTTAATCCATGAGGCTCGTTCGTCTGCGAGCGAGTTAGCTTCTTCATGAATTACCTTCGCGCTCTTCGCGCGACCCTCATCCGATTCAACGATTCGACGATTCAACATTCACAACATGAATTTGCGCCGGGTCGTTGATCCCCAACTGCAGCAGGACGGCATTGGTATAAATCTCCAGGTCCGGGGGGAAACCCCACGCGCCCGCTGCCTGCCGTTCACGGTCCAGCTCGCGGATGGCGAGAGTGTCCAGGGCCACCGGGTCCCGACTGAACCAAAGCTGGTTTAGCACCGTCGAATAATGAAGCAACACACTCGCGCCCCCTTCATATTGTCCAATCAATGCGTCCGTAATGTTCAGGACCACACGGTCGCCCACCGCGGGCAACGCATTGATCTCCGGTACGGCGACCGCCAGGCGGTCAGGATCGTTCTGAAAACGCAACGTATTGTCCACGCCGCCGAAAGCCAGGCTATAGAGATGCCCGCAAACGCCGGCGGACGGCTGGTTGAGCAATGGAGTGATACTGATGATTTTAGTCACCTGGTGACTGAGAATTTTGGTCACGAACGACCGTCGTCCCACTTTATCGCCGGTCCTGCCGAATTCCAAATCTCCATAGACCAGGCTGCCGATGACTGCGCTGTCGGGTTGATAATAATTGGTAGGATCGTATCCGGCCTCGACGGCGCCTTCCGCGCGCACACCGAAATTTTGGGCGAGTTTGAAATATCCGGACGCACGGAGGTCGCTCGCGTGTTTGTCCCAAATGATGATGTGCCCGGGCGGCAATCCGGCCTGGATCAATCCGCGCACGACCGCCGCCACCACGGACGGGCGGGTGCCGCTAATTTCGCCCCCGGCGGAAAACACCTTGATGCCGACAACATCGGCGGGCACGACAATCGAGCGCCACGCGGCCGCCACTGTGGCCTTCCCGGTCAAATTGGTGATTCCGCGATCGACCATCGTTTGGACGATCGCAGCGTCAGGCTGGAAATTAGCGACGGCGTCCGGGTTCTGCACGATGACCACGCGGGCGCCTGCGTTTGGAGAAATAGGAAGTGTTCCGGCTTGAATTTGAAAAGCGGCCAGCCACAATAAAACAGATTGAACCAGTCTCTTTGTTGACACGTCAAAGCTGGGATGTTACCACCTGCGCGAATGTTGAGCATTAAAAATGAATCCGGCAATTCCAAACCGAATGGAATAATGCTCAAGCTTCGCCTTTTGGCCTTAATTGTTCTTGCGGCGGCGCTGGCCGGCTGCGCGCCCGCCGGAACACATGCGCTCGTCAAAGGGAAAAAACTCCTGGACGCCGGGGATTACGCGGACGCCGCCGATGAATTTAAATCGGCGACCGAAGACGTGGCCACGAACGCCGAAGCCTGGAATTATCTTGGCGTGGCCGAGCAGCACACCGGGCAATTGGACGACGCGGCCAAAGCCTATCAACGGGCGCTGGAGTTGGACCGGGATTTGATGGAGGCCCACTATAACCTGGGTTGTTTGTGGATGCAGGAAGACAAGCCGGACAAAGCAGTGAGCGAATTCACCGCTTTCACGCTGCGGAAAGTCAATGAACCCGACGGCTGGCTTAAACTAGGCCTGGCACAGCTCGGCACGCACGATCTGCTGCCGGCGGAGAAGAGTTTCAGCACCGCGCTTTATTGGAACCCAAATAATGCCGAAGCGCTGAACGGCCTCGGCCTGGCGCGCATGGAGCGCGGGCGTCCGGAAGAAGGGAAAAAATTCTTCGAGGCCGCCGTCCAGAACCATCCGGATTTCGCCCCGGCCATCTTGAATCTCGCCACCGTCGAGCATGAGTATCTCCATGACGATCGCCAGGCCTTGCACGAATATCTCGCGTATTTGTCCCTGAACCCGCGACCGGCCAATTCGGACGACGTGAATGCGATTGTGAACAGTATTGAGCAATCGCCAACGACAGTCGCCATGGCGTCGACGCCGCAAACCCGTCCAAATCCTCCGATGCGGCAGCCCGTTGCTCCGGGAATGGAGCCGTCCGAGTCAACCTATGAGCCGCCGAAACAGCAGCAGAAACGGAGAGAACGCCGAACGGAAACAGCCCGCGCCAATACGGATAACGGCGTCTCAACCGGCCAATCCGACACGAGTCAGCAACCAACCGAGAATGTTCAGGTACAGCCGGAAACGAGGATTGCTTCAGCACCGGCGTCCGGCGGCATCAGGCCGGCGAGCGAACCGGATGTGTATCGTTCCATCCAGCCCACTCCGCCTTCAAATCAATCCAGCGGCGGGGGATTTTTTCATTGGCTTCACTCCGAATCGTCGCAGACAAGTCCCCCGGTAACGCCGTTGCCGGCGGAAAATACTTACCAGGCGCCCGCGCCAGTCCGCATGGTTCGACCCGCCCCTCCGGTATATCCGCGGTATAATTATATGTCACCCGCCAAGCCCGCTTCCGGAGACCATCGGGCGGCGACCGGAATGTTCGCCCGCGCGCGTGACTATGAGACGGAACGCAGATTTCCCGATGCGCTGGAATATTACCGGCGGGCCGCCAGCCTCGACCCGGCGTGGTTCGAGGCCCAATATAATTGCGGCGTCATGGCCTATCGGCTCCGCGATTTTCAATTTTCCCTGGCCGCATACGAAACCGCTCTGGCTATCGAGCCGGAATCGACGGACGCCCGTTATAATTTCGCGCTCGCGCTCAAGTCGGCCGGTTTCGTTACCGACGCCGTCAATGAGTTAAGGAGAATTCTGGCGTCCAATCCCAACGACGCGCGCGCCCATCTGGAACTTGGGAATCTTTACGCCCAAAAATTGCATGACGTGCCTCACGCCCGCGCCGAATACCTGAAGGTGTTGCAATTGGACCCGGGCAATCCCCAGGCGGCTAATATCGAGTTTTGGCTTTCAGCGAATCCGCAGTAACGCTCGAATGCCAGGTAACAGGTAACGATTTGGAGTGAAACTCAAATTGGCTCTTGCGCAAAAATAGAGGTCGTTCCAAATTCATGGCATGGCTCTGACACCTTCCACCATGCTGCCGCTGGGCACGACGGCGCCGGACTTCGAGTTGCCTGATACAAACGGGGAATTGGTTTCACTTGCGGATTTCAAGGGTGCGCCCGCGCTCGTCGTCTGGTTCATTTGCAATCATTGCCCTTACGTGAAGCATCTTCGCTCGGCCCTTGCTCAGTTTGCCCGTGATTACGCATCAAAGCGCGTTGCCATCGTTGCCATCAATTCCAACGACGTCGAAAACTATCCCGATGACAGCCCCGCGAAAATGAAGGAAGAAGTCAGGACTGCCGGTTATAGCTTTCCGTATCTCTATGATGAAACCCAGGAAGTAGCCAAAGTTTATCATGCCGCCTGCACGCCGGACATTTATCTCTTTGATAAGGACCAAAAGCTGGTTTATCGCGGTCAATTTGATGACAGCCGCCCCAACAGCGGCGTCCCGGTGACCGGAAAAGATCTGCGCGCCGCTCTCGACGCCGTACTCTCAGGCCAGCCGGTTTCCGCCACCCAAAAGCCCAGTATGGGCTGCAACATCAAGTGGAAATCCGGCAACGAACCGGATTATTTCTAGATCTTTCCACGTGCCGGGTGTCCACCCTTCAAGGTACTCCGAGAGCCGCTGGTTTTAGAGTCGGGTACTTACTTCTTTTTCAGCCGTCTTCCACGTGACGTTCCGTCAATTGGCCTGTCTAGTATTTCGTGTGGCAAATGACAAATCATGATTGAAACAGCCGAATCACCTGTTGAAGTTTCCGCGCCGCGCGTCCTGGAACAACTTGTCCAGCGGGCCGAGAGCGCGGGAGCGAGTGATATTCACCTGCAAATGCGCGGCAAATCCGCTGAAGTCGCGTTCCGGCTCGATGGAATGGTTGCGCCGTCCGAAGAATTTTCGGCCGAAGTTGCCGGGCGCGTCTTTGGCCGAATCAAGTTTCTTGCCCGTTTGAAAACGTATCAGGAATCCCTGCCGCAGGATGGACGTATCCCGCGCGAGGAATTGAAATGTCAAAATGACATTCGCGTGGCCACGTATCCGACTATTACGGGCGAGAAAATCGTGCTGCGGCTGTTCAGCGCCGGTTCCGCGATGACATTGGGGCAAATCGAATTTCCCGAAATGGCGCGCGCGGAACTGCAGAAGTTTTTGAAACAGACGAGCGGTTTATTATTGCTGACGGGACCGGCGGGTAGCGGCAAAACCACAACAATTTACGCCTGCCTCCGACATCTGGCTGAAAGCGGCGGACGACATATTATCACGGTGGAGGACCCGGTCGAACAAATCGTCCCAGGCACGATGCAAACGGAGGTCAATGACGCCATCGGCCTTGATTTCCCACGAGCGGCGCGGCATCTCCTGCGCCAGGATCCGCAGGTCCTGATCATCGGTGAAATCCGCGATGAGGCGACGGCGCAACTGGCGGTCCGCGCCGGATTGACCGGGCATCTGGTGGTTTC
>DASXFM010000222.1:0-6072 GCA_036489615.1 Verrucomicrobiia bacterium | reverse complement strand
TTTAAATTGCCGAGGAGATATTCGGGATAGACGTAATGATCACAGGAATAAACGCCTCCATCGTTTTCCACCGCCACCCCGCGACCACAATTTTGGCTGTAGATGCACATTTGCGAAGGCATTCCCATATGTTGAGCCACGAGCGTTTCAAAATGATTCACCATGACTTTGCCCAAGTCCCGGTCCAGCCAGCGATCAAAAACACTGCACAAAAAATACCCCCAATCATCCGGGTCCACCGACCAGTCGGTGACAATGGAATCTGGATGCCCCGGACGAGCTTCGGGCTGGCCGTCCATCGGAAGTTTGGCGGTGTCCCAGGCCTGCGGAGCGACGCGTTTGAAATCCTTGAATTCGACAATCGGAATGAATTGGATATACGTGGAACCGAGTTCCTGTCGTAAAAAGCGATAGACGTCCAGAGGCTTCCGCCCATTGAAACGATGAACGCAGGTAAGAGTATTGAACGGCACATTATGACGTTGGAGCAGCCGGGCGGCATTGAATACCTGGTCAAAGGTCGGTTTTCCGCCCTTGTTTACGCGATAATGATCATGGATCTCGCGAGGGCCATCAATGCTTAAGCCGACCAGAAACCGGTTCTCTTTGAGAAAGGCGCACCACTCCTCGTCGAGCAGGGTTCCGTTGGTTTGAAGGTCGTTTTGAATTTTCTGGCCGGGCCGGGCATGTTTTTTTTCGAAGGCGACGGCTTTGCGAAAAAAGTCCAGGCCAAGCAACGTCGGTTCGCCCCCCTGCCACGAAAAGACCACCTCGGGACCTGCCTGGGCATTGATGTATTGCCGGATGAACAGTTCGAGCGCTTCATCAGACATCCGGCCGGTCTTGGGGCCGCCGGGAAGCGATTCCTTGCTCAAATAGTAACAATAGGTGCAATCCAGATTGCACGTAGAACTGACCGGCTTGGCCATGGCATGAAACGGCCCGGAGGTCACGGGCGGCGTTGCGGCGAAAATTTCATCGGCCATATCGCATATTAAATTTATAAGAATAGAGAAGCAAGGAAGGCTTTGCAGGTTACAGCAGATTTAAATTGGTTTACGCTGGTCATTAAAGCGAGAGAGCGGAGCTTGCGCTCCGCTCTCTCATGTCTCCGCCAATCTGCCTGGCGTTCGTCCGGGCTGCGCCCGGCTATTGAGTCTTGATCAGCCGGAAGAATTGCTGCGTTCCGGTGAAGGTATAATGATAGGGGCTGGTCGAACCGGCAATGGTCGTGTAAGGCCCATTCACCACTGCGGCGCTCTGCAACGAGTAACTGCTATTGCTCCACGACAGCACAGCCTGATTGCCGCTGAGGCTGATGCTGACGGTCGGAGCCGCCACGCTGGAAACATAATAGACCGGCACTGCGGCGGCGTTCGTCGAATTCAACAGGATGTTCCCTCCGGAGGAGGAAACAGAGTACAACTCCACACCACCGCCACCGAGCTGCGCCTTGAAATAAATCAATTGCATCGGGTACAGACCGGCGTTGGTCACAGCAAAAGAGAATTCTGTTCCCGTAGCACCCCGCCCGAAGTTGGCACTTCCCAGCACGAGATTGGTGCTGGTGGGCGTCGTGCCGGCGGTGAATTGGAAGCCGTCATCGCTATAGACGTCGAAGTTGTAAACGCCGGGCGTAAGATAGGCATACATGTTGGCTTCAAGGGCGACGTTGTTCGTGGTGCCGGCCGGGACGTCCGGGAATGGGCT
This sequence comes from Verrucomicrobiia bacterium, assembly GCA_036489615.1. Lineage (GTDB taxonomy): Bacteria > Verrucomicrobiota > Verrucomicrobiia > Limisphaerales > UBA11358 > UBA11358. The sequence goes on along the minus strand of DASXFM010000222.1, from coordinate 4,362 downwards.
GATCGGGCTGAAGATTCCCGCGAAAACCGAATCGACGGCGTAATTAATGGTATTGGTTTCAATATAAACTCCATTGTTTAACGCCTCGTTGGCATAGGGAAGGCCCGTGGAGGAATTGGTCAGCGTACCGGCCAACTGGGCTTCAGCCCGCGCCACGCTCGGCGGGAAATCCGAGTTAGTCGCGCTGTCATCGCCCTTGGCGATTAACTCCGAAAAACCGCGCGAATAGTTACCGGTGAGCGGCAAAGCCCATGAACCGGGAAGCGTCGGGATGGTTTCAACGCTGAACGTCCATGAATCGGTGATGGTCACGGAACCGTCGCTGAAAATCGCCTGGGCCGTATTGACCCCCGCCGGGAGCAGGTTGGAAGTAGGAATCGGATAGCTGACCACCGTGCCGGCGGCATTGTTGCTGAAAGACAGCCCGCTAACTGTATTAGAATTGATTAGCAGTTGGATGCTCGAAGGAGTCACACCGGTCTGCCCATTGGCGATGGTGAAGGAGAAGGTCGTCTCCGGATTGACGCCAGTGGCATTCGGATAAGGGAACCCGCCGGAAATATAGGGCCGGACCGTGGCCGTGTTCGTCACGGCGACCAGGATGAGATAACTCAAATTATAAGTGCCATTGCCGTCGAGGTCCGTGATGCGGAAGGTATTTGTGCCCCCGTAATTAATCAGCACAGGATTGCTGAAGAAATCTTTCAGAGGCACAAAGGTCCAGTTCGTAATGCCGCCGGTGTCCGGGCAAACAAACGTTCCGATGGTGGCGTTTGGCTGGCTTACCGTGCTGACGGTGGGCGTTGCCATGCGGCTCATGGCCACGGTGCCGCCGTTAAATCCCGCCATGCGGGCATAAACAGCATAGGTATTATTGCTTAAGACGCGCGTGTAATCCTCCCATTGGCCCTGTTCGTTATAACCCATGCTGTAAGGGGTAAAACCGTTGGCTTGGAAATTGTCGTGATCGATATCAGCAGTCGGTTCCAGGAAGACAAAATCGCCCATGCGATAGGGGCTGGTGTTATTGGTTTCTTGCAAATTATAGACGTAATAATCGATGTTCGAGACGCCGTTAAGGTCAAATTGGCCATAGATTTGATTTGGCTCAGCGGCGGTAAGATTATTGACCCAGTTGCCACCACCGTAGTTATAATCACTCCCTTCGATATAAATATTCTGAGGCTCAGTGTCCCAGGTGTTAAAGGAAAAAACTTGCGTGGAAAGGTTGCCGTTGGTGTCGGAGGCAGAGATGGTCCCATTATAAAGCACATTTGCCTGCAACGGCGGGTTCAGAGTCACTTGCACGTTGGAAGTGCCGCTGCCGGTGATGGCCAGTTGGTTGCTTTCGTTGATACCATTCAGCACCAGCGAGATGCCATTGGACGAAATAACTGAAAACTGCGAATTGACGTTGAAGGAAAACTGGCCGCCCGAGGTAACGTAGGTCTGGGCATTCGACGGCGAAAGGTTGCTGATGACCGGCGGGACGACGGAAACCGAGGCGACTTCCGGGTTATTGATCCAAAAGTTCTGGCCACCGCCGTTATTGACTTCAAAAGCCGCCAGGGTTAAAACGCCGCTGCCGCCCAGGGTCGACGCCGGATAGCTGGCCAGAATAGTGGTGTCAGCCGCGTTCTTCACCACCACCTGATAAGTCGTCGCCGTGAGAAGATAAAATTCGATCGTGATTCCCTGATTGAGAATCTGTTCGGTAATCGGTGTGCCAAGGATCCCGGTATCGTTGTCGCCATTCGCATCCCATATCTGGCAGTTGTCTATGTCGCCGACGTTATAAAAAGCAAATAGTGCGTCCCCGATGATATTTTCATCTATCCAATTGGTATTATCGTCAGGCAGGAGGGCGATCCCCACATAACCGGGGCTAGTGGATGAAGTATTCATGCCGCTGACCTGGCATTTAACTTTGAAGACTTCGCCTGGCACCATGGCCGTGCTCAGTTCGCGATAGGCAAAAGAAAAAGGACCCGGGTGCACTGAGCCATTGCCGTAGATGCCAAAAGTTTTGGTGGCCTGGCTGATGGGCAGAGAACCGGTATCAATATATCGGCCGCCGAAAATATTAGCGGCGTTGGTAGCGGTCAGTTGCCAGGGCAAAAACCCGAACCCTGCCTGCGAGCCATTGGTCCATGCGGCGGAAGCGGCGTAGTTGGTCGCGGAATCGAACGCGATGACTTGCGCCGAAGCGCGGTCAGTGCCAAACCGGATAAACAATCCTGCCAGGAGACAACCAAGGATGATTAATTTCTTTTTCATAAAAATTAAGAGTTTGAGCAGCGAAGACGAGTCAAATTTTGGGCGCAAAATACACAATTCATTTCTCAGGTGACTCTCCTACTATAGTTCATCAGCGCCCCCTTATTCCACCGCATGTTTATGTGGTCACTGTGACGTTGACAAAAAATCCATTCGGAGTGAAATATTTATTAAATCCTTTAAGCAATACTTTGATGTTATCAACTCGTAATACCGCCTTTACCCTGCGCGCCTGCGGCAGGCAATCTACGCCTGCCTCCGGCTTTACGCTCATCGAATTGCTGGTGGTGATCGCTATCATCGCCATCCTGGCGGCGATTCTCCTGCCGGTACTGACGCGCGCCCAGCAGCGGGGTGAGCGCGCCTATTGCCTGAATAACGAACGCCAGTTGGCCCTTGGCTGGATCATGTATGCGGATGATAATAATGGAACGATCCCGGTAAATGGTGATACTTCTGACCAGACTCTTAATTCCTGGGTCAAAGGCATCATGAAGTGGGAACCCAACCAATTTTCCATCTGGCCGGACAATTACAACACCACGAATTTATACGACAGTGAATTGGGCCCCTATTGTGGCCACTCCATTGGCATCTATAAATGCCCCGGCGACAAGAAGTCCGGAATCAAAGGCCCGCGCGTCCGCAGTGTCTCCATGAACGCTTTCATGCATGGGATGACCACCAGCGTAACCAATTTGATGACGGGATATGTCAATTATTCAAAATTATCAGGGATGATCGCTCCCAGTCCTTCCGACTTATGGGTCTTTTGTGATGAGCAAGGTGATTCTATCAATGATGGGTTCCTCGTTTTTGATATGGCCGATGCCAAAAGCGGTCCCCTGTGGTATGATCGTCCGGCAGCCTATCATGGTGGCACGGGTGCGTTTTCTTTTGCCGATGGCCACGCGGATAGCCGGAAATGGCGTGACTCGGTGCTTACTCCCGACCTCGTCACCGGAATCAATCTTAGCGGCTCTACCGCGGGCACACCGGCTGCCGGAGACATTGGCTGGATGTATCAGCATACCAGCACGCCGTCTCACTAAAGCTTTTCACCGCCCGCTCTGCCGGATTAAACCGTGTAGCTCTTCATTGAAGTTCTTCGCTTTTTGCAATTGCTCCAAAGTCAGGTGCATCCGGTAGCGCCAGTAATGTTTTGGATCGGCGGGAATATTAATACGTTCGGCCTGGGCATGGGAATGCCGCAATTCTTCATCCATCCCGAGCAGGTCCTGCAATTGAAAAATGCTCCACATGGCGGGTGATTCCAGATGCTGGCGCACGACCGTCTGGACCATTTCCGGCCCGGCCTCGGCCGGGGCTTCTCCGGGCAGGCCGAGTTCGTAGTTAAAAAACTTTTGAATCAAAGGCCGCTCTTCCACCCACCAGCCGCGGATGGTGCTCATATCGTGGGTGGAGGGTGTCACGACACTCAAATAAGGCGCATCCGCCGGACGGGAAAATTCCTGCCCTAATTTCTTGGGCATGCGCTGGATTTCCAGGCTCAACAGGCCAAGGTCTTTCATCACCGATGGTACGCACTCCGGCACCATGCCCAGGTCTTCCCCGCAAATCAGCATATTGGTCACGCGCTTGAGCGCGGGCAGCTTGCGCATTGCTTCCTGCTTCCAGAAATCGTCCTGCCGCCGGAAAAAATAATGCAGGTAATGCTCGCGCAATTTGGCTTTCGTGTCCGGCGGCAAATCCTTGAAGGAAGCCGTTTGCTCCACCCCCAGGCGAAAGTGAAATCCTCCCCCATCTTCGAACAGAATCACATTGCTGATCAAATCGAACAGGCCCGACTCCAGGAGAGCATCGCGTTTTTTCTGCGCCGCGAAATATTTTTCGATCTGCTGCTGAGTGGCAAATTCCGGCTTAAAGGAATACCTGCCGTCGCCTTTTGCGTTGAGAAAAGTGCGTTTGACGTTGGCGCTTTCCTTGCTGAAAATTTCCTGGAGCACAGCATCGGTGATGAACGGCTGCGTGAAGCGCTGGCGATCGAAGGCAATGCCGCGCGCGGCAAATTCATCCTCTTCTACTGGGATGGCAGGCACGAAATGGCCAAGGATGCCTTCAAAC
>DASXFM010000214.1:0-7150 GCA_036489615.1 Verrucomicrobiia bacterium | reverse complement strand
TTCTCCCCCTGGAGAAGGAGAATGGTCGTCCGATGGTAAGATACGGCTGATGGTGGCAGTAGTTTGGAGGTACGATGCGCGAGAGGGCAAAGGTGGCAGCGCCACTGGCAGGCAGTTTTACCCTGCCTCAGTATTTTTGGTGGAATCGTGCTTTAACGGGTATTGGTCATTTCTACTTTTTAATTTCCTCTTTTTCCTTTTTAATCTCAGCCCGTGACCCTGTCCGAGTACACACTACTGGCCGCCGGTTCGCTGTTTGTGATTGTGGACCCGTTGGCCACAGCCCCCGCATTTCTGGCTATGACGCCGACCGATACGCCTGAACAGCGTCTGCGTATGGCCGGCCTGGCCTCGGCGACGACGGCGGTGGTTTTGTTGGGTTTCGCGTTTTTCGGGCGGGAGCTGTTCAAAGTTTTCGGTATTACGATGCCGGCGTTTCAAATCGCGGCCAGCATTGTGTTGCTCATTATCGCGCTGGACATGCTGCGGGTGCAGCGCTCGCGCGTTCAGCAAACCCGGGAAGAAACCCAGGCGGGCGTGGAGAAGCCGGACATTGCGATTACTCCGCTGGCGGTTCCCATGCTCGCAGGCCCTGGCGCGATTTCGACGACCATCCTTCTTCAGAATGAGGCGACGACAATTCCGCAACACCTGGCGTTATATGGCTCCATCATTGTGGTGTCTGCGGCGACCTATTTGATTTTTCGATTGGCCGTGCGGGGCGCGCACTGGCTGAATCCAATTGCAATGAGCATCGCCATTCGCGTCATGGGGCTGGTGCTTGCGGCGGTGGCGGTGCAATTTATGTTGAACGCCGTTAAGGAATTTCATTCCGAATTAATTTCGAGCCCGCCGCCGCCGGCGGCGATCATCCTCCCGGGAGCTCATGACTAAGGCCAACTAAACTAATTTGTGGAATCTTTTCGGGCAATCGCAGCAAACCAGAGTCCCGAAGTGAAAAAGACGACGCTGCAACCGGCGCAAAACCAAATCAGAAACTGCGACGGTAAATAATACCACGCGCCAAGCGCGCCGCCCGCCGAAAGCACCCCGCACAAGAATGAATAGAACGCGCTGGCACGGGCGCTTTGAAGGCTCTTGCGCAGAATCGAATCCATCGCTCTCGCCTCTCGCGCCAGGGCGGTAGCGCAGTCATCGGAGCAAACCAGGCGGCGCGATTCGGAGGATTTTCCGCAAACGGCGCAGACGGCTCGTCCGCACCAGGCGCATACGCCTGTGGCGTCGGTCTGGTGCGCGGCACATTTCATCGGGAATTTGCGCGACGCAAAACCTCATCACAGATGGCTCGCGCCGCCTGCGGGCGCCCGAGGGCTTTGGCGGCGCGCGCCATCTCGGAAAGCTTTTTTGAGCCGGTCAATTGCTCGACACGGAACGGCAGGTCTTCGACGCGATTGGCTTTGGCCGCCGCGCCGCGTTCGAGGAGGAAATCGCTATTGGCGGCTTCCTGGCCGGGAATGGGATTTAAAATGAACAACGGTTTGCCCATCGCCAGCGCCTCGGAGGTGGTAAGTCCGCCGGGCTTGGTAATGATGAGTTCGGCAATGGCCATCAGTTCATGCATGTTGGGGGAAAAGCCCAGGACATGGGTTGGATGTTTGTGGTCGCGAGCGGCGAGTTCGCGACGCAATTTTTCGTTGCGCCCGGCAACGACGACTGTTTGAAATTGGCCGGCGGCCTTGTCCAATTCAGCGAGGATTTCCGTCACGGGCCCCATGCCGAAACCACCGCCAAGAACGAGCATGATCGGGAGGTCGTCTCTGAGTCCGTAGGTTTTGCGAATGGCTTTCAGGTCGAACTTCGACGAAAACTTCGCGGATATGGGAATGCCGGTGACAATGATGTTTTCCGGTGGGACGCCGCGAGCCACCAGGCGCGCCCGGGTTTCATCCGCAGCGACGCAATAGAGGTCCACGCAGGAGTCCATCCACAACGCGTGCGCTTCAAAGTCGGTGACGACCGTGGTAACGAAGGGTTGAGACGCTTTTCCGTTTTTTCGCAGCAGGCCCAGTAATTCGTGCGGCAAAAAATGGGTGCAAAGTACGGCGTCCGGCTTGAATGCCTGGAGATGTTTTTTGAATTTGGTGCGCGAAGCGCTGGGGAAAGCGCGAGACCATTTGCTGAACCGGTGAACGAGTTTGGGATCATCGGTCTTGCTGAACAGCATTCCCCAAAGTTCTGGCGCGTGTTCGACAAATTTTACGTAGCCATCGGCGTAGATTCTTTTATGCAGAGGCGAGAAGAACCTGAGCAGATCCACCCGTTCGACCGCATCATCCGGCCTGAAGGCGCGCCAGGCTTCTTCCAGGGCGGCGGCGGCGGCGTTGTGGCCGCCACCGGCTGTGACGGTTGCTATGAGAATGCGCATGGGAGTCATTAAGCCACAGATGAAACACAGATGAAACACAGATTTTACAGAAGGTTTTAGTTTTAATCCGGATATTGCATTTGAATTTGGGTGTTGCTTTGTTTTAGCGCAAGTATCAGAGAAGGGCAGGCACTTTTAGATGCAAATTTCAACTGCGTTGCATTAGGACTGCGCAAAACTGTTATCACGTTCGCATTGAATTTTAGCTATGAGGCCGGCCACTCAGGTATGGGAAATCTGAACGAATTTCCGTAGATCAGATTCGCGCTGTCGCGCGGTTCCGCAGTCAGCGGCTTATGCCTGGGTTGCTTTACCCAAGGCAGCGTACTCGGTGGCAGCGCCACTTGCCAAAACTCGCGCTGGCCTTGGGCTACAAATGTGTCGCCCCGCTGGGCCCGCTGGGGCTTTTGTTTGCGGCTTCGCCGACAATTTTGTAAATGCTTCGGCAATTCTGTAAGCTAACGCAAAATCCGGGTTTGAACGTTTGCAGTAGCTAAACGAACCTGCGAATAACTCTGTGAACAATTTCCAATATGATATGCTGTTGCCCGCGAATTGCAAAACTACGATATCGCCATGATCGAAACGGTTTCCAACGGGACGGGCAACGGCACGGATTTAAAGAAAACCAGACGGCAAAGGCATTCAACCGCGGCGCATTCGGTTGACCGGTTGCCGCCGCACTCCATTGAAATGGAGCAAGGTGTCCTGGGCTGCATTTTGTTATCGCCCAACGATTGCATGGGCGAGTGCATCGAGAAGCTGAAGGACAATGGCAAGGAAACGTTTTACGACCTCCGGCATCAGACCATCTACGAAGCCGTTGCCACGATGTTCGACACGCGTGAGGCGATTGACATCATCACTTTGCAACAACGGCTCAAAGACAAAGGATTGCTGGAACAGATCGGCGGCATTCCGTACCTGTCGCAATTGCAGGACTCCGTTCCCAGCGCCGCCAACTTGTCCTATTATTTGGAGAGTGTTCGCGAAAAATTTCTGCTGCGCAAAATGATTTCCGTTTGCACCGAGGTCGTCGGGCGCGTTTATGATTATGAAGGTGAAGTGGACGCCCTGATGGACGAGGTGGAGCGCGACGTGTTGAGGATTTCGGAATCCCGAGCCCAGGGGAACGTGATCACGACCAAGGAATTGGTCGGCCGGGCGATTGGCACCATTGAAACTTTTTTCAACCGCAAAGGCGCCTTGTCGGGAATTGGCACGGGCTTCCCGGATTTGGATCGGATGACCGACGGATTGCATCCGGCGGAAATGATTGTGATCGCGGCGCGACCGAGCATGGGAAAGACGTCGCTGGCCATGAACATCGCCGAGCACGCGGCGATCGAGCAGAAGCTGCCGGTGGCGGTGTTCAGCCTGGAAATGTCCGCTGAATCGCTGATCCTGCGCATGATGTGTTCCCTGGCGCGAGTGAATTTGCGCACCATCCGGGATGGATTCATGAGCGAAGCGGACTTCCCCAAGCTGACGAGCGCGGCAGGGAAATTGACCAATTCGAAGCTGTACATCGACGATACCGCCGGCCTGTCCATTCTTCAGTTGCGGGCGCGGGCACGGCGACTGTCGCAACAACATGGGATCAAACTTTTTGTGATTGATTATTTGCAGCTTCTCCATTCTACTAATCGCCGTTCGCAGGACAATCGTCAGCAGGAAATTGCCGACATCTCCAGCGGCATCAAGGCACTGGCCAAAGAATTGAAAGTGCCGGTAATCGTGCTGGCGCAGCTGAATCGCGAAGTCGAAAAAGACAAAAGCCGCAAACCGCGCATGAGCGATTTGCGCGAATCGGGCTCGATTGAACAGGACGCTGATTTGGTTGGGTTGTTGTACAAACCTGACGCGGGTGATGATGAAGATGCAGCACAGGCGGAAGGCGATGGTTTGCCAGTGAATTTGTTGATAGCTAAACAGCGCAATGGCCCGACAGGCGACGTCAATTTAACATTTTTGAAACCGTATACGCGATTTGAAAGCGCAGCCAAAGTCAGCGACGAAGACATGCCGAGATAGCGGCCAGATGAGATTTTTTTTCCGCCTTCTTGCATTTTGGTTGTTGCTTGCCAGCGCCTTCGCGGCGCGGTCGCAGGAGGCGACGGGGCCTAAAATTGACCAGGTCAATATCCAATACATCGGCCCGGCTTCGGTCAGTGAACAATTCATCCGTTCCCATATCCAGCTCAAAGCCGGGGACAGCTACCTTCCCGCCGCGACGGAAAGTGATATCCACTCGCTCTATACCACCGGCCAGTTCTACAACATCCGCGTGGCATTGGACCAGGCTGCCGATGGCGGCGTGAATTTGACCTACGTCGTCCAGCCCAAACCGCGGCTGACCGAAATCAAAATCACCGGCAACAAGAGAATCCGCGTCAGCAAAATCCGGAAAAAGATTACCGTCAAAGTCGGCCAGCCGCTGGACGAGGAAAAGTTGTTCATGGACGAACAGGCGATCATGGATTATTACGAAAAGGAAGGGTTCCCCGGCACGACTGTTCGTTATGTGCCCGACATAGACGAAGCGGCCGGCACCGGTATCGTGACCTTTGAAATCAGCGAGGGCACCAAGATGAAGATCACGCACATTGACTTCATGGGCGCCTCCGCTTTTACGCAACGCAAATTACGCCATCAAATCAAGACGCGGCAGCACTGGATGTTTTCATGGCTCACGGGCAGTGATTTGTACAAGGAAGACCAGTTTGAAGACGACAAAGATGCCCTGAGCGATTTTTATCGCAGCCACGGCTACCTGGACTTTGAAATCAAAGAAGTAAAGTTCCAGCATCCTACGCCGAATACGATGGTGATTCAATTTTACGTCTATGAAGGCCGCCAATACCGCGTCGGCGCCGTCACATTGACCGGCGCGACGCTGCTGCCCGCCGCGGCGCTCAGCCCGACCTTTAACCCGGGCCCCGAACCGAAACCAAAATATGGCCACGCTTATGCCATGTGGGCCACCGTCAAAAAATTCAACAAGGATTTTAAGATGAAGACGGGCGATGTGTTTACGCCCGACGGACTGGAGACCAATAGCACTGCCGTCGAGGATTTTTACGGCAGCCTGGGATACATTGACGTCCGGCGCGGCGGCGGGTTGGTGGTGCAGCAAGTTCCGAACGTAGAATCGGGCACGATGGATTTGGCGTTCAACGTGCAGGAAGGCCGGAAGACGTATGTGGAACGAGTCGATATTCGAGGAAATATCAAGACGAAGGACAAAGTCATCCGACGCGAACTGGCGATTTCGCCGGGCGACGTATTCGACATGGTGCGCGTTCGGCTTAGCCAGGAGCGCATCGAAAACATGGGTTATTTCTCGAGCGTGGATTTGCGGCCGGAGCCGACTGAGCCGCCGATCGCCGGACGCAACGATTTACTGGTGAGCGTTCAGGAAAAGCCCACCGGCAATTTCACGGTCGGCGCCGGATACAGTTCCGTGGAAGCGCTTGTCGGTTTTGCGGACGTCTCCCAGGCCAATTTCGATTTATTCAATCCGCCATCGTTCACCGGCGCCGGCGAACAGGCTCGCTTGCACATTCAGCTCGGCACCGAGGACCAGGAATACGATTTATCATTTGTGGAACCGTGGTTTATGAATCGCAAATTGGCGCTCGGCGTGGATATTTACCGGGATGTTTGGGATTTCGAGAGCGTGAACAACATCTTCGATGAAACACGCACCGGCGCGCGCGTGAGCCTGACACGCGCCTTGTTCCACAGCGACTTTTGGCGCGGGACAATTTTTTACAATGTTGAGGATGTGGGGATTAGTTTGAATAGTGGGTGGACCGCTGGCGGTTCGATGTTCCCAGGCGGGAACCCCATTGGTAACTCCCCGGGCGTACCTAACGCTCCGCCCGGATCCGGGGTGCAAAATGTGCCAAACGCCATCTTGGAACAGGTCGGTGACCATTTGTTCAATCGCTTTGGTGGGGCGCTCACATTCGATACGCGCAATAATCCCAACGGCCTATCCACTTGGGGGCAATTGAGCGAAGTGGACCCGGAGTTCAGTATTGGCGACCAGGACTTTTACAAGATTGAGGCTAAAACCACATGGTTTTTCCCTGGTCTTTTTCCGGGTCACGTTATCGAGGTGGATGGCCACGCCGGCACGGCAAAAGGGGTCAGTGGCGGGGACGTTCCGTTCTACGATCGTTATTTCCTCGGTGGAGAATACGATCTGCGTGGTTTTAAATATCGGAACATCGGGCCGCGCGAAAGCAACCCTTCTGTCGGCGGCGGCGTTTTTAGTGAACCCATCGGCGGCGACAGCTACTATTTTGGTTCCATCGAATATAGCCTGCCCATTATTGAAAAAGAAGGCAGCTTTGGCCTGCGCTTTGCCCTGTTCTACGACGTCGGCTCCGTCGGGACCGGTCCCTGGACGTTTAGCGGTAATTTTAACGACGACTGGGGTATCGGTTTGCGTTTAAATATTCCACGTCTTGGGCCATTGCGTCTCGACTACGGCATTCCCATCTCGCATGATCAGTACCAGGGTAACTCTGGCCAGTTTCAGTTTAGCGCCGGATACCAACGTCAATTTTAGTATGAAAACCGCCGCGTCAGTTTGTTTTTTGCGCAGCAGCCGCCGTAAGAAGGCTTTAACTAATTCGCGGCTGGAACTCCCGGTCACTCTCGCCGTTCAGCGTGTCCGGCTCTCTGGAATCATAAACCGATTCAACCGGCTCTTTTTCGTCGCGGCATTGGCACTGGTGTGGTTTCCGTTTATCG
>DASXFM010000128.1:0-5982 GCA_036489615.1 Verrucomicrobiia bacterium | reverse complement strand
TTTCTCAATGCCATTACCAACGGCGTTGCCACCCTGATCAATACCACCAACCAATGGACCGGCATAATCCATGAGGTCAACTACACCAACTGTGGCGCTCATGTCCTGGACCTCGCCTTTGGCCGTCCCGCGACGCTGGATTTGGACAACGTAGACGTTGAAGTCAAAAACATTTCCAATATTCCGAACACCAATGTCACCGCCGCGATTTCCATGAATTGGAACAAAACCGGCACGGTCAATGTCGCCGCCACAGCCTTAATCTCCCCTCCCACCGTGGACGTTCAACTGGACTTGAACAACCTGGATCTGAGCACGCTCGCTCCCATTGCCGAGTCTCAATTGAACCTGGATATCCTTCGGGCCGATGTGGGACTCAACGGCGAACTTCGGCTTCATACTCCGCCTCACGGCTTGCCCAAAATAGCGTTCCAGGGGGACACCTGGCTGGATCATTTTCACGCGGTGGACGGGATCATGGGCGAAGACCTGTTGAAATGGGACTCCATTCGCGTCTCCGGAATTCACGCAAAACTAAATCCGCCCGCGGCCACCATACAGGAAATTTCCCTGAACGACGTCGCGACCCGCGTAATCATAGAAACGAACGGGATGATCAATTTGCTCGCCGCGCTTCAACCGCCCAACACCAACTCCGCGCCCAAACCCAGTACTCCCGCCGTCGCCAAAAACTCCAGCAAGTCCGGAACAAACGCATTTAGCCTGGGAGCGATGCCGCAAGTCTCCATCGCCCGCATTGCGGTTACGAACACGCAAATCAGCTTTACCGACCGCTCGGTGAGCCCAAATGCCAGCATGCTCATTCAGGACGCAGGCGGGACCATTACCGGGCTTTCATCGTCGGAACTTCAACATGGCAATATCGATCTCCATGCGCTTGTGGACGGTGTCAGTCCGGCCAACATCACTGGCAGCATCAATCCTTTCAGCGGCACGCTCACCAACCAGGTCAGGATTTTCATGACGAACATGGACCTGCTGCCCACGAGCCCGTATTCCGGCAAATTTGCGGGCTATCGAATCGCGCGCGGCGGCTTGAGCGTGGACCTGGTTTACAACATCGTCGGACGAAAATTGAAATCCGAGAACGTGATCACGCTGAATCAGTTCACGTTTGGCGACAAGGTGGACAGCCCGACCGCCACGAAACTCCCTGTTCGCCTGGCGATCGACATCCTGAAAGATCGGCAAGGCAAGATCGTCCTGAACGTTCCCATCGAAGGCAGCCTGGATGATCCAAAATTCCGTATCGGAAAAGTAGTGGAACGCGCGCTGGCCAACATTCTTGTCAAAGTGGCCACGTCGCCATTTTCGCTGTTAGGTGCGGCATTCGGCGGCGGTGGCGGAGGAGGAGAATTGAGTTACGAGGACTTTGCCCCGGCCGGCGCGGATTTGACAGATGCGGCTAAAAAGAAATTGAACGTGTTAATCAAAGCGCTCTACAACCGGCCCGGCCTGCAACTGCAAATCTCCGGCAGTGTGGACCCGGTGAACGACCGCTACGGCCTGCAGCAGGTTGCCTTTGAAAAAGAGCTTCGTACGCGCGAATGGCAATCGCTCCGCAAATCACAAAAGGAATCAACGACGCCCGGCCAAATTGTGCTCACAACGGACCAGCGCTCTCGCCTCATAAAAATGCTATATGATGAAGACCTTCGTGACGGACGGATTAGCCCCGCCATTCTCGCCGCCAACACAAATCTTGCCGCGATTGCCGCGCGCATACCGTCTCCTGAAGCTCGCCACAAAAAACAGGCGCAGTTTTTGACGAAATCATCGGGCCCGGGTCCGAAAGCGCCAACCGCGGTGCCCGCATCACCTCAACTCAAATTGTCTCCACCGACGGATCCTCAGGAAGCGTTATTGATTGCTATCACGCCGGTTTCGGAGAATGACCTGGAAACTCTGGCGATGAATCGTGCGAAAGCGGTTCGCAGTTACATTTTGAATAGCGGCCAGGTGGATGCCAGCCGGCTTTTTCTCGCGGGGACCCCCGGCCAAACGTTGCGGCAGGACGGCAGCAGGGTTTATTTGCAGCTGGAATAGGGTCAAAACTTCTTATCGTCGAAGGCCAAAATCTCCAGATTGACCGCCTTCTCCCAAATGTTGTGCTCATCCAGGAGGCTGTGCGCCTGCTGTTTCTGGCTCGCCGGCTCACCTTCGAACCAATTCTCCCAAAAAGAGCCGCGGGACAGCGATGACACATGGGCGCGAGGCGCTTCAATATCCGATAAGCGTATAGATTTTGCCATATTTCCAAATATTTTAATAAATTAAACGGAAGGCTAAGTTGGTCTCTTTTCCCGTCGCAGTATCCCGCGATTTCCCGAAAGACGCTTGCCTTCCGGTTCTTACTTTAGCGTTCTACATGCCACCGGGTTTGAAGAAGAAGAAACGCAAATTGCTTAAGGATTTTTACGAAGTCCGCTCGCGCAAATCATCAAAGAACGCAATTTGCAAAGTTGCCCCAAAATTCCTAAATGCGTTTTGCAAAATATCAGTTTCCAGAGTCTGCGACCTTTTTATTCTTCGCTCGAACACGAAATTCGGTCGCGATGACGGCCTGGTGGCGTAGCAGCGGACGTGAGTCCGCTCCAACTATTTCGCGGAACCACCGTACGACTTCTCTCGTAGCCAAAGCTCCTCAACAATAGTTTACGGAGTGGGGTTGTGGTGGGGCGGAGCCATCGGACGATTATTCCCCCCTCTCCTTCGGGGGAAAGGGCCGGGGTGACGGCAGTTTTCTTTGAAATTCGATTACTTCAACGACGCCATATCGTTCACAAAGCGATATTTCACATCGCTCTTGAGCAGACGCTCGTAGGCCTCATTGACTTTCTGAATGGGAATCATCTCAATGTCCGATTGAATCCCGTGCTCGCCGCAAAAATCGAGCATCTCCTGGGTCTCGCGAATACCCCCGATCATTGAACCGGTAAACGTACGCCGCTTGAGCAGATTAAAAACACCGACTTCGAGAGGCTGCGCCGGAACGCCCACCTGGGCCAAAACGCCGTCGCGTTTCAATAAATTAAAATACGCGTTGATATCGTGTTTGGCCGCCACCGTATCGAGAATGAAATGAAAACTATTGGCCTGTTTTTTCATTTCATCTTCATTTTTCGAAATGACTACCTCATGCGCTCCCAACCGCAACGCATCCTGGGATTTGCCGGGAGAAGTGCTAAAGACGACTACGTGCGCGCCAAACGCCCGGGCCAATTTTACGCCCATGTGCCCCAATCCGCCCAAACCAACAACGCCAACCCTTTGGCCTTTGCCGACCTTGTGAAAGCGGAGCGGTGAGTACGTGGTAATGCCCGCGCACAAAAGAGGCGCGGCCCCGGCCAAATCGAGATTTCGTGGCACGCGCAAGACAAAATCCTCGTCCACGACGACACTCTCGGAATAGCCGCCGTAGGTAATGCCACCGCTCTTTTTGTCCTCGGAATTATAGGTATATGTCGGCGTGCGTTCGCAGTATTGCTCGAGTCCTTCCTTGCAACTGTCACATTCGCGGCACGAATCCACCATACAGCCGACGGCCACGATATCACCCTCCTTGAATTTTTTCGCCGACGCGCCAGTTCGGGTCACACGTCCGACAATTTCATGGCCCGGCACGCACGGATAGATCGTCCCGCCCCATTCATTTCGAGCAAAATGCAGGTCGGTGTGGCAAACACCGCAGAAAAGGATTTTGATTTCCACATCGCGGGCGCCCGGGTCGCGACGTTGGATGGAATGCGGACCTACTGGGGAAGTTTTATTTTGCGCGGCGAAGGCTTTGGTACTTGGCATGAAGTAATACTTAGCACAATCGCCGCATGTGGCAAGCGTCTCGTGGTAAACTCAGCCTTTAACTTCAGACGAGGCGTACTGCGTGTTGCGTCAAGCGTCACACGAAGAGGTCCAACCGTTCTTGGCGCACCACGCGATGGGAATCAGACCTGCGAACACATCCACGTTTCAACGTTTTAACATTTCAACGCATCAACGTCACACCGTGAGAATTTCCTTTTCCTTACCCACGAGATGCGCGTCGATCTTCGCAATATATTGGTCCGTGAGCTTCTGAATTTCCTTTTCCGCCACTTCGATTTCCTCTTCGCCCACTCCGCCTGATGTCTTGGCTTTTTTCAAAAGCTCGAGTGCGTCGCGGCGGACGTGCCGGATGGCAACGCGGCCGTTTTCGGACATCCCTTTGATAATTTTTACAAATTCCTGGCGGCGTTCCTGGCTTAGCTCGGGAAACGAAATTCGGATGACTTTACCTTGAACCGCCGGCATCAGCCCGAGGTTCGATTTTTGGATGGCCTTCTCAATCGGGTGCAGGGACGTCGCATCCCACGGCTGGATGAGCAACTGGCGCGGTTCGGGCGTTGTGATGCCCGCCAGTTCCCGCACGCGCATCTGCGAGCCGTAAACCTCCACGATTACGTTTTCAACCAGTGACGCCGACGCCTTGCCCGTGCGTACGCCGGCAAATTCGTTTATCACGACTTGCTCGGTTTTAATCATTTTATCTTCGGCCTCCAGCAGAATTTCGTCAGGTGACATAGCGTCGGCAAGTTAACAACGAACCCGGCTCGGGTCGAATGAAAATTGCGGCCTTACGTGGGGCAGGCCTCCCACCTGCCGGTTCCGGCACCGTCCCCTATCCCCTCGATGTTCAGTGTTCGGCGTTAAATGTTCGATGTTTTTTGGCGCCGGAAATCGCCCCACAACCCAGCCGATCATTCCATCTAAGCCGCTGACCCAATCAATCGCTTTTCCGCTTCCTCATTCGTCAAATTTTCCTTCGTCCGCAACACAGACACGCCGACTACCGGCGGATATGCCCGGTCGGACTTCATCCGCGGTTCGACATATTCAATCACATCGAACAGCAACTGGTTTGCAGGTACGTAATCGAGTCCCGTCAGTTTGCAAATATAACGGGTCGAACGATCAATTAATTTCAAATTGCTCGGCACGACCCAAATCATCGTGTTGCCCATGACGCGACCGAGCCGAACCATCGTGCAGGTCGATAGGGCATTCATGACCAGCTTCACGATCACACGAGTTACTCCATCCAGGAGCAAATCGGTTTCCGGCACCGGGACAAAAACGGATTTCGCCACCGACGGCAGGCTCTTCGGCATGGAAGTTCCGAAATAGATCCACGCCGTTTTGGCACCCGCGCCTTGTGCCCCATCCAGTTGCGTGCGGAAGAATCCATCCGGCCCAAACGACTCCGTTTCTGTTTCCGACATCACGGCCACGGCGCAATCGCCGCTTTTCAACTGGCGATAAGGCAATCCATCCAGGCCGATTTTAAAACGCATGAGCTCGGCCCGACTAATTTTGCGGATGGTTTCCACAGTTCGCGCAAACTTTTCATCGCCCGCGAGCCCGCGCACGTCGGTCTCGTTCCATTCCACGCAGCGTGGCACACGTTTCAGGATGGATTCCCATGCCTGGGGCGATTCCTTCTCCGGCAGGAACAGAAATGCCCATGATTCCGAAGCCGTAGTATCGTCAAACTTGCGAAACGGCGGCGTGCAGTAGGTCGGCGACCGCTCTGTGGTGTCTGTCAGGACGTCGATGCCGAAACGGTCCGCGAAATAATTATTTTTGTGGCCGCTACGATATGTGGATTCTTCCAGCGCGACGAGCTCAGCCAGTGAATTGAGCACGTCAGCCGACTTCAATGTGTCATAGGCAGTTTCCAATTTGGACAAAAATTGCCTGGGAACCACTGCCGCGTCGGTCCTGCCGATCAATTCGCGAGCCGCCATTTCCAGGACCGTCAGCATAACGGCGAGTTGGATGGACGTCGCCTGCATGCGCGTCGAGCCGGTGATGGACATGGGACCGGTCGTTAAATTGATTTTCTCGATGCGCTTATCGTCAATAACCGCCCTGCTCCGCTCGACGTGTTCGCGCAGGACATCGTCGGGATTGTTGTAGACAAAA
>DASXFM010000166.1:0-3667 GCA_036489615.1 Verrucomicrobiia bacterium | reverse complement strand
TTTGGAGCGCGGCGAGGGCCATTTCAAAGCTGTCCAGCACCGGCAACAACTTTTGAAGCAGGTCAGCGTTTGCGAATTGGATCGCTTCGGTTCGTTCCCGCGCGGCGCGCTTTTTGAAATTGTCGAAATCGGCTGTCGTGCGCAGCAGGCGGTCCCAATTATCGTCGGCTTTGGCCGCGCGTGATTTCAATTCCTCGAGTTGTTCCACGGTCAACGACGCCGGGTCGATGCTCGCCATCGGATCGGCGTTTTCCGTATTTTCCGTCTGCGTATCGGACTTATTCATAATGTCAGACGGACAAGCTAAATGATTTTTGGCCGTCCAGCAAGGGCGCTTAAACGCTGGATTTATGGATTATTGGACTACTGGATCTGTGCGTGGGAAGCCCAAATTTCGGAACGCGTGAGCCCGCTAAAGTCGGGACACCGGATGTCTCAAAGTTCTCACGCTCTCAATTTTTCTCTCCCTCGGCTTCCGGGGTTGGCTCTTGCGCTTGCTCTTGCGTCTTGAGTTCGTCCGGCGCTACGGTCGCCAGGCCGGGATCCACGGTGACGGGGGCGGGCGGTTTTTCGACGGGGATACGGCGGAGCTCGTCGGCGGCCGGCAAATCTTCCAGGCCACGCAAGCCAAAGTATTCGAGGAAAATCGGGGTCGTGCCATAGGTCTGCGGGCGACCCACCGCCTCGGCTCGGCCAACGGATTCCACAAGTCCGCGTTCGGTAAGGGTTTGCATCACGCCATCGACGCTTACGCCGCGAATCTGCTCGATTTCGGCGCGGGTAAGTGGCTGGCGATAGGCGATAATAGCGAGCGTCTCCAGACTCGGCTGCGATAATCGGGGCGGTCGGGCCTTAACTCCCACCAATGCCCGCAGCCAGGCTCCGAATTCAGGCTGCGTGACAAATTGCCATGAGCCGGCCACACACACGAGCCGGTAACTGCGTGCCGCGGTTTCGTGATCGCGCGCCAGTTCTTCAAGCGCGGAAGTCAGTTCGGCTTCTTTGGTTTTGGCGAGCGATTTTACGGTGGCGTCCGCTTCTTCAGCATCTGCGGCATTGGCGAGGACATCGCGAAG
This sequence comes from Verrucomicrobiia bacterium, assembly GCA_036489615.1. Lineage (GTDB taxonomy): Bacteria > Verrucomicrobiota > Verrucomicrobiia > Limisphaerales > UBA11358 > UBA11358. The sequence continues at coordinate 2,591 of DASXFM010000166.1, read as the reverse complement.
TTCTTTGGCGCTTAACGGCTTTTGAGCGGAAAAGAGGAGCGATTCGAGTATGTATTTTAATTCCATCTTCTGTTTTTGATTTACGATTTACGCTTCGTATTGCCGACTTCTAAATCGGCGGATCGCACAACGTCGTCCAGCCGGCAGACTTGGAAGTCTGCGGTACGGTTGATGACCGTAGCGCGCAAAAAATTCCCGCGAAAGTGCTTTTTCATTGGCCCGGTTGCGCGGTTGCATTGATATCTTCGCCGGGTTCAGTCGCGGGGACGGAAACAGCCGGCTCGCTGACGGGGGCATTCGCAACTCCTTCCGTTCCCGATGTCGGTTCCGGTGCCAACCGGGCCTGGCCGATTTCGATATCGCCGAAGGCTTCCGATTGGGCGCAGACGAGTTGTTTGAGCCGAATCAATTCCAGCAGGGCCAGGAAGGTGCAAACAACTTCCGGACGGCTGGCGGCGGTTTCAAACAGTTCTGAAAACCGTATCCCCCCGCGTTCGCCGATGGTCTTGAGAATATATTCGACTTTTTCGCTGACACTCCATCGGTCCTCAAAAATCTCGCGCGTAGCGCCTTCGCGTTTCTCAAAACGCTTCAAGACCGTATTGACTGCGTTCAGCAGGTCAAAAATGGAAACTTCCGGTTTGACCGGCTGTTCCCCGGCGGGGTCAGTAAAATCCAGTCGTCCCGGCAGGCGGGGAAAGACGTGTTCCTGCCGCGATTCGAGGGTTTGCAACTGGGCCGCGGCGTCCTTGAACTTCTTGTATTCGACGAGCTGGCGGATGAGTTCCCAGCGCGGGTCTTCGCCTTCTTCTTCGCTCTCGACCTGCGCCTGCTGCTCGACGGGCAACAGTTCGCGGCTCTTGATATACATAAGGGTCGTGGCCATCACGAGAAATTCGCCGGCGATCTCCAAATCGAGCAGCCGCATGGTATCGATGTATTCGATGAACTGCGTGGCGAGTTTGGTCAGGTTGACCTCGTAAATATCCACTTCCTCCCTTTTAATGAGATAAAGCAGCAAATCGAGCGGGCCTTCGAAGACCTCGAACTGGACTTTGTATTCGGCCATGAAAGGCAAAATACCAATTCAAAAGGAAAAAGGAAATCGGAAGTTGTCCGGGCGTTGAAACGTTGGAAAGTTGAAACGTTGAAATGGTCGCGAAGCGAGGATCGGATTGATGGATTATTGGATTGTTGACCGCGAGAACGCTAGCCTTCTACTTCGAATTTATCGTGGCAAAAATATTTTCAGTTGAGGTCTGAAATTTGAAGGTCCAGACTTCCAGCGCAAGCCAAGCTGTAACCCCCGAACTGACATATATGAATGACCGGTTTGTTTTTATGGGCGAAATCGTCCCGCCGCCGCGCTCAGGCCGGTTTGCGACTCAGCTCTTGATCCTGCTGATTGTTTTATTGGGCTTGTACCAGACGCATCCGCTCCCGGAATCATTCCAGACCTGGGTGCCTCGCCTCATTCTGTTGATGCTGCCGCTTTCCATTGCGTCCCGCTCTGTTTATGCGATTCATTTTAACGTTCTGCTGGTTTGTTATTATTTGATGAGGTTTTTTCCGCGATTTCCGCTGTATCCTTTTAGTGACCTGACGTTCCTCCTGCTCTATTGGTATTCAGTGCTGTTGACGCCGGCATTGCGCGGATCGGTCGGCTGGCTGCGAGTGGGGAAACTCGACGCCACCGTTTGGAAACTGGTGGCCATCACCATCGTTGTTCCCATTATTGCTTTAATCGGTTGGGTCCATTTCCTGAGTCCGAACCTGGGCCGTTATTCCAATATGGTGCCGCAATTTCCTTTGTGGTTAATCGCGCTCTATGCGGTGGCGAATGCGGCGTTCAATGCAGCGCTCGAAGAAACCATTTGGCGCGGCGTGATGCTGGAGGCGCTGGACAGCGGGCTGGGCCCGGGAATTCCGGCATTGCTCATTCAGTCCGTTTCGTTCGCAGCGGCGCATTACCGTTCCGGTTTTCCGAATGGCATCGTGGGGAGCGCGATGGTGTTCGTGTTTGGGATGATGCTGGGCGTGATCCGGAGAAGATCCAGGGGAATCCTTGGCTGCTGGCTGGCGCATACCGCCGTTGATGCGGCGATTTTCATCATGATCGTCTATTTTATCCGCCGGGCCGCTTCCTAAAGGCGCTTATTAATTGAACTATGGAACAGCTCATCCTTCGCCAATGGAAAGACTCTGATCTCGAAGCGTTCGCCGACATGAATGCGGACCAGGAAGTGATGCGGCATTTTCCGTCGCTCCTGACGCGCGCGCAATCGGAATCAGACATGAACATCCTCCGCCGTCAAATTGATGAGCGCGGCTGGGGATTGTGGGCGGTGGAAGTGGATGGCGCCTTTGCCGGATTCACCGGGCTCAGCATACCGCGCTTCACGGCTCATTTCACCCCATGTACCGAAGTTGGCTGGCGTTTCCGCCGGGAATATTGGGGGCGCAGCCTGGCTTATCGGGCGGCATGTGATGCGCTGGCTTATGGATTCGATACGCTCAAGCTGACGGAGATAGTGTCCTTCACCGCTTCCACCAATATTCGCTCCCAAAAGCTGATGCAGCGATTGAGCTTT
>DASXFM010000041.1:0-5234 GCA_036489615.1 Verrucomicrobiia bacterium | reverse complement strand
CCGCGCTCCGCGGACGGAGGTTTGGTAGAGCTCCCGCGCCGGCCAAATTATTTCCCTTCACGATCATCAATTCAAAGTTTTTTAAAAAACATTGGCGCAATCTTGCCGGCCAGTTGGACGGCGAATCCGCCCTCGTCGGTATTTGACAAGACGATAATGAAGAGGTGGTCATCGGGATACAACTCGTTGGCAGCCGAAAAGCCGCTGGTGATGCCACCGTGCCCGATATTTTTATGACCGTCGACCGTCTCCAGGAACCAGCCGAAACCGTAAGTGCGCGAGCCATCGCGCGAAACGGGCACGGGCCGGCCGTCGTTTAGATGGGCGGGCGTCCACCAGAGTTGCTTCGACGATTCGGCCAAAAAGCCGCCCTTCATTAGTGCGATATCCCAATTCGCCAAATCGGAGGCCGTGGACACGATGGTGCCGGCGGAAAAGAGGTCCGTGAGGTCATAGTCACGATTGTAATATTTGCCATGGTCGAAAACGTAGCCGGCGGCCCGATGCGGGACCACGTTCACGGGATCGCGAAACGCGCAGTTGGTCATTTCGAGCGGCGTGAAAATGTGTTCTTTGAGAAAAGACAAATAATCTTCGCCGCTGACATTTTCGACGATGTAACCCAGGAGGCTGAAGCCCGCGTTGCAGTAAGCCCATTTTTCGCCGGGTTGAAAATCCACCGGATGCCGCGACAGCCGTTTGATAAATTGCGCCTGCGTGAGATGCTGTCGCAGTTCGAAGCCATCCATGTCATCGTAACTGTGAATGCCTGACGTATGCGACAGCAGATGGCGAATTTTGATATTTGCCCACGCTGCGGGCATATTCGTGAGATATTTGCTGATGTTGTCATCCACGGAGAGCTTCCCCTGCTCCGCCAGCAGCAAAATACTCGCGGCGGCGAATTGTTTGGAGATGGAACCGATTTCGAAGATTGTGTCCGGCCCGACCGGCGCGCTCCATTCGAGATTGGCTTCACCGCCGTAAAACGTTTTGGCGATCCGGCCATCCTTCCAAACCAGGCAAGCCACGCCGGGAACGTGATGCGCCTGCATTTGGCTTTTGATCAAATCGTCAACGTCGTCCGCGCGTGCGCTCCGGGCCAAAAGAATAACCATCAGGCTGGTGACAATGCCTGCTTTGAAGATTTGCATCCGGCAAAATATGGAGGGACGGGCGGGTTCTCCAGAGGAAAATGGCCAGCGAAGGGTAGAGTTGGAATTTTCCATCAACCGTTGGTCGTTTAAATGATTCGGATTGCGAACGAGGTTCGTACGATTCTTCCGCGAAAAGGTCAGAGCGGACTCACGTCCACTGCTACGCAAGCGAAGGTTCATAGCGTTGATGGGCGATTCTGGAATCACTTGAAACTTCCCATTGACTGGAGGCGAGACGTCTGCGCTACGGTACGTCAACACTTTATGCGACTACGCCGGGGCTTTACTGCACACTATGCTGAAAAAGGCATGGTCTATCTCGATCGCAGGCAACCAATTGAAATAACTGAATGCCAATTCTGGAAATCACCAGAGTCGTTGCGTAAATCGTATATCGTAAAATCGTGAATCATCAGAAACCAGCATCTCACCTTCGTCTGACTACGGCGGGGCAATCCTCATCTTCTACAGCAAAACGCTTCTATGCTTTCGCTGTGGCCTGCCTGTTTTGCACGGCCTTTTTCTCGACGGCCGCGCCCATTGGCACGATGTCCAATCCGGTTTGGAATGGGAAGACGCTTCTGTATCAAAACGACCAGGGGACCCTGGCTTTGACGCCATTGTCGGACGACGTCATTCGGGTTCATTTCACAAAAGAGAAATCATTCGGGCCGGACCACTCCTACGCTGTCGTCAACCGCGATTTCGGCGCGGCGAAGGCCAGCGTCAAAATCGGCGCTGACATGACAGTGCTGCAAACCGCGACACTTCGTGTCATCATCCAACAAAATCCACTACGAGTATCGTTCACTGACAAAAATGGCCACAGCCTGGATGCCGATGATCCCGCGCGTGGCATGACGTTCGACAGCGAGCGCTTTAGCGTCAGCAAACGCCTGCGCGACGATGAGCACGTCTACGGATTTGGAGAAAAGAATGGGCGCCTGGACAAGCGAGGTTGGAACCTGGGCGGATACAATTACGCGATGTGGAATACAGACACTTACACGCACGATTCCTCCACGGACCCGCTCTATGTATCGGTCCCATTTTTTATGGTCGTGCGCCAGGGCCGGGCGCACGGCATCTTTCTGGACAATACCTGGCGAAGTTTTTTTGACGTCGGCCATGATTTTCCGGGTCTGCTGACCTTTGGCGCCGAAGGCGGTGATTTGGATTATTATTTCATCAACGGCCCGGACCCAAAAAATGTCGTCCAACGTTATACCGCATTGACCGGACACATGACGCTGCCGCCGCTGTGGTCGCTCGGGTATAACCAATGCCGTTACAGTTACTATCCGGAATCGCGGGTCCGCCTGGTGGCAAACGAATTTCGCGAAGAGAAAATCCCCGCCGACGTCATGTGGCTGGACATTGATTACCAGGACAATTACAAGCCGTTCACGTGGAACCACGCGCGTTTTCCGAACCCGCAACAGATGATTGCCGATTTGCGGGCGCAGCATTTTCGCGTCGTTTGCATCCTTGACCCGCATCCGAAAGCGGAAAGAGGATATGCGCCCTACGATGAAGGCATCGCCGGAAATTATTTCGTGAAAAATCCCGACGGCTCGGTATTCGAGGGGCCGGTCTGGCCATCACATGCGGCACAGGACCCGGGCCCGAGCGTTTTTCCGGATTTCAGCAATCCCGCCGCGCGGCGATGGTGGGGTTCGCTTTACCAGAGCCTGACGGACGTCGGTGTCGCAGGCATTTGGAATGACATGGATGAACCGTCCGTCTTTGACACTCCCAGCGGAACGATGCCTTTGGACCTGGTTTTTGACAACGAAGGCAGTCCGGCGATGGGCGCGGAAATTCATAACGTGTACGGCCAGCAGATGAGCCGCGCAACATCCGAAGGGTTGCAACAACTTCGACCGAATGAACGGCCCTTCGTGTTGACGCGCGCGAGTTTTGCCGGAGGCCAGCGCTATGCGGCGTTGTGGACAGGTGACAGCGCATCCGAATGGACGTCGCTGAGGCAATCGTTGCCCACGTTGTTGGGATTAGGGCTGTCCGGTTTTCCGTTTTGCGGTTCGGATATCGGTGGATTCGTGGGCGCGCCTTCGGGAGAACTTTACACACGCTGGCTGCAATTCGGAGTGTTTTGCCCGTTCATGCGCTCGCACAGCGACGCCGGCTCGCCGAGCAAGGAACCGTGGGCGTTTGGATATCACAATGAAGCAGTGAACCGGCGCGCGATTGAACTCCGTTATGAGCTGTTACCGTATATCTATAATGTGATGGAACAATCCTCGGAGACCGGCCTGCCCGCGCTCCGTCCGCTGGTTCTTGAATTTCCGAACGATAAACAGGTTGCGGCGATTGACGACGAATTTCTCTTTGGCAGTGATTTGCTGGTCGCGCCGGTCCTGCGCGAAGGCGTTGCGGAGCGCGAGATTTATTTGCCCGAAGGCACTTGGTTCGACTATTGGACGGGTAAGCCAATTGACGGAGGCAAAACCATTCAAATGCCGGTCACGCTTGATTCGATCCCGATGTTTGTCCGCGCCGGCGGATTTCTGTTTCGCCAGCCGGTCATCCAATCCACCGATGAGATGCCCGGGAACCCTTTGGAAGTGTTAATCGCGCCGGCGAAAGAATCGGAATCGGACCTTTACGAAGACGACGGGCAAACGGTGGCGTATCGCGACGGCCAATTCATGAAGCGCCATTTTCAGCAAACGAACAATGGGCGCCGGACCACGATTGAAATTTCCGCGCCGCAAGGCGCTTACCGGCCCGCAAAACGAAACCTAATTCTGCAATTGTGGACTGACAGTAAACCCCACAGCATTCAACTTGAAGCCGGGGAGCAAAAGGTGGCGATGTCCGAACTGGCCTCCGACACGATAACGAACGCACCGTCCGGCTGGTCATTTGACGCGGGGCTGTTGACGGTGAAAAGTCCGGATTCTTTTGCGCCGATACGGTTGACGGTGAAGGAATGAGGGAGATGGGAGATTGAAGACGGGTCGCGCGAAGGCGGCAAATCGCTATATTTTCAGGACGGAATGAACAGACTATGCCGCCCCTAACGGGGCTTGGAAATTATTTTTTGGATCGGTTTTCTACAAATATGTCAGCTCTAACGGGCTTTGGTGTCAGCGCCACTGGCGACCCCGTGCGAATCGCGGTGCGGAGCCTATTGTTCTTTTGCAATCGATGCGTCCTCTGCGGCTAAATCCCTGCCCTGCCAATTTTACTTTGCGCGAGGCCGATGCGAACATAGAATCAAGTCGTACAACCCCGGCTGTGAATGATCCTCGAAGTGATTAGAGTGTTATCAAAAAAACTCTGGCCATTCGGTGGCAGCGCCACTTGCGAATGGCCAAAGCTTTTTTTCAAACGCTCCGGGCGACACGTGAAATGGCCGCTGATGCTGGCAATATTGGCGTGCGCCAACATCACACAAGGCGCTGTATTGTGGAGTGATTTCGGCACCATGCTGGTCCATAACACGGGTCAGGGATACGACATTCTCAACGGCACGGTGAAAGAGGATGACTCGTCCACAAACACACTCTATTTCAAATTCCGGGTCGATCCGCTTTCCGACGCCAGTACGGAGGAATATTTCGCCGCGTTCGAGTTGTATGAAGGTGAAAAGGAGCGCCTGGGCATAGGCAATGCCTTAAAGGCGTGGGCGTATAGCGCCTTTCGGGCGGATGCCACCGGTCAGAGCGACGAGGGGTCCGATTATATCGATTTGCACTCTACGCGTCCTGAACCATCGGCGCCCGGGACTTCGATCGTTTACGAAAATCCTCACCGGGGAATTCCCTGCACGCTCGTTTTCAAAGTCCAGTACTATCCGGGAGGAAATGACCTGGTCACCGTATGGTTAAATCCCGACCTGGGACCGGGCGCGACGGAAGCCGCGCAACCCGATAGTCTGATCACTCAATTCAAAGCCGATGCTTCTTTCAATGAAATTCACCTGCGCCACGGCGGCGGGGGCGATGGATGGATCTTCAGCGACATGGCGATTGCCACGTCCTTCGCCGACTTTGTGGCGATGAATGAAAACAAGCCCGTCCCGGCCGCAGGGAACCCGGCGAACGAAGGCGC
>DASXFM010000538.1:0-16309 GCA_036489615.1 Verrucomicrobiia bacterium | reverse complement strand
ATCCCTCAAACCGCTTGGCCGCGATGCTGGCATTATGTCCGCCGAAACCGAATGAATTATTGATCACTGCGGTGATTTTCAATTCGCGCGCGGTGTTGGGGACGTAATCCAAATCGCATTCGGGGTCAGGCACCTGATAGTTGATGGTGGGAGGAGCGATGCCGTGATGAATGGCCAGGGCGCAGACACTCATTTCGATTGAGCCGGCCGCGCCGAGCATGTGGCCGGTGGCGCCTTTGGTAGAACTGACGGCGATCTTTTTCGCATGGCTGCCAAACACGGACTTGATAGCCTGGGTTTCGCACACGTCGCCCTGCGGGGTTGAGGTGCCATGGGCGTTGATGTAGTTGACTTCTTCCAGGTTCAGCCCGCCGTTGCGCAATGCCATCTTCATGCAGCGCGCCGCGCCTTCGCCTTGCGGCGCGGGCGACGTCAAATGATAGGCGTCAGCGGTGTTGCCGTAGCCGACAATTTCGCAATAAATCCGCGCACCGCGTTTTTTGGCGCGTTCGAGCTCTTCGAGCACGAGAATGCCGGAACCTTCGCCCATCACGAAACCATCACGTTCCCTATCGAACGGGCGCGAGGCGTGCTGGGGATCATCATTGCGCGTGCTCATGGCGTGCATGGCGCAAAAACCGCCGATACCGATGGGCACGACGGTGGCTTCAGCGCCGCCGGCGACCATGACCTGGGCATCGCCCATTTTGACCGCGCGCCATGCCTCGCCGATGGCATGATTGGCCGTGGCGCAGGCGGAGCAGGTGGCGAAATTGGGGCCGCGCAATTCAAAGAACATGGAAATGAGCCCTGACGCCATGTTGGAGATCAGCATCGGGATCATGAACGGCGAGAGCCGTCCGGGGCCGCGGTTGAGCAGTATCTGGTGCTGTTCGGCGGTGGTTTCCAGTCCGCCGATGCCTGAGCCGACGATGACGCCGATTTCGTCACGGTCTTCCTTTTGCAGGTCGAGCCCTGAATCCTTGAGGGCGTGCCATGCGGCATAGACGCCGAATTGCGAAAAGCGATCCGCGCGCCGCACCTCTTTGGGCGACGGAAAGGCGGGAATGGGATCAAAATCTCTCACTTCGCCCGCGATCTTTGTGTCATAGGGCGTCGTATCAAACGAAGTAATCTTCTCAATGCCGCATTTTCCTGAAACCAGGTTTTTCCAGAACGTTTGCAAATCATTGCCCAGGGGCGAAACAATGCCCAGACCGGTAACGACAACGCGCCGGTTAATCGAATTGGTTGACATAAATAAAAAGGGCAGTTTGAGCTTGGCTGTCAAACTGCCCTGACGCGGGGAAAGCCGCAACTATTTTTGGTGTTCTTCGATATACTTGACCACGTCGCCCACCGTGAGCAGCTTTTCAGCCTGTTCATCGGGCACTTCGATGCCAAATTCTTCTTCCAGCGCCATGATCAGCTCGACGGTATCGAGGGAATCGGCGCCAAGATCTTCAATGAACTTGGCTTCGGGCGTTACTTGATCGGGCTTCACGCCGAGTTGTTCGACGATGATGTCCCGTACTCGTTGGTCAATAGGTTTATCAGCCATAAATGTTGTGCCATGTCTGTACGGGATGCGCGAGAAATCGTCAAGCCTTGAATCGAAAAATTTTTACGCTGAGCCCTCAAGTATAGGCTTTTCAGGGTCAGGACGTGGCCACAAAATCCTTAGCTGGCATCGGAATCCGTGACGTCTAAGCGCGGCGAACAGACAAATGAATTTGTTGCGGCGGGCAGACTCGACGCCGGTTGTTTCGCCTGGGAGTATGAATTTAGCGCCGTAATAACGGGTGTAAATGCCGCACACGTTTCCGGCGAGGGAATGGCGCTAAAACCTTGGCTTGACCCGAGTTCGGTCTTCTTCTAAATAATCCTTAGAGTTGAGACAGGCCGGACAGAGAGTTGACGCCGCTAATGGCATCATTCGCGGTATTGGTGTCTTTGCGCCAGTCCCCATTGTGGCCACTTCAATTATGGCCCAATTCAACTTCGTTCCGAATCGGGACGGTACTCCTTCTCGGCGTTTCCCTGCTAACTTCAATATCTGCCGCAACGTCTTATGAGCAATCCTTCAATGCGTCCTTTCATCGCCATTGCCATGACGGTGATCATTGTGGCGAGCTGCCTGCGCAGCACGGCGGTCACGATTCTGCCGGGCCTTTCGTTTACGCCGGCAACTAACGCTCCGCTGGCGGGTGTCCTGCACCTGACCACCGATGTAAATTCAATGGTCAGCATACTGGTAAGCAACGGCACAAACCTTTGGCAAAGAGATTTTTATGATTTTGGGACAAATCACTCAGAAACGCTGTTGGGCTTTTATCCCAGGCAAACGAATCTCATGCTCGTCACGGCTTACGACAAATATCGAAATGCCTGTACTGCGCCGCAATTACTGACATTTGTTACCCCGCCCTTGCCGAGCGATTTTGCCACGATCGTTGTCTTGACCAACCAACCGACCCTGATGGAGCCGGGATACACGCTATTTATTGTCCAAATCAGGGATGACAACAATTTTTACATTACCATCCTGGACAATTCAGGCAATGTAGTCTGGTATTGCCGGACGCCAGGCTCTTACGACGTCGACGTGCGCCAGCTCGCCGATGGGGATTTGTTTCTCCCACAGCAATCGCCGTCGAATAATTTTGTGGAAATCAACATGCTGGGACAGACGGTGCATACCTGGACTGCTCCCGCAGGGTTTCCGGTCAACATACACGATGGCGTTCCGACGGATCATGGCACCATACTTTATTTGAGTGACACAAATTTCCCGGTGTCCAATTTTCCGAGCAGCGACACCATCTCGAACGCGTCGTTGATCAATACCCAGATCGACGACGTTCGCGTGGTCGAAATCTCCGCCACGAACTCAACGCTTCTCAACTTGTGGTCGCCGCTGGGTGATGGATTCCTTGACGCGACACGTGTTACTTACCTCACCTACTCCGCGCCGGATTCGTATGGTGTGGATAACGAACATGCAAACGCGGTCATCGAGGATACGAACGATAATTCCATCATGCTTTCTGTGCGCAACCAGAACGCAGTGATCAAATTCTCGCGGTCGGGTCAACTGAAATGGATTCTTGGTCCTCCCGCTAATTGGAGTGACAATTTAGCGGGAGCCAGCCTGCTGCCATTCCTGCTGACGCCCGAGGGCACACCGTTTGAATGGAACTACGGCGAACACTCGCTGATGATTACTCCGCAGGACACTTTGCTGACCTTTGATAATGGGGATTTCCGGGCCAGTCCTTTTGACCCTCCGGTTGCTGATGCAAACAATTACAGTCGCGGCGTGGAATTTAACATCAATGCAACCAATATGGAAGTGTCCCAGGTGTGGGATTCGACTGCCGCCGGCGGCGACCGTCTCTTTTGCGCGATTTACGGAAAAAATCAATGGCTTCCCCAGACCCGCGATATCCTGGTCACTTACGGCGACGTCAGCTATATCAACGGTGTCCATCCGAGCGCCTATTCCTCAGGTGCGACGATGGCCCGGATCATCGAGTACACGCATGACCCGATCCCCAAAGTAGTCTCGGACCTTTCACTTTTTGATTACAATAACGCCAGCCCTGCCTATCTCGGCTATGCTGTCTACCGGGCTCTGCGGATTCCCGACCTTTATACCCATCCCGCCGACCCCGTCACCGATCTTGTTTTAAGCGGGGAAGGATTGACGGGAGCGCGCCTGCAATTCTCCGCTGACCCGGCCCATACCTATGATGTCCAGGCCTCTACGGATTTGATAAATTGGACGACAATCGGGACGGCGGTACAAGATGGCGATACCGGTCAGTTTGAATTTGATGATTTAAGCGTGAGTGAATTCGCGGCTCGCTTTTATCGTGTAATTACGCAGTAAGAGCCGAAGACGAACCACCGCGCAGACTCATCGTCACATGACCATGCCGCCATCCACCGTAATGACCTGGCCGGTAATATATCGTCCATCCGGACCGGCCAGGAACAGGGCCGCGCCGGCGATGTCGTCAGCGGAGCCGAATTTGCCCATGGGAATGGCTTTCAAGATGTTTGTTTTCAGCTCTGCGTTCAGGTCCGAGGTCATATCGGTTTCGATGAAACCCGGCGCAATGGCATTGACCGTAACGCTGCGGGAGGCCAATTCGCGGGCGACAGACTGCGTAAATCCGATCAACCCGGCTTTGCTGGCCGAGTAGTTGCACTGGCCCGGATTGCCGATGAGCCCAACGACCGAGGAAACATTGATAATGCGCCCGGTCCGTTGTTTGGCAAATACGCGGAAGAACTCGCGGGTGAAATGAAATGCCCCCTTAAGGTTGGTGTTCATGACGACGTCCCAATCCTCATCACTCATGCGCATGAGCAATCCGTCGCGAGTGACGCCGGCATTGTTGACCAGAATATCCACCCGTTTGCAGTCGGCGATAATCTTGTCGGCCGCGGCTTTTACTGCATTGGCGTCAGCCACGTCCACCGCCAGGGCCCATGCCTGGCGTCCGAGCGCACGAATTTCTCCGGCGACTTTTTCGGAATTCTCCTGTGTCCGCGACACGCAGACAACATTTGCGCCCGCGCCGGCGAATTTGAGCGCAATGGCGCGGCCAATTCCGCGGCCCGCGCCGGTGACAACGGCAATTTGATTTTCAAGTTGGTTCATAGTGCGGCGGGATATTAGCCACAGACAAACACAGATGAAACACAGATTTTTCGATTTACGCCGCGCGTTGATTGGCAAAAAATTGAAACTCGAATTCCCGTGTCCATTTAAAATCTGTCCTTGCCTGATTCCGGGACAACGCAGCCATGCTTCCCGCCGTCGGTACCTGCCAATCCCAAAAGAAGCGGGAAACCGCAAAAATTTTGCGGCGTGCCGGGGTGCAACCTTCTATATTCGGCAGGTCCGGCCATGGCACAAGACTGGCTGCGTATGAAACGTATGCTTTGACCGTTCCCGAGAAAGGGGTGACCTCGGTCGTCGCGGCCAGGCCGGTAGAAAAAGTAATATGGTTCCAGTTGTTGTTTTTGATCTTGGCAAAGTGCTCGTGGATTTTGATTACTCCATCGCTGCCAGAAAAGTTGCCGCGCGCTGTTCCAGAAAAATCGAAAATCTCGATCAGTTTCTGAGCGGTTCGTCCCTGCTGGTGCAATTCGAGTCCGGGGGGCTAACCTCGCATCAATTCTTTTCCGAAGTCCAAAAAGTCACTGGATTCAACGGCAACGCGGATGAATTTGGCGCGTATTTTGCCGACATCTTCGCTCCCATGCCGGACATGATTGAGCTTCACGCCGGGCTGCGGAAAAAAAACATTCCGACTTTTATTTTCTCGAATACGAATGCAATCGCGGTGGGGCATATTCGGAACAAATTCCCATTTTTCTCGGGATTCGACGGTTACATCCTGTCTTACGAGATTGGCGCGATGAAACCGCACGCCAAAATTTACGAGGCCCTGGAAGGCATGAGCCGGCGGAATCGCGGGGATATTTTTTACATTGATGACCGGGTGGAAAACGTCGAGGCCGGCGCGGCACGGGGCTGGCGGACCGTCCTGCACGAATCGCCGCAGAAAACGAAAGCGGCCTTGGAGAGTTTTTTGACCGGGCATGACGGTACCTAGCAGGATTTTCGAACAATAAACTGTAAACTTTTTATATTATGAATGTAGCCATTTTAGTAGCAGCGGGCCGCGGCGCCCGCATGGGCCGGGACAAATTGTTTCTCAATGTGGCCGGCAAACCGGTTGTCGCCCACACCTGGGCGCGTTTTGACGAGGCCAGATGCATTGACCAAATCGTAGTCGTCGTGCGCGCGGGCATGGAAAAGAAATTCGCAGCGCTCGCGAAGAAGTTCAAATTCAAGAAAAAGTATCAAATTGTGACCGGGGGCGCTGAACGCCAGGATTCCGTCTGGAACGGCCTGGAGGCGGCGCCGCCCAAATCCAGCATCGTAGCTGTCCATGATGCCGCCCGTCCGTGCGTGAACAATGACCTGATCGCCGCGACTGTTAAATACGCTGAAGAAACCGGCGCGGCAGTGGCCGCTCACCCGGTGACGGATACCATCAAAGAGTCCAGCGACGGCCGGCTCATCCAAAAGACCCTCGACCGCTCGCAACTTTGGGCCATGGAAACGCCGCAAACGTTCCGATTTGATGTGATCCGCCGCGCGATCGCGGCTGCGCGCGCGAAAAAAATGGTGTTTACCGATGATACAGCCTCGTGCGAACTCATCGGCCAACCGGTCCGCCTGGTCTCGAGTATCGCGCCCAACCCCAAGGTGACGGTGCCGGGAGATTTGCCCATCGTGGAGACGTTGTTGAGCCATCGTAATGGGCATTGATGCGCGTTGAATCGTTAAAAAGTTAAAACGTTAAAGCGTAAGGGCAGGCTCGCCTGCGTGTTTCGTGTTGCGTCAAATGCCGGGACGAAATCTTAATCTCACGTCACGCGAGGCGTCCTTAGACATGGTGTCGAGACCTGAAGGCTCCTCTTTTTAATTTTTAATTTTCAGTTTTATGCTAAGGTTGGTGTGCAATGAAAAGACGCCTGATCTACGGCCTTGTGACCGTGCTGCTTGCCTTGAATTTGATGCTGGGGGAACGCGTTTATCTATCGTCGGCCCATGCGGAAGAGCAAAAAGATTCGGAATACGCAAACGTCGAGCTGTTTGAACAAGTACTCGATAAAATTCGCACTGAGTACGTAAACGGCACCAACATGACCTACCATGGCCTCGTTTATTCGGGGATCAAGGGTATGGTTTCCTCGCTCGATCCCCACAGCGAATTCCTGGACCCGTCCGATTACCAGGAATTACAGGACGATACCGAGGGCCAATTCGGCGGGCTGGGCCTGGTGGTTTCCCTGAAAGACGGCTATGTGACCGTAGTTTCGCCGATGGACGATTCTCCTGGATTTCAAGCCGGGATCCTGCCCGATGACCGCATCGTGAAGGTCAACGGCCAGGTTGTCGCCGACATGCCGCAGGACGAACGCCTCGATGATTCGGTGAAACTGTTGCGCGGCGAACCGGGAAGTAAAGTCCTCGTGACTGTCGTGCGGCCTTCCAATGGACAAGTGAAGGACTATACGCTCAAACGCTCCATCATCGTGGTAAATATGGTCAAAGACATTAACGGCCAAAAGATGTTTCCATTGACCACGGATAAAATCGGCTACGTGCGGATTGCGGAATTTGGGGACAACACCGGGGATGAGCTTCAGACCGCGCTGGATAAATTGAAAGGCGAGGGGATGAAAGCACTCATTATCGATTTACGCGATAATCCGGGCGGCCTTTTGGATGAAGCGGTGGAAGTGTCCCAGAAATTTTTGCCTCGTGGACAACTCGTGGTTTCCACTGAAGGGCGCGATCCCCGTGAGAATTCATTTCTCCACGCGGAGGGGCGCGGCGACCAATTGAAAGGTGAACCCATCGTCATTCTCGTAAATCTGGGCACCGCCAGCGCCGCGGAAATTGTGACCGGCTGTTTGCAGGACCTGCATCGGGCGGTTGTGATGGGTGAAAAGACGTTTGGCAAGGGTTCAGTGCAAAGTATTTTTCCGTTTCCTGACGGCTCCGCGCTCAAACTGACCACGGCCAAATATTACACTCCGAGCCATCGCGTCATTCACGAGCACGGGATCACCCCGGACATTGTTGTGCCGATGACGGACGAACAGGAAGCAGCCCTCATCCTCAAACGCGCGCCTGGCGGCCTGGACACTCTGAACGCGACCAACCGCCTTCAGGCCGAACAAATTAACGACACACAACTCGACCGCGCCGAAGATTTGCTCAAGGGCATTCTGATTTACAGTGGAATGGCTAGTCCAGGCAAGATGGCGGCTAAGTAAATCGCCGATGAATGGATTATTGGATTGCTGGATTAATGGGATGCCACATCGCCGTCCAATAGCCCGCTTATCCGGTAATCCATTTATCCAATGACTGTTCTAGCCGTCGAAACATCGTGCGATGAGACGAGCGTGGCCGTTGTGCGCGACGGCGCGATTTTATCGAACGTCGTTTCGTCACAAATCGCGTTGCACGCTGAATATGGCGGCGTGGTCCCCGAACTGGCCGCTCGCGAGCACTTAAAGAATTTCCCCTCGGTCGCGCGGACGGCCCTGGCTGAGGCGCATATTTCCGCCGGTGAGATTGATGCCGTCGCCGCGACGCAGGGTCCCGGTTTACCGACCGCCTTGCTCGTGGGTTTTAAAGCCGCACAGGCGATGGCCCACGCTTTGCGAAAACCGTTTCTGGGAATTAATCACCATGAAGCCCACCTTTACTCGCCGTGGATCGGCGACTTCTCCGCGTTCCAGCCGAATGTCTCCCTGATTGTGAGCGGCGGCCATACTATAGTGGTGCGCGTCGAATCCGAATTGAACCATCAGGTACTCGGCTCGACCCTGGACGACGCCGCTGGAGAGTGTTTTGATAAAACCGGCAAACTGATCGGCCTGCCCTACCCCGCAGGGCCAGAAATCGATAAACTCGCCGAGCAGGGCGACCGAAATGCGTTTGATTTTCCGAGACCCTTGATCAATGACCCGAGCGACGACTTCAGCTTCAGCGGTTTGAAAACCTCCGTGCGCTATTTTCTGCGCGACAATCCGGACCTGCTGAACGACCCAAAAAAAATCCGTGATTTGTGCGCGGGCATCCAGGCGGCCATCGTGGAAGTTCTCGTGACAAAAACGATTCGAGCCGCCAGACGGTCGGGTCTCCGTTGCGTGACCGCCTCGGGTGGCGTCACCTGCAATCGCGCCCTGCGCAGCGAACTGGAAAGGGCGTGCAAAAGAAATGGAATGACGCTGCGCCCGGCGGATAAGGCTTTTTGTACCGACAACGCAGCGATGATTGGCATCCTGGCCGAACGAAAACTTCTTGCGGGTGCTATGACCACGCCATTTGATGCGGAGATTGAGCCGGGAATGGCGTTATGAATTTACGATTTACGATTTACGCGGATAAATGTTTTTCGTGGATATAACCGCTTAACTAAGAGCATGTTGAGTAATTTCATTTGCCCAAGTGGGCAAGTTGAATGACATTGAGCCATGGCGTCAGAAACGTTTAAAGCCAGTCATTGGACCCGTGGGAATTTTCTTTTTCCCACGGTCATCGAAATTACGGACACCGCTGTCATTCGCCGCAAGCGTTCCTGGTTTCGTAAGGATGAAATGAGCATCAGCATCTCCAAAGTGGCGTCAGTCCATCTCCAGACCGGCGTTTTTTGGGCGGACATCCTGATCGAATCCACCGGCGGCACGGACCCGATGAAAAGTCACGGCCATAGAAAGGCCGACGCCATCCGCCTTCGTGATATGATCCAGGTTCTTCAAGGCGATCAAAGAATTATCAGTGACCAGCCGCAGGAACGGATCAAATTGGCTTAATCGTTGAAATGGTTTGCGTTTAGGAAACGGGATATAGAAGGCACATACCCGCGGTGCGCCGGGCACAATAACGAGTTCTCTTCCGGGCTGTTCAGCACTTTAACCCGTGGATACTTTCGTGTAGTTTGTTTTTTCCATGTTGCCGATTTACGATATCGAGGAGCAAATCATCGCGCGATTGAAGTCCGATTCCCGATTGATCCTGTCCGCGCCGACGGGTTCGGGCAAATCCACGCAAGTGCCGCAAATGCTTCTGAAGCACGGTTTGCTGGATGCGGGGCAAGTCGTCATTCTCCAACCGCGACGGTTGGCGGCACGGTTGCTCGCCGCACGTGTGGCGCAAGAACTCGGCGTTAAATTGGGACATGAAGTGGGTTACCAGATTCGTTTCGAGAATTGCACATCGCCCGCGACCAAAATCCGCTTCGTGACCGAAGGCGTTTTGCTCCGCCAAATGATTGAAGACCCTTCGCTCAAGGGTGTATCGGTCCTGATTTTCGATGAATTCCACGAGCGCCATCTGTATGGCGATATCACGCTGGCACGTTCGCTTGATTTGCAGGAGCAATCGCGCCCGGACCTGAACCTCGTTGTCATGTCCGCCACGCTCGATGCCGCTGAATTGGAGAGATACTTAAATGTGACTGGCGCGGCGACTGGCGGGAAAAAATTTCACTGTTCCGTCCTATCCTCCCAGGGCCGGCAATTTTCCGTGGACATCGAATACGCGGCACAGCCCGCGTACTCTGATAAACGGCCCGTGTGGGAACAGGCCGCTGATGCGTTTTCGCATTACGTCCAAACCGGCGGGGAGGGTGATGTGCTCGCTTTCATGCCGGGTGGATTTGAAATTTCCCAAACGATCGAAGCCATTCGGAATGTGCCGGAGTCCAAGGGATTCATTCTCCTGCCTTTGCATGGCGAATTGGAGCCAAAACTTCAGGATGCGGCCGTGGCGCGGTATGACCGGCGCAAGGTTGTGGTGGCGACAAATGTGGCGGAAACGTCGCTGACGATTGACGGCGTTCGGCTCGTCATTGATAGCGGCCTGGCGCGCATCGCTCGTTACGACCCCAACCGTGGCATCAACACGCTCCTCATCGAGCGCATATCGCAGGCGTCATCGGACCAGCGCGCCGGCCGGGCCGGGCGCACCGCGCCGGGCGTCTGCATGCGGCTTTGGTCGCGCGATGAACACTCCCATCGCACGCCCCGCGAATTGCCGGAAATCAAACGGCTCGACCTCGCTGAGGTTGTGCTCACGCTCAAGGCGGCCGATGTGGCGGATCTCAGGAAATTCCGCTGGCTTGAAAAACCTGATGAAATCTCGCTGGCACATGCTGAGGAACTCTTGTCTGATTTAGGAGCACTGGCGTCGGGGCGCGGAGACGAAGATAGAAGCTCGAAGAGAGAGGATGGAGCCGGAAAAGCTGAGAATCCATCTTCCATTACTTCCGTTGGCCGAAAGATGCTCGCGTTCCCGTTGCATCCGCGTTACTCGCGCATGCTGCTGGCGGCGCAGGAATATGGCTGCGTTTATCAGGCCGCGCTGGTGGCCGCGCTGACACAGGGACGGGACCTGCTCCTGCGCAACGTGGATCGCGATACCAATGCCGCCCGGGAAGATTTGCTGGGTGGCAAGGCATCGTCCGATTTTTGGATTCTTATGCGTGCCTGGAACTACGCGACGAAGAACCAATTTCGTATCGATGCCTGCCGACGGCTCGGTATTCACGCCGTCACGGCGCGTCAGGTTGGCCCGCTGCTCGAACAATTCCTCCGCATTGCCGAACGCGAAGGCCTGGACGCCGCGCCGCGGGAAGTAAAAGACGAAGCACTCCAGAAGTGCATCCTCATCGGGTTCAGCGATCGCGTTGGCCGACGGCTGGACCAGGGAACGCTCCGGTGCGAACTGGTCCACAATCGCCGTGGCGTTTTGGCGCGTGAAAGTGTCGTGCAACAGGCGGAATTGTTCGTCGCTTCGGAAATACGTGAAGTGGAAACACGGGATAAGGAGGTTAACACGATCCTTTCTCTGGCGACGGCCGTCGAGATCGATTGGCTGCGCGAATTGTTTCCGGGCGATATTTCATCGGAATTGCGCGTGCAATTTGATGTGACGCAAAAGCGCGTCGTTGCCGCCGAGCTTCTGCGCTTTCGGCAACTGGCATTATCCGCGCGGCGTGTGGATCCGCCGCCGGCCGATGACGCCGCAAGAATCCTGGCCGCTGAAGTCCTCGCCGAACGATTGCCGCTGCCGAAATGGGACCATGCGGTGGAACAATGGATTGCGCGGCTGAATTTTCTGTGCGCGCATTGTTCCGATCTCCAATTGCCGCCGTTCAATGACGAGGACAAGCAGCATGTGATCGAACAGCTTTGCCACGGCGCGGTCGGTTACAAGGACATCAAGGAGCGCGAGGTCATGCCGGTGGTCACATCCTGGCTGTCGCACGCCCAGCGCGAGTTGCTGGATAAGCACGCGCCCGAACGATTGTCCCTGCCGAACAGCCGTACGCCGAAGGTCACGTATGAAAACGGCAAATCGCCTTTTATCTCACTGCGCATCCAGGAACTCTATGATGTGAATCAAACGCCGAAAATCGCCATTGGCCGCGTCCCGGTCACAGTCCATATCCTGACACCCGGTATGAAACCCATTCAGGTCACGCAGGATCTGGCGAATTTTTGGCGGGAACATTATCCGAAGATAAAATCGGAGCTGGCCAGGAAATATCCGAAACATTTGTGGAGATGAGCTTCAATTTACGATTTACGCGGGCGAATTGCTTTCGGGCCACGGACGGACGGCGACCGGCACTGAGGCTAGTCATGGTGTTTTTCTGCGTTTGCGCAGAACGTCCTTCGCGCGAAACAATTCTTAGCTGGATTTTTTGTTACGGCACGCTGAAACGGTAATAACGGTCTGGGCTATTCCCCACTTGCGTGTCGCTGAAACTTGAAGTCCCGCTGCTGGAAAGCGTGTTGGTAGACACCGGCAGCCAGACTGGATTGGCCAAATTGGTGCATGCTACCACCACGATGACTGTGTTGGTCGGGCCCGTGATATTAAAGCCAAATTGATCACCCGCCGTGGTGAACGCCGTTGCCTGCGGATTCCATACCACTGCCGGAACACCACCAAAAGTTGCGCCCCAACCTGTTGTTCGGGGCAGGTAGTAGACAGTGGCAGGATCGCCGGAGAAAGCATTTCCGAGGTCGGGCGGGGCGTCGCCCTGGAAATAAACGGCCTTGAGGTCTTCGCACTGGTAGAATGCCTCCCGCCCGATGCTGGTGACGCTGCCGGGAATTATGACGGCGGTCAGGCTGCGGCATAATTCAAACGCAAACTGCCCGATGCTCGTCACACTATCTGGAATGTCGATGTTTGTCAGGCTGGCACAATCAGAGAACGCGCTATTGCCGATGTTGGTGACGGTGTTGGGTATGACGACGCTGGTCACGTGATCACCGCTGAAGCCACTGTTAATGCTGGTGACGGGATAGCCGTTGATGTAGGCGGGAATTATCACCGCGCCAGGACTGGGTCCCGTGTATTCCGAAATAACAATTGAGCCATTAATCACTGCGTAGTTAAACTCGTACGGCGGCGATTGCTCCGCGGTGGGGGCGCCTCCAAACGTCGGACCCCAATTTGTGGTTCCGGGCATGTAATACACGACGGCGTCAGGGTCGTCGTAGAAGGCGTACTCAGGGTCGGGCAGTGCGTTGCCCGGAAAATAGGCGGCTGTCAAGTTGGTGCAATATGCAAACGCCAAGTCCCCGATTTCGGAGATGGGGGTGATAGCGACGACGTTGTTTAGGCTGGTGCAATACGAAAATGCATCCGCCCCGATGCTGGTGGGCGCGTAGCGGCCGGGGATAACATTGGACACATTGGTAATCGTAACGCTGGTCAGACCAGCGCATCCAGAAAACGCAAAATCCCCTATGCCGTAGATGTACCACCCATCAACGCTAGAGTAGGTGACACTTGTCAAGCTGGCACACGATGCAAATGCGTACGGCCCGATGTTGGTGACGCTAATGGGCCCCGGATACCCGTTTGGGATGATGTAAGGATCGTTGGTCAATCCGTTGGGATATTGAGTTAGGGTGAAATTCTGATAGTCAATCAAGACGCCATTCACACTGAGGTACCATCGGTTGGTGGCGTTCACGGAAATATTTGTCAGGCTGCTGCAGCCAAAAAACGGCGCCTCTCCAATGTTGGTGACGCTGCCGGGGATGGTGACACTCGTCAGGCTGGTACCATCTTCAAACGCAAAGTCTCCGATGCCGGAAACGGGGGTAATCATGACGACGTTGGTCAGGCTCGTGCAATACGAAAATGCTTCTGCCCCGATGATGGTGGGCGCGGCGGTGCCGGGGCCCAAAGTGGACGTATTGGTAATGGTAACGCTGGTCAGGCCGCTGCATCCAGAAAACGCAAAATCCCCTATGCCGTAGACGTACCATCCGGTAACTCCAGCATAGGTAACACTTCTCAAACTGGCACAGGATGCAAATGCATATGGCCCGATGTTGGTCACGCCAACGAGAGTAGGCGGGCCGGGAGGGGGAGTGTAAGTTTCGTTGGTCAATCCGTTGGGATATTGAATTAAGGTGTCATTCTGGTAGTTAACCAGGACGCCATTTACACTGAGGTACCATTGGTTGGTAGCGTTCACGGAAATATTTGTCAGGCTGCTGCAGCCGAGAAACGGCGCCTCACCAATGTTGGTGACACTGCCGGGGATGGTGGCACTTGTCAGGGTGGTATCATCTTCAAATGCAAAGTCTGCGATGCCGGTGACAGGATAGCTATTAGTGGAGTCGGGAATCACCACCGCGCCACCCGGACCGTTATAGCCCGTGATGGTAATGGCGCCATTATTCGTCGTGAAAGTGAATTGCGCCTGAACGGCGGTCGGCAGCATCAGGAGAAAAAGCGCAATCATGCTGTGGCGCCAAAAAAACATATTCGTTTTCATACATTCTTTCCTTTCCTAATTTTGGGGGCGGGGGCAGGCACCTGTTCCTGAGACCGGCCAAAGAAATAGCCTGAATGGATCCCAAGGTTTTCGCTCAACTCGCACCACAGAAAGACTTTAAGCATTGCCGATGCCAGCATGGTGATTTGTCAAAATCCTTGGAAAAAGCAGGAAAAACTAAAACCTTTCTTTCATAATGCGCAAAAATTTCACGCACAAGGGGTGAGATTCACGCATTTCGGTCACATTGCGCAAGGCTTGGCAAATTTTTGGCGAGAACATTATCCGAAGATGGTATGGGCTGGGTTTCGTAAATAGTTTATCTATGTGCATCGTTAGGCAAGTTTGGCGGCGAGAGATGTCAGTGCGGCTAAATCGCGAATCAGTTAGAGCAGACTCATGTCTGCGGCTACGCAGGGTGGGCCGTACACATTATTTTGGTATAGTGAAGTAAATGAGTAAACGAGCCCGGAAAAGTGGTGGTTGCGACGACAGCAGGCCTGATTTTATTGATGATTTATGGGCTTCTTAGGTCAGAGAGGGGGTGTAAACGAGCATCTTTGCCTATTGGTGAAATATGCATGAGGCGAAGGGTCTGGATCCAACGCTTTCAGGGTAGAGAATCCGTTTTGGACGTTGACCCGGCGTGATTCGATATCGGCGCCGCACACTAACGCTCGCAACGTCGGACTGAATGATTACAATCCTTTCGAATTATGAGAGCTGTAATACAGAGAGTCAGCCGTGCCAGTGTGACGATTGAAAACGCCGTCAGAGGCATGATCGAATGTGGTTTGCTGGTCTTGGTGGCGGTGGAGGAGGCCGACACGAGTGAAGATATTGAATGGTTGAGCGGAAAGGTTGTGCGTTTGCGAATTTTTCCGGATGAACAAGGACTAATGAACCGCAGTGTGCAGGAAACCGGCGGCAACATTTTACTGATCAGCCAGTTCACACTGTATGCCAGCACGCGCAAAGGTAATCGTCCTTCTTATAGTCGCTCGGCGCCTCCGCAGACAGCCATGCCGTTGTATGAAGCTTTGGTTCAGCGATTAAACGCCGATTTGGGAAAGCCGGTTCAAACGGGCGAGTTCGGAGCGGATATGAAGGTGGAACTCATCAACGACGGGCCGGTAACGATCATCATTGATTCGAAGTTGAAGGAGTAGCGGGCGGTTGGCACCGCGGCCACCATCTCCGCTGCTACGCGAGAAAGAGAAATCGTCAAATGATTCCCTGGCTTTGCCGTTTTTTCATCATGCTATTCATAGCAACGAACCAAACGGCGAGAAAACTTCCGGTAAATAGACTTACACCGATCACAACCATGGGCCCGAGCCAAAGTGTGCTAAAGGAATCGATATTCGAATGTATCGGTCTGCCCGGGTCATAGAGGACGGTTACCTTTTCTCCGACTTCGCAGGAATAATCGGATGAACTCATCGAACAGCTTTGAGTATGCGTGATGCCGGACGCGTCGTTGTACGGGTGTGACAAGCAGTCTTCCTTTTTGCTTTCGCATTTTACTTTTTAAAGTTCCCGGCGTGCCTTCTTCAAATATGTCACAATTTTGTAACCTTGGCTTTGGGGGCAATGCGATAAACTGGTAAAACGATGATTAGTATTCAACCGATTCTGGCGGTCAACGCGGCTGCCTACGCGATCCAAAACGCCACGATGGAAGGCAAGATCACGGTGCTCACACTGCTGGTTTTGTCATTGTTCAGTTGGACCATCATTATCACCAAAGTCCGCCAATTGATAATCGCCCGGTCGGCCACCAAAAAATTCATGGCCGCCTACGCCACCACGCGCGATCCGCTGGATATCCTGCGCAAGGGTGAAGAAAAAGGATTTGAGGGAGCGCCGGCATACCAACTCTATATTCGCGGCGCCGA
>DASXFM010000531.1:0-9948 GCA_036489615.1 Verrucomicrobiia bacterium | reverse complement strand
GCAAGCCAACGTTCCCGAATTTCTGGATGGAGAATCTCCTCCAACTTTTTCCGGGCGTCGAGATCGCCGAAGACAATATTGGCGAGTTCATCACGGCGGAGTTGTCCGTCTGGAGAGATAATATTGTCGCCAAAGGCTGTCCGAATTTCGCGATAGGCGGGCTGGCCAGGTGCGACAAGTTCGCGGGCAAGCTGGTCGGTATCCACAATTTGGATACCCCGCGCCCGGAAAAACCCGGCGGCGGTGGATTTGCCCATGCCAACGCCACCGGTCAATCCGAGTAATCTCATTTTATCTACTGCACCAAAGCGCGGTAGAAGCGGGTTGGGAAGCCTGGCGCGACAGCGTCAGTATAGATAAACGCTGACGCTGAATTGGTGGCGATCGGCACCCAATTAACCAAGTTGGTCGAAGACTGGACGACGACTGAAAGCCCTGAGGAGTTTGAGACAGAGAGATGGAATGTCCCACCGTTGCCCATACCCACGGAAGACAATAGAGGCGGAGCGGGAGTCGTGACATTGACAATGACAAAAGCAGAACTGTCAGCCAGATTCGGGTCGGGGGTACCAGGCGTAACCAAAGCCGAGTTTTCGGCTTCTTCCTGCGCATTCGGCGCCTGCAATTTCAAAGTCATTTGCGCTCCACTCGAATAGGCAAGGGAATTGGTGACGTTCCAAGTGACCGTCTGGCCAGAGTTGGTAACAGAACCGAGGGTCGCACTGGCTGAAACGAACGAGAAATCCGCGGGCAAATTGTCGAGGACGACGACATTGCTGGAAGTATTTGGGCCATAATTGGTAATGCCGAGGGCAAACGTCACGACCGAGTTGGTGAGGACGTTGGTAGCCGAGGCGGTCATAGTCAAGTCATCATCCGCCACAAAGCCAATCGGATTGGCGGTAGTAAGAGAGAGGACCCAGCCATTAGTAATGCCGCCGGAGTTAAAGCCCTGGTCGTCCAGTACAAAGAGTTCCCAATTGCCATTGGGATTGCTGATGTTCAGAGCGTTCAGAGTAGAACCATAGGGCGGCGGCGGCGGGGAGAGATGGGTAAAGATCGTAACTGAGGCTGATGCCGTGAGAGCATTGATGAGGTTGGAACCATTGGGCGTACCCCAACCGGTGGCGAGGTCGTAGCCCGGGACGGCGAAATATTTGTTGCCGACGACTGAATTTGTATCGTTTCCAGTCGTAATATCGTGAAAACAATTCGTGTAATTGGCGCTCAAACCAATGGCATAAATGGCGGGGTTCAAGAAACCGACGGGAGGGAGGTCGCGGTTGGTCGCCTGTTCATTGACCAGCGCCGTGTAGGCAGCCCAAAGAGGGGCAGCGCAGCTAGTACCGCCAAAGTAGCCGGATTGGCCGTTTTCGTAGACGACATAAACGGCATCCGCTGTAAGCGACACGTCAGGCACGTTGCGTAACGTCGTTGAACCCATGTTATTCGTCATGGGAACACTCTGCTGCCAACTTGGGATGGCGATGCCGTTCCAATTCGTTCCGCCGCCGCTTCCGTCAGTTCCGATTCCCTCGCTAAACCAATTCCAAACGGTTTCAGAAGTCCATGCACCGACGGGACCGGCGGTGGACAAAGTTGTGCCGCCGACAAGAGTGATATTGGTATCGTCAGCCCATTGCTGATCCTGCTCGAGATTGGTCCAAAAAGCTCCATTATCACCTGAAGCCTGAAAGAAGCTTTGCCCCTGCAAGGCCATTTGCTTGTAATACACATCGTAACTGGGGTCGTCTCCAATGAGCCAGGACGAACTTATTTGGTTGGCCAGATCGTCGGAAGCGATGCGATTTAACAAGTCAACCACACTATTGGCGACACCGTTTGGGGCCTCATAAACCATGACTTCCGACGCATTGGTCGCCATGGAAATTACCATTTCAATGTCGAGAGAAACTTCGGGATCACCAAATGGAGTTGGATTGGGCACTCCACCGTTCACCGAAATGTTGGTAAGAGTGAGAGAAGGCAAACCGGCTTGGGATTCATAAGAAAGGATGTCGGCCGTAAAGTATCCATCCAGTTCGTAAAGCGCGACGTTCTGCCCTTTCCCGTCAAGCCTGACACCAGGCGCGTAGGCAGCGCGAAAATCCATGCCCATATAGGTGCCACCAGGACCGGAACCGGCACCGGGTTTTGTACGAACGGGTGTTCCAGCTGGAGACCCTTGTTTAACGAAGGCCGGGCGCGGGATCAGATAATTATCCAAACCACTCACGTGAGCGATGGGCGTGGAGGAGTCCACAGTTGGGTCCGTATCGGGCGCATAGAACATGCGGTTCTCATATGGGTGGCGATAGGTCCGCAATTTTACGTGAAATGTCTTTTCGATGTCCGAAGCCTTGCCGCTAACGTCCAAGAGCATCTGATTGGACCAGGAACGAACTATGGCCAGATTATTGGCTTTCGCGAAATCCATGACCTTTTGGTAATCCGCCGCACTGGGACCGAACTGACGGGTAAATTCCCCCGATTTTAGATAATGATGATAGTTGGTACTAGAGGGGTCGTAGATTTGACCCAGCAAGGCATCGAGGCCCGGTTGATTCTGCACCGGCAGGCTGATAGCCAGCGTCAGATTGGTACCGGCAGGCAACTCTCCGACGGGCTGCAAATGGAGGTACGAAACTGCGCGGGGCACGTGGCCACCGAGTGTTTTCATTTGCTGCGCCGCGACCACCCCCGGCAAGGCAATGGCCAATAGGGCGCAAAGCGAGATTTTCAAAATATGCGTATTCGTTTTCATTTACGGTCAGGGGAAGATGGTTATGCCGCCGTATTGGGTCGGATTATAGACTCCGTTGGTAAGCGGAGTTGACACCGAGGTATCAAACGGCAGGAAATTCTGAGGAACACAGTTACTAAAAGTGAGCGTGACGCTCCGGGCGTTAATTTGCGCGTCGCCGATACCCGCCATGAGCAGGCTATCCGCCAGACCCGGCGAAACCAACAACACCTCGTTAGCCTGAGGCGAACTACAAGAATAATTTGTCAGGGTCGTGGTCACTCCCACGAGGACACCACCAACGTTGCTGACGGTGATGATGGACGGATACGGCGAGGCGATCATGGGAGAGCTGTTTGTTGTTCCCGAGAACACGATGGCATTGGTATTGGACCAAGTTGTGGTCCAGGTGCCGATGGTGAGCGCGAAGCTGTTGGTTTCAGTCGTCGTGACGTTATTGGCGGCAGTGACCTGCAATTGGAAGTTGGCTGAGATCGTCTGCCCGTTCGTGCCAATTGGTGTGAGCGAGAATTGCTGGAATGCAGAATGGCCATTGACCGTCAAAGGACCGTAGGATTTGGTTTCTGCGCCACCGGTCGAAATATTCGCGGACTGCAGCAATGTGGCAGACATGCTCGAGACGTCGAGGCCGCCGGCATCGCGGAAGCCGAAATTAAGAGTCGCCAGTTGATTGGATTGCAAGACCCCGTTGGCCAGAGTATTGGGCACCGGGAGCGAGACGCCTGCAGGGACGATAAAGCTGCCGTTCTGGTTGTAGACAGTAAGTGTCGCGGCGGACGGCACCGTGAGGACGCCATTTGAAGGACTGGATAAGGCCAGGAGAATGGTTTTGTCCGGTTCGACGGCCGAACTGCCGATGACTGTCACAGCGAAACTGCTGCTGGACTGCCCCGGAGCAAATGTCAGAACTCCGTTGGTTGGATAGTAATCGGTGCCCGGTATGGCAGAACCGCCAGGTGTTGTCGCATACGCGACGGAAGACGTGTTATTGGTACTATCAACGCGAAGAACAGTGATTGTGGCCAGACCGCCATTATCAATGGAGTAATTCGCGCTGGAGAACTCCAATCCGGCATTGCTGTCAATAATCGTAATCACTTGATTCGTTGGAGCGGCGAGTCTGCCCGGGGGCACTGGCGTGACATTGGAAAGATTAACCCCAAAGGTGCGCGAGCCCAGGACCTGGCTGTTATTAATGATCGGGACAATAATCCAATTCGTGGCGATGCCATTCGTGAAGGTCAGGATACCATTTGTAGCGATATAATCGTTCCCCGCCAGGGCAGTAATATTCGTGGTTGCGAAGCTGACCGAGAGCGGAATGGAATTCGAATTTAAAATCGGCGGCTCGTTACTGGGATCCAGGCAAATAACCGGGATGGCAATGGAACCGGCGTTCTTCGCAATGCTGTTTGTGGGACTGCCGAAGGTGATACCGGCGGCGGCGGGAGTTATCACGACCACCGTATTGCTGGGCGACAATAATTCAACTGGACTTGTAGGCGGGAAGAGCGAGATACCGAAGGTCAGGTTGCTGACATTTTGGTTATTCATCAACCCCACAGATATACCCGCGACCGTTTCACCCGGGGTAAAGGTCAAGGTACCGCTATTGGTCAGGTAGTTAATGCCAGCCAGGGCAGTGCCGTTGGTCGTAACAAATGGCACTGAGAAAGCACTGTTCGTATTGCCCAGACGCTGGACGAGCACAGAGACTGTCCCGTTGGTCTCTTCGAAATAATTGGTGGCGTTGACAAAGGACACGCCAGCGCTAATGTCGTCCACGATGGTGACAGTGACATTGGTGGGCGCGATCAGGGTCGCGGCACTGGTTGTGGTGTTGGTCAGCACAACCGAGAACGTCACTGGTCCTTCCGGAGGAGTAAACTGTGATATCGGGATGTTAAAGGAATAGGCTGTATTAACATCAAACACGGCGTTTCCGGTTGTGGATTGATAATTGACCGGCGGTTGGGCTGTGCCTGGCACGGTGGTATAGCCGTAGCTGACTGAACCCGCAAAGCCGTTGGTTCGGATCACAGTAACCGTCACACTACCGGCGCTTTCATTCACTGTATAGTTCGTTTGAGAGAAGCACAGTTGTCCCGCCGAGGTGGAATTGTTGAGGATCGTCAGCGTTTCATTCGTGGGCGCATCCAACACAGTGTTCAC
The DNA here is from genome assembly GCA_036489615.1 of Verrucomicrobiia bacterium. Taxonomy (GTDB): domain Bacteria; phylum Verrucomicrobiota; class Verrucomicrobiia; order Limisphaerales; family UBA11358; genus UBA11358. The sequence goes on along the minus strand of DASXFM010000531.1, from coordinate 5,012 downwards.
CGGGTTGGTCAAAACCATACCGACGGTTTTTTCAAGGGTGCTGTTGCTGATGATAAGGACCTGCGCGCTCTGTTGAGAGACGCCCGGGTTAAACGTGATCGTCTCGTTGGTCGGATAGAAATCCAGACCGGCGACACCCGAGCCATTGGTCGTGGTGTAGAAATCCACGGCACAGGCAGAATTGGTGGAGCCCTGGCGAACAACCGCAATGTTGGCCACACCTCCGGGCACGCTTTCAAAGACGTTGGTAAAGGTGGCCAGGAAATTGACTGAATTGTTGACGTTCAATATGGTCAATAGCGCCGTCGGTTGGTTTGTGACGATAGTCGGCGGTGTGGCATTGGTCAGCAACAGGCCAACATTCAGATTGTTTGTAGCGGCATAATCGGGGAGAACCGGAATGTAAACAGTTTCCACGACAGCGCCTGGCGGGAATGCAACATTGGTTGAAACCGGGCTATAATCGACACCGGGTACCGCCGTGCCACTATTGGTAACGGTCAGGAAATTGACGTAAACATTACCTGAACCATCGGAGTTGGGACCGCTTGTGCCGCCAACACGGACGATAGTGACAGGCGCAACGACGCCGTTGGCTCCCACCTGATAATTTGGCGAGCTAAATTCAAACGCGCCGGACCCCGTCTCGGAAAGGCCGTAGAGCTGAACGATATTCTGGACAGGCTGGCCATTGAAGGTGTCAAACGCGCCGCCCAGAGTGATGAGGCCTGTGCCTGGGTCAACCAGCGCACAGTCCACTGCGCCACTGGCGCCGGTACCGAAGTTGATCGTCGGATCGACCGCACCCGTGGGCATCAATCGGGTAACTCCGTTCCGAACGAACCCGTTGAATTGGGTGAACTGCCCAACAACCAGAATCCGGGTGTCCGGCTGCAATACAATTTGCTCCACTACGTTGTTGGCGCCGGGCGCGACATTGGCCGCGAAATTGGTGTCCATGGACCCGTCGCCATTGAGACGCACAATATTCGTCGTGGCGAAGCCCTCGAAGCCGACAAAGCTGCCGCCCACGAGGACCTTGCCATCAGGCTGGATGGTGACGGCCTTGATGATACCGTTTGTCGCAGCGGTTCCGGGGTTAAACGTAGCGTCGATTGAACCATTGGAAGTCAATCGCACGATGCCATTGACGGCGGTCCCATTGTAATGGGCAAATGAGCCGCCGATGATAACGTCGCCCACGTAGACGGAATTGGTCGGATAAGCCGCAATGGCATAGACCGTGCCATCAACACCAGAGCCCACGTTGAACGTCTGATCCACCGAGGCGTTGTTATTCAAACGCACGATTCCCTGGCTGTTTACACTGTTGATCATGCTAAATGCGCCACCAGCGTAAATCTCGCGAGCGCCGCCGATGAATGTTTCGGCCAGCGAATAAACCGGTCCATTGGCCCCGGCCCCGACGTTGAAGCTGTTATCCATGGAGCCGTTCACCATCAAACGTCCGATATAATTTAGGTAGAAACCATCTACGTTGGTAAATTGGCCGGCAATTAAAACGCGATCATCGGTCTGGTTGACAACGGCTTGAATCGTACCGCCTGAAACTGCGGTGAAGGTGGTATCCACCGAGCCATTGACATTCAAACGAACGAGATTGGTTTCGCTCAAGCCATTGACATCATTGAAGCTGCCGCCGGCGACGATTTGGCCATTGGTCTGATAGGCAAGCGCAAGTACGGCGCCATTGATGTCGCTAACAAACGCGGCGTTCGTTGATCCGGGCGGTTGATTGAAAAGCTGGTCGTTCAGGATGCTCACCTGCGCGTTAGTAATTGAACCCAAAGCCAGGTTAACGGGACTCGACAGATTGACGTTGAAGTAGAACTGCGAAGGCGGCGGCCCAAATTGTCCATTATTAGTGATGGCAACTTGAAAGCTGGCAGCGAGTTGATTGGGCGCAAACGTTAATGTGCCAGCCGTCGGCGAATAATTGGCGCCCGCGACTGCCGTTCCGTCGGCGGTAGCGTAATTGACGTAGGCCGGCCCAGCATCCCCGCCCGAACGGACGACAGTGATTGTCGCAAAGCCTCCACTTTCATTTACCAGATAATTGGTGGCGCTAAATTGGACCAATCCATAACTATTGTTGTTGCTGATGGTCATCGTCGCGCTGGTAATGGATCCTGGCGAGCCCGGATAGAAGAGGCCCGGATCGCTGGCGTCATTCAGCTGGGGGCTAAGCAAATAGACGCTGAATTGTTTGTTTAAGCCCACCACACCAGTATTGATGAGCGGCACGGTGATCGTTCTGGAAGAAACGTCCCCGTTGTTCCATTGCAGAATGTTGGTAGCGCCAATGTAATCCTTACCGCTCTGAGCCGAAGCATCGGCCGTGGCGTATTCGACGGTCAGACTGCCTTCGCTACCTGCGACGCGATTGACAGTAAAGCTGATCTGACCGTAGGGCGGGGCTTCCTGGCCGGAATAGTTCGCCGCGCTAAGCGTTAAATACCCCGCAAAATTGGGATTGATGAGACGGACGGTGGCATTGGTTAGACCCAAGGCAGCTCCCGCCGTTGATGAACGGAGGTTATACAAGTGGAGGTTGATAGTCTTTTCAGTAAAGTTCGTATAAACCACACCATGGTTCAAAATATTTATACTAAATGGGTAGAGCAACTGGTTACCCGCAAAAGTCAACTGCGTGATAGGAATGGGCACGTAATCGACATTGGGAAGGGCCGTTCCGCCATTTGGGGCGGGAGAATTCGTAGCGTAATCCATGGATGGACTACCGTTGGCGCCACCGGTTCGAACCACGGCGAACACCGGGCTTAAATTTGTCGCAATAAATGTAGATGAAGCAAAACTGAAAGTACCGGCGTCCTGGCGATTGTCAATCAAGGTAACGGGCGTACTGGACAATCCTAAAGCCGTGCCCACGGGAATATCTTCACCGCCCAGGTATAATTGGTCGGAGTTGGCGGGATTGACCAATTGATAAGTGGCGCCAAGATTACCCGCTGCGTTGAAATCAGGCAAAACCGTGACATTTACTTCGGACATGAGAATCAGTCCACCGGCAAATCCCTGGTTAAATATATCATACAAAAATCCGCTATAGCCGGCGAGGCCGTCACTGTGATTTCGCGTAGGCCCGGAGTATTGCCAGGCGAGGTAATCCATTGGCGGAGCGGACTGATAAACCAAATCCGACCCGCTCTGCGCGGTACCCGGAATGATGGAAAAGTTAGCCGATTCAGGTCCCAAAAATCCGTTGGTTCGAACGATGCTAACAGGTTCGGTCACCTGGTTACGATTGGCAGAGTCGCCGCTGGAGTTATCAAGAACCAGCTCCAGGTTGCCCGGTCCCGGCGTCGCGCCACCAATTAACCTGGCGATGTTGCTGCGATTGCGCACGCCATTACGGGCGTCAGGTTCCACATCGGTTCCGCCCAAAGAAACCAGCAACCATTTGTTGGTGAAGCTTTCGGCGATGCCTTCCTGCACGTCAATTTGATTGCGAGGATTCATTTCCGCCTCGCCCCCACCGACTTCGTTAAAGTTGCCGCCAATCATGACGTTGCCATCGCTTTGAATGCCAACGGACTTAACCGCCGGGGCATCATAGGAATAAATCTTTGGCAGACCGGCGAATTGGTTATAGGTGCTGTCCAGGAAGGTGGTGTCGACAGTGCCGTCAGTGTATAAGCGAGCGAAACCCAAGCGACGGGTTCCGTTATAGTAGGCGAATTGTCCGCCGATATAGATTGCCCGGCTGATGTTGACGGCTACATTTGTTCCGCCATTCTGATTGGGAAAGGTATTGAAAGCATAAGGGTTAATATATTTGATGGAAAAGACCGTATCATCCGCGCCGGCGCCAACGAAGAAATCGGTTGTGTCCAGACTGCCATCAGAGTTTAGACGGGCCAAACGGTTGACGGGGATGGAATTAAAGTTCTGAAAATCGCCACCAATCAAAACATGGCCGTCGGGCTGCCAGACCAACGCTCTTATCGGCTGGTCTGCGCCGAGGGTTGGATTGAATGACGTATCCAGCCCACCATTGGTGTTGAATAGGGCGATATCATTGTAATTCTCGCCACTGACGTTGAAATTGCCGCCAACCATGACTTCGGGCACCGATCCGGCGCTGGTCACCACTGCGCCGTAACTATAGTTGGTGCCCGTGGCGAGCGCACCGCCTGGATTGGCAACCAATAAAATCGGCGTATTACCCGGGCCGTAAGGCACGGAGAATTGCGCAGGTGTCGCAGAACCGGTCGCAGTAGGGCCTGTGTCGAAAATCAAAGTCCCCCCATAATACACCTGCAAGTCATTGGTTGTGGGGAAAATATAATTCACTATCACGTTGCCCTGGCTGTTGGGGCTGACATTGATAGACACGTCATTTTCCCGCGCGTTGCCGCTGGTGGAAACGACATTGGTCGTGATATTGGCGGTCTGTTGCACATCCAATGCATAGACCGGGCCGTTGAGCGTAGTTCCCGGATCAAAACTCGTGTCCAGCGAACCATTTGCATTTAATCTTGCCAAATAATTGCGAGTCACGCCGTCATATTGTGTAAACGCACCGCCGATTAATATCTGGCCATTCGGTTGCACCGCGACGGCGTAGACGGAGTCGTTCGGACCCGAGCCGGGCTGGAAGGTGCCATCGATTGAGCCATTAAGATTGACGCGACAAACGCCACCGGACTGAAATTCACTTTGGGAGGTGCCAACGCTGGTGCCATTGTAGGAGGTAAACGAGCCCGCGATGATGGCGTGACGGTTGTCCGGAGTCATGGCAACGGTATTTACCGAAAGCCCGGTGTTAAAGACATTGGCGCCACTGCCCGGGTTAAACGATTGGTCCAAACTGCCATTCGTGTTGATCAGGCAGACGCCGTATCGGCTGACCTCGTTATAGGAGTCGAAGCTTCCCACTGCCAGCGTTTCATTGTTAGTCAGGACAACGAGACCATCGACCTCTTCATCGGTGCCGGGGTTGGGATGTTCTGCGGCTGAGTATTAATAGG
>DASXFM010000521.1:0-6016 GCA_036489615.1 Verrucomicrobiia bacterium | reverse complement strand
TCCTTTCGTGACGGCACATTATAAAGCTGATCGAATGTCTTCTCGCTGTGAGCGACGACGTTTCGGTTCCACGCCTGAGGCTGGAGCCCGAGCACGTCGGAATTCATACAGGTAACGCCGTTAAGCCCGCCAAATCCAACGTTAAGTGGTTTGTCCAAAATTTCCGGGTTGGGCTTCAGTGTTTTGGGATCAATGCACCAGATCCAGGATCCACTGTCATCCACGAGATACTTATCCATGTGCTGATAGATGGTTTGAGCGTCATTGCGCCAAAGTTCAGCCGTGCCGTGATCACCCGCCGTTTCTTCCATTCCGGCGGCGCTTAACAGGGCAAGCGCGCAGAGGTTGTTTTGGACCACATTATCGTAAAGACCCTTGACTCCTCCGCCGCCGAATTCACCGGAACCGGGAATCAGCGGCCGATGCTCGAGGAGATAGTGGAGATAACGCACGGGCGACACCTGCTGATTCAGAAAATTGTAGAGCTGTTCCCGAAAAGGGTCATTGGATGGCAAGCGTTGCCACAGCGAAACCATGGCGATAATGATTGCCGCATGCCCGTCCATCTCCGCGCCGCTCTCATGAGGACGCGCCGGAGTAAAAAACCTCGGAAACGCGATGAAGCCGGCCTGGTTGGTTCCAGCAAAGTCCATCAGACATCTGGCCGTCTGGCAGGCGTGCTGATAATAGCCCCAGAATACCAGTTCACGCAGGAACGCCCCGGCGTCCCGGGTCCACATCGTTCCCGACCAGGGTTGGCCCGCCGGCGACGCATTGATAAAACCGGCCGGAAAGGCGGCCTGTTGATGAGAAACGTAGTTGAAAGCCAGGACCCCCTGTATTGAATTGCTGATTTCCTCCGCAAAACAGCCAGCGTCCCCGGGGCCAAAGAATTCCAACCTGCCCGGCTGGTCAGCCTGCAAATTGAAAGATGCGGGCGCGAAAACATCCGGAGCGGCGGGCAAAGGCGTTAAAGCCTGCAATTGCAACAGCCAAACCGTGATCCAAATTATGTGCTTTAGATAAAAGCGCATGCACTGATTCATATCAAAAATTCACGAAGCGTGGAAATGCAGAATGGACTTATTTCCGTAATCAGGCAGGAAGTCGATTTTGCGCATAACTGTGCCGTGATTTTCCCTTTTTACTGATGACACGTCGCGTGTGTCGTCAGCCAGTCATAATCAGTCAGGCCGTTTCCAATTAGAGCCGGCGACGCTCCCCACTTGGCAGCGACAACACTTTCCTGGGGTTGAAGCATTCCCATTTTGGGCCCGGCAGGGTCATTAGGATTCGACCAGGCGCCACTCACCCGCCAGCGATGAGTGTCGGCGTGACCGTCGGCAAAGCCAAAAGTCGCCGCGTCATTATGATAATCGGTCGCCCAATTCGGTATGATGTTGTCGCCTATCTGCGTTTCAAAATTTCCGTCATCGATGCTTTCACCGCGTTCTTCGGCAAAGACGAACAGATCCACCGGTGAAATACCGGCAGTGATGCTGTTCACTTTTCTGAAAATCTTCATGCTCGCGCCGGTTCCTGCATTGGTGGAGGGCGCGCAGACATAACCAACCCAGCAATTCATAGAAACTGAACGGCACAATGGCTGAGGGATGCTGCTGCCGGGAACGGGCGCGAGAACAATGCTGGCGGGACATAAATATAATTTGGCGAGTTTCGTATAGTCAGCGAGGGTGGCATACGTTGGATTGATAAACAGGTCAGCATTTGTATTGTCGGCCGTTGCGCTTCCCGGGTTCAACCATCCGCTCAGCCAATTTTCATGCACGACATGGGCTTTCTCATCGTTCCAATTATTGCCCGCGCAGTAATCATTGTTATCATTGGCATACATTAACCAGGCGAGGCTCAACTGTTTCTGATTGTTAATGCAGTTGGCTTCCTCCCCCCGGATTTTGGCCCTTTCCAATACCGGCAACAATATGCCGGCGAGAATTGCGATGATGGCTATCACGATGAGCAATTCAACGAGCGTGAAGGCGCAATCACGCGCCTTCACGCCCGGAACAAATCCGCCAAAAGCGAGGCAGCGCCTCCTTGACAAACTATCATCCAAGATGCCTGCTTTAGTGGCAGATGAGAACGCCTCTGTTTTAATCATGACTGTCCGCATAAATTTACGGGTAAACCAGACGGTAAAACACACTGCCATTGGCAAGGTTGAGAGGAACGACCACCTGATTCGTGCCGGTCGAACCGGCCACGTTGACCCAGTTTGTACTGAGGCCCACGGTGAGCCGGTTTGTCTGCGCCTGCAACTGCCAGCCGATGTGGTCGGCGGGCCAACTTAAGGAGAGTTCATTATTGGCCGCTGCAAAGACAATGTTTGTTGGATTGGAATTTACCGCACTGGTGACAGACAACGTCACGAATGCATTGGTCGTTCCATAGGAATTATTGACGATCAATTCCAACTGATTGCCATTCCATGCGCTCGGGACGTTATTGAAATTTAACGCGGCGTTAACAATCGCGGCATTCGCTGCAGTTCCAGACGCCAGCGTCACGCCGGCTGTCACGTTGGTCCAGACGTAACTCAATGGCGGCGTTCCACCGGCCATTGCCGGAATGCTCACGGCGGCGTTGGCGACGGCGCCTGCGGTTGTGGGCGGAGTGGCGACAAAGAAGGGAGCGGCGGGAGTGACTGCGGCATATTCGGCAGCGATCTGACCGGGCGTGAGGGCATGGTTGAATACCGCTACATCGTTCAAGTAGCCGGCAAATTGGTTGTTATTTCCGCTAATCGCGCTGGACGCCCTGGCTCCGATAGTCATGGGCGTTAACGAGGAATTGACGATGCCGCTGGCGCCGGGAATAGCGGTAGAAGCGGCGAGTTGACCGTTGGTGTAAAGGAGCACCAATCCATTGGCTTGATCGCAGACGCCGACGAGATGATACCACTGATTCAAATTGTTTGGGCTGGAGGTCTGCAACGAGGAGGTTGCGTTGTATGTCGTGCCGGCAGCGTTGTGAACTTCGAATCGAAACGCGTCGCCGGTGCCGCCACAATCAAGTGAGAATTCCTCCTGGTTGAAATAGCCTTTTGCCGCGATGCCGACTGCCGTCCCTCCATTTTCCTGAAGCGTCGGATCCACCCAGGCTTCAACTGTGAATTCCGCGTTGGAACCGTTTGGCGCGGAGAAGTCCGGGGCCTGAATGCTGTTGGCATCACAGTTTGCGGTTGCGAAGTAAAAGAATTGCGCGGACGTGTCTGACGGGTCCGCGACTGGATTGTAGCCCGGATTGCCAAGCAGAACATTTGTATAGATGCCATTGTTGCCGCTGGCATAGTCATGGCAAACCGCACCGGGATTTCCGTCACTGGCCTGATCGTCAGAGTCGTTCAGGCGCCAGTATCCGGAGGGTTTTAGCGCCAGAACCGTCTGCGGATAAACCGCGAGGCCGCTGCTTCCATTCGCAGGATCGGCAAGAACGGACGCAATCCAGATATTGGTCGCAGTGCCCAACGAATTGCTGATGACACAGGCGTTGGTCAGCATGCCTGCTCCAGCGGCACTCAGCGTTAAGTTCGCTTCGGTCGCTCCCGCCACCGGCACGCCATTGGTAAACCACTGATATGAGAGAGTGCCAAAACCCAGGCCTGAAACGGAGAAACTCGGATTGGCGCCCGCATACAAGGTCATGAAGTTGACGTTAACCACGTTGCTTTGAGTCACTGGAAGCCAGCTCGTAACAACCGGCGATGAATACACGACAACAGGCCCAACGGCCGAATTTGTGGACCCGTAAGCATTGGCCACGTTAACGAAGTAATGATCACCGGATTGGATATTCGAAATGATCAACGTGGCATTCGTTTGCCCCTGAACGGGGAACCCTGTCATCGCCGTCAAATTGGTTTCATACCACTGATAGGCCAGCGGCGAGGTGCCCAGGGCCACGATCGTCACCATCGCATTGCTGCCCTGGCCAACATAGGTTGCCGGTGGCTGTTGAGAGATGAAGGGCGGTATGCCCGATTGATCGTATTCACCGGCCACCTGGCCTGCGGTCAGAGCGTAATTGAACACAGCAACGTCGCTTATTGTTCCGACACTCTCTAAATTCTCGCCGCTGCCCGAACTGCTGGAACGGACGCCAATCGTCATGTTCATCGGCACGTCGCTCACGACGCCGCTTTTGGCCGGAATGTTTGTCTGAGCGGCCAGTACACCATTGACATAAAGCGATAGATTGGAGTTGGCTTCATCGCACACGGCCGCCAGGTGATACCAGCCGCCATTGGGCACGATGCTGCTGCTTGCCAGATACGTGGTGTTTTGGCCGTTGGGCCGCAAATAAAACCGGAAGGCATCACCCGTGCCGCCGGTATCAAGGGCGATCTCCTCGCCGCCATTGCCAAAGCCTTTTGCAACGATACCACCTCCATTGGCCGAAACCTTGGCCCAGCATTCCACCGAGAATTCGGCATTGCTGCCGGCTGGAGCCGAAAAATCAATATTAGTCCCAATTAGACCCACATAGCTGTTGGTCGTGTCCTGACCGGAACCGACCTCCACTGAAGTGCCAGACGGGTCTGACGCGGGGTTATAACCCGGTTGACCGAGGGTGACGTTGGTATAGACGCCATCGTTGCCGCCGGCGTAATCGAGCGCAATCGCTCCGTCATTGCCCACGCCATTATCACTTTGATTCAGCCGCCAATAAGCGATGGGGTTGAGGCTCAAAACCGCCTGTGGATAAGGCGCCGGCCCGCCCAGGCTGGCGGGATCTGCGACGACTGTGGCTGACCACACAACACTCGTCGCCGTGCCCAAAGAGTTGCTCAAAATGCAATAGTCGCTAATGGAACCAATCTGAACATTTGTCAGAGTTAAGCCGGCGGTGGTGGCAACTCCATCGGCCACGCCATTGGTAAACCAATAATAGTAAATGGGCTGCTCCCCGGCACTGGAAACCGAAAATTTCGGGTTGGCCCCGGCATAGAGTGTCATAAAACTGGTGTTGAGAATATTGGAGTAAGTAATCGGGAACTGGCCGAGCAGGATGGGAGCGCTTTGCACGGTCAAATTGACCACGGCGCTGGTTGCCGACCCGTAATCGTTGGCTACGATTACATAGTAGCTACCGGCATTGGGAGGTTCGACAGGGTTGACAACCAAGGCGTTGTTTGTGGCGCCGCTAACGGCCTGGTTGTTCATGTACCATTGGTAAGACAACGGACCAACACCGACCGCCGTTACATTGTTGGTAAAGGCGCTATTGGCATTGACGGTGGCCGAGACCGGCTGTTGGGTGATAACCGGTTCCAGTTCGGACGCGGTGTAAAGCGACTGTACCTGGCTCGCTGTCAACGTCGCGGCAAAATACGCCACTTCGCAAATATTGCCCGCAAATTGGCGCCCTTCGCCCATGGTCGGGCTATTGGTAAATGAAGGATCCGCGCCGATCAGCACGTCCGCTCCCGACCCTGGAATGCTGACGGACGAGGTGTTTGTGGCGACGGGCAAACCGTCCAAATAAAGTATATTGATGTTTCCGTTGTGTGTGGCGACGACCTGATGCCAAAAGCCGTCATTATAGACCCCGGGTGATGCAAGATCGCCGGCAGCCGAGCCTGTTGCCACAGTAGCGGCGCTGTTAGTTCCGGAGTTAAAAACAACCTTGCCGGTTGAAGCCATTCCCAGCTGCCACGAATTCGTGCCGTGCCCCACAATACTCTGAATTCGCGAGTCCGTGGGATTGCCCTGAAACCAGGCGGTCACACTGAAATTTGCGCTCGTGCCCGTCGGATTGTAGGACGCGGAATTCCCGACGTCGGCAAAGCCATCGCAACCGTTGCCCGGCATGGCGTTGGTCGCGCCGAAACCCGCGCCGAGCGCGCCGGGCCCGCTCACACTGCCGGGGAGAACTTCGGGTCGATAAATGCCGCTGATACCCGATGAACCGTCATTCACCACAGCCGCGCCGATAGGCTCTGTCGAGATTGCCGGCGAATTCATGAGGTAATAAATGACCGGATTGGCACTGCCAA
>DASXFM010000520.1:0-22072 GCA_036489615.1 Verrucomicrobiia bacterium | reverse complement strand
ATGGCAGGTAATCCGGGGCGCCGTCGTTGCAGTTACTCAGAAGGACCATTTCGCCGGGTCCTGACGGTAATACCAACTCATCTGTTCGTAGAGCGCCGGATGCTGTTCGCGCAGTTGGCGTGATTTGCAGAAAAAACTCTCGGTAGCCACGGCGAAAAATTCAGCCGGATTGGTGGCGCCGTACTCGCGCAAAACGTCGGGTTGTCCGCGCAGTACGCGGGCGCGAAGCCGCTCGTATTCTTCCTGCATGACACGCGACCATTCGGAGTACCGGCGCTTGCGGGCCGATAACGATTCACCTTGCCCCAACAACGGCGCGCCATCAGCAAATCCGTCTTCGTAATCCAGTTGGTGCGCAAATTCGTGAAGAACGACATTGTGACCATCAAGCGGGTCAGCCAATCCGCTGCAAACGGCGTCCCAGGCCAGCACCACGGCGCCTTCACGCCAGGATTCGCCGAGGCGGGATTCATCTCGTTCCTCCATGATCCCGCCGCCGACGTGGCGTGTGGTGGGAACCACATACATGGTCGGGTAAACGAGGATCGTGCGCAAATCGGGATAATAATCTGTCTCGCGATGCAACAGGAGAAGACAGGCCTGCGCCGCGATGCAAACCTTGTGCTCTTCTTCAACGACTAATCCGCCGCAGCCTTCGAATTGTTTTTCCGCCAGAAAAACCTGGATGTGCCCCTGCAATTCCCGGCGGTCGTCATCAGACAAACGACGATAAAATGGGCAGCGATCGTGAATGATCCGGAGCCATTGTTCAGGAAATGGCGCGGACCGCAGTTTCTTTCTGCGCAGTGCCTTTAGCATTTCCGAAAATATCGTTCCGGCAATAACCGCCACACTAACAGGGCCGCCAAAGGGTGCAGCAGGCCGGCGCAAACAAAAATCGGCATATACGAAAAATGTAACACGATCGAACCGGTGTACCAGTTCGCCAACGCGCCGCCAATGGCGCCGCCCATGCCTGAAACACCCGCTGCCGTGGCCACGGCGCCCGACGGAAACAAATCCGGCGGCAACGCCATGAGATTCGAAATCCAGACGGCATGGCCGAACACGACCAAACACATCGCCGCGATTGCCAGTCCGGCGGACGGAACAAATGGCGCGAGAATGGCCGCGGGCAAAAACGCCGCGCCAATCGTCATTGCCATTTTGCGGGACGTGCCGAGACGCCATCCTTTCCTTAACATCCAATTCGAGAGCAGCCCGCCGATGATATAACCCGGCGCTCCTCCATAGACAAAAGGCATCCAGTTATATTTCCCGATCATGGTCAAATCGAAGCCGCGTTCTTTCTCGAGATACGCCGGAAGCCAGAAAATGACAAAGTAAATGACGGGGTCCGTCAGGAAGCGAGGCAGGATGACCATCAATCCCGGACGGCTTAAAACCACACTCCACCAACTCACTTTTTCAATCGGCAATTCAGCAGCTACCGGCGTTTCGCGAAATTCCGCCGCTTCCGTTTCACTCAACCAACGGTTGCGCCGGGGCGACTCATAAATAACCAGCCAGGCAATCACCCAAACGATGCCCAGCGCCCCGGTGAAAACGAACGCCGCACGCCAACCATAATGAAGAGCGATGTACGCGGCGAGCGGAGAGGCAATCGCCGCGCCCAGAGAAGAGCCGACGTTAAAAATTCCCACTCCCAGCGCCCGTTGCCGCGCCGGAAACCATTCGCCAATCGCTTTCACGGCCGCGGGAAAACTTCCCGGCTCAGCCAGACCCAGGCCGATTCGACATGCCGCAAACGACCATTTGCCGCCAGCCAGGCCGTGGAGCATTTGCGAGATGGACCAGAAAAACACAAAAATTGCCATTCCAACTTTGGTGCCGACTTTGTCCACGATATAACCCGAGCCCGCGTACATGACGGCGTATGCGGCCAAAAACAAACTGACCATTTCGGAATAATCCGCGTCCGTCAAATTAAGGCCGTCTTTGATTTGCTTCACCAGCACCGAGAACGCCGTACGATCGATGTAATTGATCAATGTTACGGTGAGCAACAACCCGGCAATGACCCAGCGCAGTTTTGGGATGGCGGTGCGACCGTTCATTCAAGATCGCAATAATTCGAGAGACAAAATGAGGGCGCGCGGCAAATGAAATGGGTCTTTCACGGGAAGCGCAACGACGGCGTTCGTAGGTTTCCCGGCGCGGTCAAGTCGTTGGCGCCATTCGCCCGCATCCGACATCGAAAAATGCGCAAAACTCCATTCGTAGACCCGGTCGAACCATTGCTCGCACCATTGTTCTCCCGTCAATTCCCGCGCCAGAAGCAATCCGTAAAGCGCCTCGGTGTGCGGCCACCAAAGCTTGGTTTCTGAATTGGGAAGAAAAGGCGGATGACCTTCGGCGTCGATGCCCAGGAAAATCCCGCCGTACTCCGGGTCCCATCCTTTTTCCAAATGCCAGCGCAACACTTCCGCGGCGTCGCGAACCATTTTGCGATCACCGCGCGCCATCGCGCGGCGCATGACGAACCACATGGCCTCAATCGCGTGCCCCGGCATGACAAACGTCCCTTCCGGCGCCGGCACTTCCTGGTAATTACGATCCAGGAATTCCACGACACATTTCCGCGCCGGGCGAACAAAATGATTCATCACACGTCCGGCGTAGTCGTTCGCCGCCTGCGCAATGGCCGCGTCACTCGTCGTGCCCGCCAATTCGCCGGTGACTTCCGTGAGAATCATGGGTACACCATGATTGCGTCGGTTGGGCGGCAGTTTGTAAGGCGCTGTTTCGGTGAAGTCCGGCGACTCGACTCGTTCCTGGATGCTTGAAAAGGTTTTGCGCGCCAGGGCCAGCAAATTGGCGTCCGGAACCGCCCGGCAATATTCGCTCAGCCCGTAAACCGCGAAGCAATCGGAATAAATGCTGATGGCTCCTTCGACCACGTTTCCTTCACGGGTAGTATGGTAAACCCAGCGGCCATGCTCGTCGCGTCCGTGTTGGAGCAGGAAATCAATCGCGCCGCGCGCCCATTTCAAAAATTCCGGACGCTTTTCAATTCGATTGTAAAGGGCCGAGCACGTCCAAACCCAGCGCGCCTGCGACCAAATATATTTATCCCCGCTGACGGGCTTGCCATCCTCAGTCATACATGAGAGCACGCCGCCAAATTTTTCGTCCACGCCGTGCCGCGCCCAGAACGGCACGATGCCGTCGAGCAACAATTCCAGGTAAGCCCGCCGCAATTGAGTTTTGTTCATTGTCCGCGAAACTACGGCTTCCCGCCCTGGGGCTTCTGAACAAAATCCATTCCGACCAAAGACACGTCGTCTTCAAAATCGTGGCTGACGGAAAAGTTTCGGACGCCGGACAGCAAACCGTCAAAAATCTGGCTGGTCGGTTTGGCGATGAGCGGCTTCAAGTCCATAATCAGCCGTTCCTGGGAATACAGCTCCTCGTTGCCGCCCTGGACTTCGTAAAGGCCGTCAGTAAACAGCATGACTAAATCACCCGGCGTGATCTGTATTTCGGAGGTTTCATACGGAGGATCGTCGAAAAGACCGAGCGCGGGCTGGCTGCGGCCAATTGTGTTGGCAAGCGCGACGACGGAATTTGCCGGACGGCGCACGAGCAGCGGCCTGGGGTGGCCCGCATTGGCAAAACGCATAATACCGCTTCGCCAGTTCGCCACGAAATAGAAGGCCGTCGTAAGCATCGGCGAGCCAGTCGTCTTGAGAATGTTGAACAGGTCTGAGTTCAATTTGCGCAGAAAAAATCCCGGATCACTGGCGCAGGGCTTGAGTTCTTCCGCCAGCGCCCGAATCATGGCCGTGACCAGCGCGGCGCGAATCCCGTGGCCGGTTACGTCACAAATCAACACGCCCGCTTCCTCGTCCGATAGCGCCGATACTGCGAAAAAGTCGCCACTCACAGCGTCGGCGGATTGGTATCGATGCGTAAATTGAAAGGCGCTTTGGTCGGCCGGCATGTCTTTGGGAAACGCCGGATACTGTTGGGGCAGCATGGTGAGCTGGATTTCGCGCGCCATGCGAAGGTTTTCCTCCATGGCCTCGTTTTTGGCCCGCAATTCCTCGCGGCTGCGCGACAGTTCGGCGGTGGTTCGCCGGATTTGTTCCTCCGCGTATTTGCGTTCGGTGATGTCTTCCACCGTGCCTTCATAATAAAGCGCTTTGCCTTCCCCGTCCCGGACGGCACGGCAGTTTTCCGAAATCCAGATCACCGTCTGATCCTTCCGATAAATCTTCGATTCAAAGCCGGTGATCACGTCGTTGCCCTGCATGAGTTGGACAAACTCCTCGCGGCGGCCGGGTTCAACATAAAGGCTGTGCGCGATGTCGGTGATCTTGGCAATCACGTCCGCGGGCGAGTCATAACCGTAGATGCGGGCCAGGGCGATGTTCGCCATCATGTAATGACCGTCGGGGGTCGTGCGGAAAATGCCTTCAATCAGGTGATCAAAAATTCCGTAGTAATTTTCCTTTTCGGTTACCAGGGCGACGCGCTCAATCTGGCGTTCGACGGCGCAACGGATGGTGCGCAGCATCAGGCCCGGCTGAAATTCCTCACGTGCCAAATAGCCCTGTCCTCCGGCGTTTATCGTTTCCACAGCAAACGACTCGTCATTCACCGACCCCACAACGATGACCGGCAGGTGCGGGATTTGAATGGCCAGGGCCGTCACCTGGAATAAACTCGCCGTATTGGGTACGTCCGGCTCGAACAGGATGGCGGTGAAGCTGTTGTTCTTAAGAACGGAAGCCGCCTGGTCAAAGTCGGCGCGCTCCACCGTCCCGCCGGAGGCCTGCACTGCCTCGGTGGCGCTACGCGCAAATCCATCGTCATTGCCAATGAACAATATTTTCAATGCCTGCGGGTCCATAATTCGACCTGGAGTCAGCGGCCCAACGGGTCGCTTTGACAAAGATACAGTTTTTGCACCCCTCCGCAAGAGATTGCGGAATGGTGGCGCGCCGAAAATACGATTGAATTCAAACGAAATTTATTTCGCGATGCGCCATCCCGGACCACATTTTCTATTAATCTAATTTTCAAATAGTTTGATGATTTAGAATACGTTTACCTAATTAATCTAGCAAGCGCCACTCAAATTACATTTACTAGTCAAAATTTTTAACGATAATGGTTTGATTTTTAAATGAAATAGGGCTTTATTCGTGCGCATTTCCGGCGATTTTTGGGTTGCCAATTTCGCTCGATCGGCGTAATCTTTGTCAAGTGCGAGGAACCAGCCAACAAGGACTGCTATTATGAGAACTAAGCCGACGCTGCCGACAGCGAAAGAAAAGCCTGTCCGGGTCAGCCGTGCGCGGACTGCCGCTGAATCTGCCTCAGAAGAAGAACCTGCCGTTTCCCACTCCAAGAGCCGTTTGCCTGTCACGAAGAAAATCCGCAAAGCCGTTGCCTCCGTAATCAGCGAGGCCGTATCGCCCATCAAAAAACGCGTCACGCGCGTCAAGGTTCCGAAGAAGAAAATTGAAGCGCCTCCTATTTTGCTTGAGGGTGACCATCCGGCGCCTCCGGCGGCCAGTGGCCCCGGTCAAAAATATGTTCTGGGGGCATGGCCGGCATCACAAAAGGCTGAGCCTGAGGTGGATTTGCCGGAAGCTTATGGCACCAAGAAACTCTTTCTCACTGCTCGCGACCCGCACTGGCTTTATGCCAATTGGGACCTGACCCACGAGCAACAATCGAAATTAAATGCGCGTTCGGCGGAAGGGCATTTGATTCTGCGTATTTACGCCAGCAAAATCGAAGGCCATCCGCTGTATGAAATCCATGTGCACCCCGAATCGCGCCATTGGTTTGCGCACGTGGAAAAGGCTGGAAACCCTTATACGGCGGAGTTGGGGTACTATTCACCCGTGGGACGATGGATGCGCGTCGCCGCTTCGGGTACGACGGTCACCCCGCCGGATTCCGTTTCAGAGGACGCGGACGCCGAGTTTGCGACGATTCCGTTCGAATTTCCATTTTCAAAACTTCTCGACATTGTCAAAGCCGCCGTTCGCGAAAACCGGCCACTCGCCCAGGCAGTGGAAGAGTTGCGTCGTACGGGTCATCCGGCCCTCCCGCGCGTCAACGGTGAGCCCGTTTCCAATTGGACCCAGGAACAGGAAACCGCCCTGGCTAAAATTATCGCCATTGATGATTCCCGGCGCGTCTGGATGGGTTCCTTCGAGATTACCGAACTCATCCGCCGCCGGCTGGCCCAGGAAATGTCGTCATTCGGTCTGGCTTCTTCACTGGGCGTTTCGTCCCTGGGGATTTCCAGCCTCTCGAGCCCGTTCGGCGGCATGCCGGCCAAAAGCTTTTGGTTCAATGTTAACGCCGAATTGATTATCTACGGCGCCACCGAACCGGACGCCAAAGTCACCATCGGCGGGCACCAAATCAAGTTGCGCCCGGACGGCTCGTTCAGTTTTCGTTTCGCGCTGCCGGACGGCAATTATGATTTGCCTGCAGTAGCGATTTCCTCGGACGGCACCGACTCCCGGGCGGCCGATTTAAAATTCAGTCGCAATACCCAATACATGGGCGATGTGGGCGCGCATCCGCAGGATCCGGCGCTCAAAGCGCCATCGCCCGAAAATCTCTGACATGGATTCCTCCGAACGCGGGGCGTTAGGCCTCGTCCGGCTTGTGGCCGCCTGCATCATCCTGGTGGGCCTGCTGGACGGCGGCATGTATTTCACACAATACCTCATGCCTTATGCCGCGCAGCATCGCGCGCCGAACCAGCACCTGCCGCCGATCAATATTCTTCGCGTCATCCTGGATTCAATCCCGGTTATAGTCGGCATCGTGATGCTCATCAAAGCCAGAGCCATCTCCGAATGGCTTTCGGATTGGATTCAGTAGGAGTTTAAAACCGCGAGCCGTCCATCACGATGTCCGTCGCGTTGGTGATGTAGTTCTTTTCCGCAGCGTGAAGAAAGCGGCAGTCCACGATGGAAACATCGGAAATGCGCGCTGCTTCCGACCATCCCTGGATGAATACGGGTTGTTTCGTCAACCTCTCGAACGTCGTATTGCGGATGTCGATGTTTCGGATTACGGGGATGGCGTCGCCGTTCATCGCTCCGCTGCTGCCGTATCGCAAGGTCATAGAAATTCCGATTTGCGCCTGCCTGACTACGCAATTGCGCACATAAACTCCCTCGATGTAACCGCCGCGCGCGGGATTCGTTTTGAGGCGTATAGCCATTTCCAAATCAGGACTGTCAAAATGGCAGTCTTCCGCGAACACGTCGCGCACACCGCCTGCGGTTTCACTTCCAATCCCGATTCCGCCGTGGCCTGCCCTGAAATGGCAATTTTGAATCACAAAGTCCCGGCTGGGGATGTTGATTTTTTGTCCATCGCGGTCCCGGCCGGATTTGATGGCGATGCAATCGTCGCCATCGCTGAAATCGCAATTCCGAATGAGCACGTCCGCGCAGGAATCGGGATCGCAGCCGTCTGTATTTGGGCCTTTAGTTTCCACCGTTATGTTTTGAACGGTGACGTTGGTGCAATAGACCGGATTAATCACCCACATGGGCGAATCAACAATCCGGACGCCCTCGATCAGGACATTCTGGCAACGAACCGGCACGATGAAATTTGGACGCAAATGGTGGCCGCCGCCGAAGATGCGCTGCTCGACCGGGACACCCTGGCTGGCCATCTGGACCAGCCGTCTGGGTTCATTGAAGGACGCCCACATGTGCCAGTTCGTCCCCTGCCCATCCAATGTTCCATCGCCGGTAATGGCAATATTGGTTTGCTCCAGCGCGTACACGAGCGGTGAATAATTCATCACCTCCGTTCCCTCAAACCGCGCAAAAACGACGGGCAAATAACCTTTTGGGTCCGCGGTAAATCGAATGGTCGCACCGCGTTTGACGCAAAGATCCACGTTGCTTTTGAGGTGGATTGCGCCTGTCAAAAAAGTCCCGCCGGAAACGACGACAACACCTCCGCCGTCGCGGTTGCATTCGTCAATCGCCTGTCGAAATGCCTCAGTACAATCTGTCACGCCGTCACCCACGGCGCCGAATTTGGCAATGGAGAATTCGCGGTGTGGAAATTTCGGCGGTTTGATCTGCGCCAGGATGGCGGGAACTTGTTTCCAGGCGGCGGCGGCCTGGTCAGCCTGCGCGCCCCATGCGGGCGGCCCGAAGGCTAAAATCAAAATGAGGAATATTTCCCGGACTGGAATTTTTTGGACCATTAAGAAAAAGCGGACGCTAATTTCGCGTCCGCTTCATCATTTTACCCAATTTCAACGGCGGCGAAAACGCATCACGCCAAACAATCCGAAAGCCGCACCCGCGAGTGCCATAACGGAGGGTTCGGGAACATTTGTGATAACAGCCAGGTCCGTGAGGTTTACATTATAGCCGGTGGATTCAGAGCCGGTATAAATGCCGAGGTCGAACGTGTCATATTTGGTCGTCGGGGTGATATAGGCGCCCGAACTGTTGGTTCCAATGTAGCTGAAGCTGTCCGCGATCGCACCGAGGGTATTGTCATAGAGCTGCACGGTGAATTGATCCTGGGAGGCGCCGGCGTTTAATGAGGTGATTGTGTAGGTCAACGTATACGAATCGTTGTTGGCCAGGTTTGCATTGTTAGCGTTTGGTATGGATGTCGACAACTGCGTATCTGGAGTGGCATCCGAATAATAGGCGAGGTCATTGTTTCCAGTGCCGGTTTTTGCATAAAACTTTGTACCGGTCTTCGGTGAATTGTTCAAAGCGATGTCTCCTAAATCCCCGACGTACCCTGCGGTCGCCCCGGTCGTGGCGGTGGGTGATTCCGGTCCCGCTCCCAGCGACGTCAGCCCAACACCTCCTGAATTATCAAGAGCAAACAGGAGAGCCCCGGCTGACGTAGTGCCCCCTTGCCCGAGCGAGGGCGAATTGAAGGTGGCTTGAAAACTCAAGTAATCCCCGGCATTGGCAAGGCTCACCGCTGAAAATGAGCCGGCTATTTCATCCAGCTTGCTGCTTGCGGCCGTGGTCAAAGTCAATTCGCTGTTGGCAGAAAAACTCCATTCGTCGCTCGTCCCGCTGATGTTGTTGATATTCATGTAGCTGGACGACAAGCTGCCATCATTGGCAAAATTATCATTATAAACGGTCGTTTGTCCGAAACTGTTGGCTGCCAGATATGCTGATTGGATAATGAGTGCGAGAGGTACAATTGCCTTTTTCATAGGTTTCATTCGTCGGAATTAAGACTATTTTACCCTGTATTCGCGGCCCTGTCATCCATGCGCTCGTTGAATCCGTTGCAATCCGGCGTGAAAATTGGGCACTTGGGTCAAAGCCAGCCTGGCAAGGTTGCGGGGTTCGAATTTTCCACTGTTTTTGTAATAGACCGGAGCCGGCCCTCGAAATAGAGTCATTGCGTCCCTTGCGATCTTATGAACCTGGAAGCGGTTTGGCCATTTTACGCCGGCATTCTTGCGCAGGCGGTGTTTTTGCTCATCGGGAAGTTTGAGCGAAGTGACGTCACCAAAGCCTTAGGATGTTGCGGCGGTTCGTTGCTGGGCTTGATTCCCGGAAACATGAACACCGATATGACCCTTCATTTCATTTGATTGCCGTTGCCTGTGCCTTTTCCATTTTTTACGCCATCTTTTTCAAACAGAAAGTCCTCGAACGCATCGACAAGGAAATCCTGATGGTCTGGACGACCATTGGCCTGTATATCGCTTTCCAAACGGCGATCATCACAGCGCACCCGCCGGTATTGATTGTACTATCAATATTCAGCGTTATTCCGGTGGCGGACAAATTCAGGTTGCCGTCCAAATCACCCGTACAAACAATCGCGGACCCGGACCCGTCTGCCAACACCGGCGAATAATACCGATACCTGCGCACCGCTGTTCCGCAACGAGTCCGCAACGCGGCTCTGTTAAAACGGAAATTTCTTGATGACTTCCACGACGCGGGCGATTTGCGCCTCGGTCAACTCAGGATAAATCGGCAGGCTCAGGCATTGCAGCGCCGCCTTTTCCGAGATCGGGAAGTCGCCCACTTTATGCCCCAAATTCGCGTATGCTTTTTGCAGATGCAACGGAATCGGATAGTGGATCGCGCAGCCAACTCCATTGTCTTCCAAAAATTTCTTAATCTGGTCCCGCTTTGGATGGCGCACCACGTAAAGATGCCATGCGCTTTCGGCGAAATCGGCTTCGCGTGGCAATTGTAATGGCGTGCCTGCCAGCAATTCATTGTAACGCTTGGCGACCCGCTGCCGTTCACGGGTCCATTTGTTCAAATGCGGCAACTTCACGCCCAGCACGGCGCCCTGGAAACCTTCCATGCGGTAGTTGAATCCGACTTCGTCATGGTAATAGCGGACCTTCGAACCATGTTCGCGCAAGGCGCGCCCGCGTTCGGCGAAAGCGCCATTGTCCGTTACCAGCGCGCCGCCCTCGCCGCATGCGCCGAGATTTTTGCCGGGATAAAAGCTGAAGCACGACATCGCGCCAAAGGTGCCTACAACACGGCCCTTATATTTCGCGCCAACAGCCTGGCACGCGTCTTCGACCATCGGCAACTTGTGCCGGCGGCAGATTTCCAGAATCCGGTCCACGTCGAACGGCTGGCCGTACAAGTGAACCGGCAAAATCGCTTTCGTTCGCGGCGTAATGGCCTTCTCAACCAGCGCCGGGTCCATGTTGAAGGTCGTATCGTCAATGTCGACAAAGACAGGTTTTGCGCCTACGTAGGAAATCGCCCAACTGGTTGCGACAAAGGTGAACGGCGTAGTAATGACTTCATCGCCCGCGCCAACGTTGAGCAGCAGCAGCGCCACGTGCAACGCAGAGGTTCCGCTGTTGAAGCCCAGGGATTGTTTCGCGCCGCAAAACTGCGCAAAATCTTTTTCAAATTGCACCACGTCCGGCCCCAGACAAAACGAGCAGTTATCCAGCGTGCGTGCGAGCGCGGCGTCGAGTTCCTTGCGCACTCCGCGAATTTGCGCAGCCAGGTCCAAATAAGGCACTTTGTCAGACATAGGCGGAAACAATAACCCAATTCCAGGAAAATGCGATTATTTAATACACCATGTGATCGCGGATTAGATTTCCGAACTTTGACGATTCAAGCAACGGTCCTGTCATGAATCGAAGAGCCGTCCGGCATGGGCGATATTTCAACCGCAAAATCCTCAAAGAACCACAACCATAGGCAATTGACCGCACATTTTTGGTTCTTCGCTGTTTTCAGTGGAATGGAATAACAGCGTCTGCTACGCCGATAGTGTTCGAACGTCGCTGGCACAATGAGCCTTCAAAAAGGTCTGAGTCTCTGCAGGACAGGGAGCGTGCGAGGATGGCGCTGCCGGAGAGCCGTCCTATCGACGAGTGTCGGCACCATGAATGAGAGTGGGGATGAGGTGGAAAAAGGGTTAACATCGGTTACATGATTCAAAATCAATGACTTAAGCGTTAACAAACCATTAACAGAGGGTTAACAGACCGTTAACATGACACGGTTTGATACGTGGGGGCCAAGACGGCACCCAAATCCAGGCCTTCCACCGAAAACAGCGAAGAACCACATTTTTTGGGTGTATGTAAGTAAATGTGTAAACGAGGTCGAAAAAACGACGAAACGCCTGTTTTTACTGGCGAATTTGGAAGGATCAGGGGTGTAAACGAGGAACGCGGTCTTTGTGCGAAGCAACGACACTGCGAAACCGCTCTGACCGGCAGCCTTGAAGGCTTTTTCTCCATCGTCACCCCGCCACGAACAGGCTCGGGTTTTGGATTCTTTTTCGGCCCAATCAATCCCACGTTTGGGAATGATAAGGGATTTTGGGCGCAACCGGCGCTCCATTGTCCACCCACTGGCGGCATTTGCATTCGTAATAGCAAAAGATTTGCGCAATTTATCCCGGATTTGCGCGAATTGTCGGTTGGCGCGAAGGGTTTGGGATTATAATTTGAGTGAAATTTCGCACGGGTATCGCCAGTTCAATGATCTCACTGAGCGGCATGAAGCGGATAATTATGATAAAACCCATTTCCCGATGGACGAAGCTGATCTCGATTTTGACGGTTTTGGCGCTTCCAGGAAGTTCGGCAAATGCCGAACCAGTCTCAACGCTCGTTGTGTATCCCGCTCCGACCGGAGTGGAATTAAATGACACGTTTTCGGTGGCCGCGCGCACGCCAGGGGGCGAATGGCGCAAATTGGATGTCTATGACGTGCGTGTGGATTTGCACACGTTGAGCCATGCCTCGTTTGCTTATTTTGATTTTAGCGGCAAGGTGGAAATTCGTGTGACTCAGAACAAGGTTCATGTCCAGTTAGCGGAAATTCACCCGGCGGCTTACCACATACATCCCCAAATGAGCAGCCAGCCCGCTGATTCCTTTGCGTTCACACTTGACCGTCCGCGCAACCTTTCCATCGAAGTGAATGGCGACCGGCTTCACAATCTCCATCTTTTCGCCAACCCGATAGAAACCCACATCCCGTCACGGACGGACACGAATGTCATTTATTTTGGCCCCGGACTAACGGCGAATCGACGGGTCATCCAGGTCGGTTCGGGAGAAACCGTATATCTCGCGGGCGGCTCCGTGGTTCAGGGCGTCATTGTCACCGAGAACGGCGCAACGAACGTCACGATTCGCGGACGGGGCATTCTGGACACATCACGCTGGAACGACGTCGAAGGAATTCATATCCCGGGCCAGGACTGGGAGACTGCCTCAATTCGTCTGCGGCGGGCGACCCATGTCCTGGTGGAGGGAATTATTCTCAAACAGTCCGTTAACTACGGCGTTATGGGCGGAGCCGTGGAAGATGCGACGGTTGACAACATCAAGTCTTTCAGTTCACAGGAGTGGGGTGATGGAATCGACATGGTGGCCAGCCGGCACGTGAAAATTCGCAATTGCTTTCTCCGCACATCCGATGATTGTATCGCCGTTTATGGCAGCCGCGGCGATTATCAGGGTGGATCTTCGGACTGGGACGTTGCGGATTCGGTTTTTTGGGCGGACAAGGCGCACGCTATCATGATTGGGGTTCACGGTGCTTATTGGGCGGATGGCGACGTGATAGAGAACCTGCGCTTTAGCAACATCGACATATTGGAAAATAATGAATTTCTGACGAATTTTTGGGGAGCAATGGGTATTACCTGTGGAGATAAAAATACTGTGAGCAATGTGGATTTTGAAAATATACGGGTAGAGCACATTCGCGAGGCAGGCGGCAATTTAATCCGCCTGGCATTTGGATGTTATGGGCCGTCAACTACCCTGGGGCGATTGATTGAAAACATTCATTTCAAGGACCTAACTTATGATGGATTAGCCGGGTCTTACATTAGCGGGAGACCCGGTCATCCAATCAAGGGAGTCACGTTTGATGGCGTGGTCATCAATGGCGCGCGGATAAAGGATGCAAAGCAGGGGAAAATTATGATTGGCGAAAATGTCAGGGACGTGTCCTTCAAGTAAAAGAGAATTTCACATCATTGTCATTTATGGATTCCGCCCATCTATCCTCCCTCGATTTTATCGTCATGGCCTCATATTTGACGGCCATCGTCGGGTGGGGGTTTTGGCATAGCTCGCGGGCCAGTACGGAGGGCTACTTTCTCGGCGGACGGGGAATGCCCTGGACGATGGTAGGGCTGTCCATGTTTGCCACCCTGGTTTCGACTTCGGCGCTGGTCGGATGGGCGGGCGACGCCTATGGCACCGGCATTTCAGTGTTTAATTATGGTTTGTCCGGAGCGGTCCTGCCCATCGTCTTCTTTGTGGTATTTTTTCTGCCGTTTTATCTCAGAAACAAAATCTACACGTTGCCTGAATTTCTCGAAGGCCGCTACGATGTTCGCAGCCGCGCTTATCTGTCAGTGTTGACGATCATTGGCTACACCTTTGCTGATTTGTCGGTGACCTTATATGCGGGCGCCGTCATGCTTCATTTCGTATTCCCCGGGATCAGCTTCAAGGCGGTGATTTGGACGCTGGCATTGCTGGGGGCGTCTTACACGATCGTAGGCGGGCTATCGGCGGTGATGTGGGTGGAATTGGTTCAGGCTTTCGTACTTATGGGAGGTTCGGCTGTTTTGACGTATGCCACGTTTTCAAAGGCCGGCGGATGGAGCGCTGTCATGCAGGCAATGCCGCCAGGCCAGTTGAGCCTGATCCGTCCGCCTAATGACCCGTCCGTACCGTGGCCGACACTGTTCATCAGCCTGCCGTTGCTGGGTTTTTATTACTGGGGATTGAGCCAGGCGATGGTGCAGCGGACTTTGAGCGCGCGCAATACGGATCACGGGCGGTGGGGGAACTTGTTTGCCGGCGGACTGAATTTTGTCGTTTTTTTTCTAATGGTTCTTCCCGGCATTGCCGGGCGGGTGTTGTATCCCCATCTGGAGAAAGGAGATCAAATCTATCCGAAGCTGGTTTTTGACATGCTGCCCTCCGGTTTGAAAGGGCTGGTTTTGATCGGGTTTATCGCGGCGATGACCTCGGTACTGACCTCGACACTGAATTCGGCGCAGACCCTATTGACGATGGATATCATTAACAAGCTGCGGCCCGGCATGAGCAGCCGGCAACAAGTGGTGGCGGGCAGCATCTCCGGATTGGTGATCATTGCGATCGCGGCGACATGGTCACCGCAAATTCAAAAATTTGACTCGATTGTAAAATATTTTCAGCAACTGCTTGCGTATATGTGTCCGCCGGTGGTGGCGGTCTTTTTGTGCGGTCTGTTCTGGAGACGAGCGACCGCGGCGGGGTCATTCACGGGATTGATTTCAGGCATGGTCATCGCTTTAGCTCTGCTCTTCGGGATAAAACACACACCGCTGGCCGATTGGAACTTTCTCTATGTTGCGCCGGTTATTTTCGTTGTATCGCTCGGCATCATAATCCTTGTAAGTCTCGCCACGCCGCCGCCCGCCGAACACAAAATCAAGGCATATGTATGGAACATGCAAGTGTTCAAGGACGAAACCCGGGAACTGGCGGGCGTGCCCTGGATTAAGAATTATCGCGTTTTGGCGGTTCTGTTACTCGTGGTCACGGGCATATTTGTTTTCATATGGCGCTGACAGTTAAGATCATGAAACTCGAAAGATATTCCGGCAATCCTGTCCTTTCGCCGAACCGCAAACAGCCATGGGAAAGCCTGGTTGTTTGCAATCCCGGCGTGATCCATGACAAAGGCGTGTTTTATATGCTCTATCGTTGCGCGGGCAGCGACGCATCGCATGTCATTCGCTTTGGCCTTGCTACGAGCACAGATGGCTTTAACTTCAAACGCTATTCCTCAAAACCCGTTCTTTCACCCAGCGCAGACGGTGAAGACGCCGGATGTATCGAAGATCCGCGCATTGTCAAGATTGGCGGGCAGTTTCTCATTACTTATGCCTATCGGCCTTATTTTCCCCGTAAATATTGGCTCAATGCCGATAACTCCGCTTTCAACCCGCACGACAAGACGCAGCCGAAAGCCTTCGGCGAAAACCTGACTTCATCCGGCTTGCTCCTGTCTAAAGACCTGAAGACATTTCGCCGCCTTGGCCGCATCACCGATCCGACACTTGACGACCGCGACGTTATTTTGTTTCCCGAAAAAATTAAGGGAAAATTTGCGCTGCTTCGCCGCCCGATGCAATGGGTTGGGCCGAAATACCGAACGAAATACCCGGCTATTTGGATATGTTTTGGGGATGATCCGCTCAAATGGGGAAAAGATTACCTGCTGGCAAAAGGCAAATTTCATTGGGAACGAAAAATTGGCGGATCAACCCCGCCGCTTAAGCATCCCAAAGGCTGGTTTGTGCTTTACCATAGTGTGGACGCGAAAGGCATCTATCATGTTGGCGCAATGATGCTGGATTTGAAAAATCCGCGCAAAGTTATCGCCCGCACCCCGGAACCGATTATGTCGCCGGAAGAAAAGTATGAATGGCAGGGGCTCTACCCGCACGGCGTCGTGTTTCCAACCGCGAACGTTGTCGTCAATGGCAAACTGTTTGTTTATTACGGTTGCGCAGATAAGTTTATCGGCGTGGCCACGGCGGACTTCAACCAGTTGGTAAACTACGTCCTGCAGTTCAAACCCTAGATTATGAAATCCGCCACAGCCTTTCTCTTTCGCGGTGAACTCAAACGTTTTAAATATTATCCCCCCGCGGGGACGATGGCGGTAATCCAACTGCAATCGAAAAACTGCGCCTGGACAATCAGCGCCAAGTTCGGAGAAGAATTATCATGAATCAAAATCACAAAGATCATCATAACGAAAACAGCATCGAAATTGATGTTACTGGTTCGCTCATGGGCACGCGAATCCTGGCCCATCCGGGAAAAACGTCCCACCTGCCGAATGGTTTGCCGGCAACTGAAGGATCCATCGGACGCCCACGAATCGAGGAATCGGGCTGCCTGCCCCCGGTGGATTTGGGCCAACACGCTTATGGGCATTTCAATGAGGACGGCACGGAATTTGTGATAACTAATCCGGATGCCTCGCACGCTTTGGACAATTTTCTCTGGAATGACGCCTGCTTTTCAATTGTCGAGCACACCGGAGTTGGGTGCCTTGACTATCAACCAGGAGACAAGGAAGCGATCCAACTGCTGACCGGCATCGGACGAACTTGTGATTTTGACGTGTTTGGGCGTGATCATTTGATGAGCCGCCTGATTTACATCAGAGACAATGACAGTGGAAAATTCTGGAATCTCAATTGGGAACCCGTCTGCCATCCAGTTGAGAAGTTCGAATGTCGCCAGGGACTGGGTTATACGATTCTGACCAATGTGACTGATGGCATCGAAGCCCGTTTTCGCATTTTTGTGCCAAAGGGCAATGATCCGATAGAACTTTGGGACATCAGTATCAAGAACCGCCGATCCGCCGCGCGTAATCTCTCTGTGTTTGTCTATGTTCAATTTCAGTTTGCCTTCAAATGGGGCTACAATAGTTACGGTGACACCGTTTACCGTGAAGCTCATTTTAACCACGACCAGAATGCGATGGTAGCCACGAAACATCCGTTTTGCCGCCCGCACGATTTTCTCACGGGCTATTTGACCAGCGACCAACCCATTGCAGCTTTCGACGGATCACGCGATGCTTTTGTAGGGCTCTACGGCACTTTGAAGAATCCGGCGGCAGTGCAGCGCGGCCGTTGTTCTAATGTGCCTGGTTCCGCCGATGCGACCGTCGGCGCTCTCCAATTCGACATGGCGATCAAACCTGGTGAGGCGAAGCCGCTTACCTTGATTCTCGGCGCCACCGATGACGAGAACAAAATTGCTTCTTTCCGTGAGCGATACCTTGGCCATACTGATAGATTTTTCACACAACTTGCCAATGATAGCGCAAAGATGGTCGCAACGAATCGGGTTAAAACTCCCGACCCGCTTTTCGATCAGATGGTAAATGTTTGGATCAAACAGGGAGCCAGCTATGGCAGCCGCTGGTGCCGCTGGGGCTGGAATGGCTACCGGGACATCGTTCAGCATGGGCTTGGCGTTTCTGCGCTCAACCCGGCGCGCACCCGCGCCATTCTTATAGAAGCGCTACGCCATCAGTTTCCTTCCGGCCTGGCGTTGCGCGGCTGGAATCCAGTGGATGAGAAAGCATACAGTGACAGTGCTCTCTGGCTGGTCTTCACTCTCTGCGCCTATCTTAAGGAAACAGGCGATTTTGCCCTGTTGGAGGAGCAAGTTCCTTATTATGGAGGCAACACCTCGGCTTCTGTTTTGGATCATATCCGCGCCGCCCTGGACTTTTTGGAGAAGAACAAAGGCGCGCATGGCCTGATCTTAATCAAATTTGGGGATTGGAATGATTCTCTGACCGGTGTCGGGAAAGAAGGACGCGGAGAAAGCGTCTGGCTCTCGATTGCCTACGCTGAAGCTATGCGAGAAATGGCGGCGCTTATGACGTTTCTTTCGCGAGTCGATGCCCGCGAGGATTATACTCGCCGCCGTGAGATGATCGTGGCCGCCGTCAATGATCATGCCTGGGACGGGCAATGGTATCGCCGCTGTTATGACGATGACGCTCGTCCCATTGGTTCACACGCGAACCGCTTTGCCCGCATCTTTATGGAACCGCAGTGCTGGGCGCTGATTGCCGGAATCGCCAGTCCCGCGCGGGCGAGTCAATTAATCGAATCATGCGACCGCCTCCTGCTCACAGAATTGGGCTATATGCTCCTGTCTCCGACTTATACGGAATTCGATCCAGGCATTGGCCGCATCTCCAGCATGGAACCAGGTATCGCCGAGAATGGCACTATTTATACCCATCTAAACATCTGGATGATCCTGGGTTTACTTCGATTGGGCAAAGCTGACAAGGCTTATGACATATTCAAACGCATCACCCCATGCAGCCTGTCCGGCCAGGAGGATCCAAAACGCAAGGCGTCGTTCCTTTACGCCAACTGCTATTACGGTCCGCAACACAAGAGCCGGCCGTTTCAGCAGCAATTCACCTGGATTACCGGGTCCTACGCCTGGCTGAACACGGTTCTGATCAACGAGTGGATCGGGGCAAAACCCGACTATGCCGGCTTGCGCATCGAGCCCTGCCTTCCGACTGCGTGGCCCGAAGCGAGTATTGTCCGCACGTGGCGCGGCACGACCTATGACATCCAGGTCCGCAATCCGCACCGCCTCGAAAGCGGGCGCATAGAATTGATCGTGGACGGAAAGGCCTTGCCCGGCAATCTTCTGCCTACCTTTGCCGACGGCAAAATCCATGAGGTAGTTGCCACAATGCTTCCGCATGTCGCACCTTGAAAGTCATCAAAAACGGCGACTTAATTTGTCAAAGCTTTGTCGGTGGCCATTGGCCTGGAGTCATTCGGTGAAGCGTTCAGTATACGGCGAAAAGCCGCGTGCAGGTTTTTGGCCGTACCGAAACCGCAGGCGCGAGCTATTTCTTCGACCGGTTTGCGTTGAGGGGCACCGAGCATGGTTTTGGCTTTTTGGAGACGAAGGTTGACGAGAAATATCGCCGGAGACGTCTTTCGTTCCGCACGGAAAGCCGTTTCCAACGACCTGCGAGAGACATTAACAGCTTCGGCTACGGCATCCATGGTGAAGGCCTCTGAAAAATTCTGCTGCATGAATTGGATGGCTTTTTTGATGGTCGGATCGTCCGCGTGATGGACGTCAGTTGAGGCTCTGGGCATGACCTCGGAAGGATCAATCAATACTGGTTCGGCGGGCGGCGGTTCCCCACGCATCAATTGATCCAACAATCTGGCCGATTCATAACCCATCCGATATGCGTTGACACAGACGCTGGTCAACGTCGGAGAAGTAAATTCGCAGACCATCAAGTCATTGTCCGAACCGACCACCGCTATGTCCTCCGGGACACGCAGGCCAATTTCACGACAGGCCGATAAAACGATGAGCGCGCGGTAATCATGAACAGCGAAAATTCCCGCCGGTAAAGGGAGCGTTTTTAACCAGCGCTTAATGGGTTCATAGCGTTCGTTCCACAAGGCGTCCCTGGTCATGTGCGGCAAAAGAAAGCTATGGATTTTCAGGTTTGCCTCCGAGGCTGCCTGCTTAAATCCCTGCAATCGTTCATCGGAATACCATCGGCCCTGAACCCCATGATAAACCAGATTTTTGAACCCCAGACCGATCAAATGTTCGGCGGCAAGCCGTCCAATCCGGGGATTGTTGAACGCGAGCCGGGGGATTTGACAACTGAAATTCAAGTCTTCCCCGATGTTCACAACAGGAATGCGCCATTTGTAAAATAGCTTCAATTGCCGGAGGTCATTTGCGTGAAGAATAATTCCGTCCACATGCCAGGATTTCAACCGGGACAAATCGAGTGGAAAATCATCGCCACTTTCGGGGTTCACCGGACAGGCCGTCAAAAGCCACTTGTGCCTGCCGGCATAGTCGTTGACACCGTTGAAGAAGCGGGTAATTCCCCAGGGTTTTGAATCAGGCAGCGCCAGTGCAATTTTAGGTTGATGCGGCATCGCAACGTCGGTTTGCGCAAAAACAGCGGATTGCGCAAAATATACATAGTTTGCGCAAAAAGTCCATTGGCAGCAAAATAATTCACTGTTAAATTTTTCCCATGCACAAAGAACTCCATCGGCAGGGAGACTGCCTGGTGGGCGATATGGAAAGGCGATCTCTTTAGAGTTTGTGGCGACTTTTTGATTTGTCGTTTTGTCTAATCGCAACCTATTGAAAACAGGTTTGTGCCAATTTAATCGCATCATTTTTCTCAATGCTCTTTCCAACATTAAATCTTGAGCGGACAGGCCGGTTGGCCGTCCGGCAAATCGCGCAACAAACACAGATGAAAAACCTGCCTGCCCGTCCGGCCCATCCGGATACCACAAAAACACAGTCCAAAAACATCCAAGTCAGCAAATGAAACCAAAAACTATGAGAAAACGCGTATCAGTCTGCGGGGCGTTGGCAGCATTGACTCTGTTCGCGGGCGTTGAGGTCCAGGCCCAGTCAACCTATTCCAACACCGTGATGTCACTTGATCCGGCTGCGTATTGGCCCTTGAGCGAAACGGTTGCCCCGTCCGCAGCGGGCATGTACACCGCTACCAATATAGGCAGCGCGCAGGCGGCGGGCAGCGGGTATTACGAGACGTGGTGGACCAATGGCGCGTCCGGTTATGCCTTGACCAACGTCAACAATATCACGCATGTCGCGGGCGCAATTCAGGGCGACAGTGACACTGCCATGCAGATCGGGGGAACCGGCCAATATCTGGTCTGGCCCCGCTCCACCAACGGCGCGGCCAATTCGGCCGTGACCTTGCAGGCGCCGTTTTCGATCGAGATGTGGGTCTTTGTTCCAACGGTGCCCACCGGGCTAAAGTCACTTTTCGCCGAGGGCGGCAATAATATTCAAACGGGGCCGGTGTTTGGGAACGCGCTCGGACAGGAGGGCGTCGAAATCGGCATGAATACTTCGCACTTCTATTTTAAGACATATGATGGTCCGGTTGTGGCCGGCACTTCCGAGGCGACGACAGCCGGGCAGGTTACCGCCAATGCCTGGTATCATCTGGTGTTCACCTGTGACGGGACGACTAAAATCGCCTACGTCAATACCGTAGCCGTATCGCAAACGCTGACGGCCAGGAATTCGGCCGGCCAGCTATATACGCCCGATTTGGTTTCACCGATGATTCTGGGCAACGGCGACGAATTGGGATCAGGCTCCTCCGCTCCGCTTAGCGGGTCCGTGGACGAATTTGCAATTTATACAAACGTCCTCTCTGCCGCGCAGGTTGCCGCGCATTATGCGGCCGGCACCAACGCCGCCACTGCCACCAGCTATTTGCAAACCGTTTTGAACGACAATCCCGAGATCTACACGCGCCTGGACGAGGCCGCATTTACCGGCCCTGGTCTGGCAAGTTTGCCCGTTGCGACCAACTACGGAAGTCTGGGCGTCAGCGCCAATGGACTCTACCAACCCGGCACGGCTCCCGGATCTCCCGGGCCCGCTTACACCGGCTTTGGCTCTTCCAGTTATGCAGTGTCGATTAATGGCTTCAACGGCGGCGTGGACGTGGGCGGCGGCGCACTGCCTTCATCATTGAATCCTACCGGAAACCAGCCCATGACGATCACAACCTGGTTCCGTGGCAACCCGGCTGACGCGGGTCCCCGTTTTCAAGACCTCGTGAGCCATGGCACCAACAGCTATCGGCTCGGTTTGGACCTTACACCGGGTAATTTCTTTAATCCTGGAGCGGGACCTCAGCTCGCGTTTTCCAACGCAAACGATATGTATGCTTCAGGCATGAATTTGAATGATGGCCAATGGCACATGGCGGCGGGTGTTTCAGATGGCACGAATGAATTTAGTTATTTGGACGGTGTATTGGTGAAAAGCGGAGCCTCGGTCGCCGCTATTCCTGGAAATCCGCGAGACCTGATTCTCGGCGGTGATCCCTATTTTCTGGGGCCTTTGCCCACCGCGCCCACGGGCGATCGCGGCAGCCTGTCCTACGATGGCAGCATCGCTCAGGTCGCTTATTTCACCAACGCT
>DASXFM010000514.1:0-2423 GCA_036489615.1 Verrucomicrobiia bacterium | reverse complement strand
CCAAGCCATTTACGCCGGGATAAAGATAGTGAATTGGACTCAAGCGCCATGGAATTGCAATTGGTTTCATGCAAAATGGCAAAATTTATCCCGGAGCCAAACTAAAATTCCCGCGTCGGGGATTGAACATTCGTTCTACCTCTTCCCCGCCGTTTCCACAGCCAACAGGCACACATCATCCTCAAATTGCTTTGATCCCGAGAACGCCAGCGCGGATTCCAGGACCCCATCCAGCAGCTGCGGGGTGGATTGTTGTGACTTTCAGTAAATTGCTGAAAGATTGGAAATCTCGGCATCGCGAATACAATTGCATTCGAACGCATTATTGTGGTATTAGTTTTCGCCGATGATACGGGCGTTATTTCTGGTTTGGGACCCTGCGACGGTTTGGGAAATGATCGCAAGGGACAGGAAAAGTTTGGGTTTTGTCTTCATGGCCTATTTTCTTCCGGTGATGCTTATAGCCGCGCTGGGCGAAGGCTATACCCTGGCGCTATGGCACACCTGGACAGCCGGACCGCATGGCATGATGCACTTCAACCTGGGCCAAATCGTTATTTTTGAGGCCATGCGGTCGGCGATGACGTGCGTGATTGTCGGCGTCTGCGCGTATATCATTTGGCTGCTCAAAGACCCGTTTTACGCCCGCTATAACTTTCCGCAAGCGCTCGTGCTCGTGATGTATTCGCTCAGCCCGTTGTTCCTGTGCCAGGCGCTCACCGGCGTGCCGAAGATCAGTCTTTGGGTTTCCTGGGGCCTGGGCATTTATTTTTCGTTGAGAGTTTTCTACCATGGCGTGCGTTATCTGGCCAAAACCGATCCCGGCAGCGTCGTGGGACTTTACATAATCAGTTCCGCAGTGATCATCGGCCTCACCGGCGCGCAACGGTTCATGGTCATCCAATGCCTGACCGGCCACGGCTCATCCGTCAATAACCTTATCTACAACCTCGCGACGAAAATTTAGCCCGACAGTAGACTTCGGTTTGCCTTGAACCCTTGGGCCGATGTCATCATTCGTCGTATCAAACATCG
Source organism: Verrucomicrobiia bacterium (assembly GCA_036489615.1). GTDB lineage: Bacteria > Verrucomicrobiota > Verrucomicrobiia > Limisphaerales > UBA11358 > UBA11358. Next base: position 1,388 of record DASXFM010000514.1, on the reverse strand, counting down.
GCGGACAATTCTCCCTCTCCCCACAGGAGAGGGCAGGGGTGAGGGAGAATCGTTCGAACTGGAATGCAATAACGGTTCATGGAAGACCGAACAGAATTTTGATTTATAATTTTTGGTTTTTAATTCATTTTATTCACTTATGACAATTCGTTTTCCCATCCTTGCTCTGGCTGCCGGACTCTTTCTGGCTGGCGCGCAATCAATGTTCGCGCAAACCCCGTCGGACGTTTCCCAATATCCAACCAATACCGCGCTGCTGCCGGGAAAAGGACCGGCCTCGAAATGGGGCGGTTTGCCCAAAGTCTGGGCTGCGCGCCACGCCGAATGGGCCACAACCACGGTCAACAACCACAACGCCGTCGTTTTCCTTGGCGACTCCATCACGGAAAACTGGAAATCTCTTCCGCAGGACTTTCCCGAACTCAAAGTGGTCAATCGTGGAATTAGCGGAGACACCACCCGCGGCGTGCTTTATCGCCTGGACCCTGATGTTCTCTCGCTCGATCCCAGGGCCGTCGTTCTGCTCATTGGCACCAACGATATCGACGCTGGGGCTGATCCCCGGGACATTTCCTATAATATCAAAGAGGTGCTGAAGCGGATCAAAAAGAAGTACCCCAAAATTCCAGTGATTGTTTGCGAGGTCATGCCCAGCAGCGAAAAGCAGCATCGCCCCGCCGCCACCATCGAAGAACTCAATAGCCTGATTAAAAAAGACGTGAGACACAAATCGAACGTCTATCTCTGCGATACCTGGAGCATTTACGCCCAGGCGGACGGCAATTGTCCCAAAGACGAGTTTCCGGACCTGCTCCATCCCAATGCCGCCGGCTACGCAAAATGGATCGCCGCGTTGAACCCCATCTTCGCCCAACTGAATCTCCAGGGAATGTAATAGTGAGAGTAGTGGTCGGGCGGACGTGCCCGCCCGCTATCGGCCCGTCCCCGACGGGACGCAGTTCGTATCTCTCATTCGATGTTCGGTGTTCGAAGTTAGACGTTCGATGTTTCCGCCGTCTGTGGACCGTGGACTCCCGACTTCCCAAGCCTTCCCGTTTCAACGTTTCAACACCTAAACATACCCAAACGCCCGGCAATACGGCGTCAGCCGCTGTTGCACCGACTCAAGCGCGGACGCATAGTTTCGCCAGCGATCAACGCTCTTTTTGTAAAGCGGTTTCGCGGCCTCGAAATACGTGGGTGAATGTAGTATTCTTTTGCTGGCCACTTCCTGGTGGGCCGCCTGTTGCGGATGCCATTGCAGGCCAAGAAATTCCGTCGCGCGCCGGCCTTCACCTTCCGGATTGGCCACCACTTCGTGGTAGCGCATTTCAATCCAATCGAACCCGCCCAGATCGCGGAACCGCAGCCAGACATCCATCAGATCG
>DASXFM010000487.1:0-9839 GCA_036489615.1 Verrucomicrobiia bacterium | reverse complement strand
TTGGCATCAGTATAGTGGCCATTTGAACTATCGCCCCCCTGATGCCAATAACTGAAAAGAACATTCCCATTGGCGTCCTGCAGCTCGAACTCATTCTGGTTCGCCGCCGTATCCAGAGTGGTCATCTCCATTTGCGCCAGGAATGAACCACCGACAGGCAGTGGCATGTTGAAAACGCGGGAAGCCGTAGATTGGCTATTGGATGTGTTGTTCCATATGCCAAACAACGGCGGTGTGTCACCACTGATGTAAGAACCTCCGCCGACCGTACTCAATACCCATGGCCCGAAACCAAATCCTTGATTACCCGTAAACCCAACCGTGGAATTATAATTCGTGGCTGAATCCTGGGCGATAATGCCATTCGTAACCCCAAAGAGAATCAATTCCCCTGCCTGGCTATAAGCACCGGCCATTGAGTTGGAAACGATGACCCAGTAGTTGCCCGCATCGGAAGCGCTCACGTTGATTAACACGAGATTGGTGCCCGTCGCCCCGGCTATCGGATTATTCTCGTGGTACCACTGATAGGACATCGGCTCGCCGTTGGTGGCAAATGCGCTAAGAGTAACCGCATTGCCAACGTCGCTGACCTGGTTGGATGGTTGAAGCGTGAAGATGGGGGCGGCGGCATTGGAACTGGCCGGAACGACTTGCATCGCCACCAGCGAACTGATGCAATCCCAGGATAACAAGTTACTGGTCGCTGGAGTTGGGAGAAGCCATTGGCACCAGGAAACATTATCCGAAGTGCGGCGTATGTTCCAGGCCGCTTCAGCATTGGCCTGCAGCCACGGCAGATATAGAAACTGGAAGTTTCTATCTTTCATAAATTTGGCAATCCAGCGAATGCCTATGCCATTGAATCCTGAATTATTATTGTCGGGGCCGTATTCAATCATGATGTTATATCCGTTGGAATTTGGGCTTCCCAAATTGTTCATGGTATAAGTCGAAGCCAGCATCCCATTCGTGATATCTCCCAGGAAATCGGCCGCGCCAACAAACGTGCCCTGGTTATAAGTGCTACTCCAGGTGTCAATCGTGCCACTGGTGTTGATGTTGTCGTAAATTGCACCGTTGGTGGAGTTGTATAAAACAGACTTTTCCCAATTGAAGATGTTTTGGGCCTTCGCCAGATAACTGGTATCGCCCAACGATTGATAGAGGAGACTCGCCACGATGGCCGCGGGCCCGTTGACGCAGGCATTTTTTTGGGCCTTGGCCGTGCTCCAATATAAACCTCCGCCAAAGAGCATGTCCCAACCCCTCGCATAGACCAGGTCGAAATTGGTTTTGGCGATGGAAAGGAAGGCGGCATTGCCCGTATCCTGATAGCCCCGCAGATACGCGATGCAAGCCCACATGATGTCGTCATTGTAAGCATTCCCCGACCAATTCGTTCCGTTACCTTTGCTAAACCCATTAATCAATTGGGTAAGCATCGATTGGTAATTCGCATTCGGGGCATGTTCATAAGCGTCGAGGGCGCCTTCAATTTCTTCAGCTTCTCCCCAGAAATAGGTCGCTCCACTGGCCGGGTTTGTCTCATTATAAATGTAGTGGGCCTTGCCAGAGGAAAACACATTATAAAAAGCATTGTTATAGGCGTTAAAGGCATTGGTCGCGTCGGTAAAGGTAAAGGCCTGCGCCTTGCCACAACACAGGGCGATCAGTAATGCGATCAGGCCAGCCCTCGCTAACTGCATTTTTTTTGGAATTAGGCAATGCATCATAACTTTCTTCACCTCATCAAGGCGTCACCGTTCGGTAAAAGGCCCGGCCGGCTAATGAATTCGTGTCATTGAACGCGCCGGAATTAAACAACGCGGCGACGCTTCCTATGTTGGTCCAGGGGCCATTGACATTCGTGCTGCGCAGTACGCGATAGGTTAGGCAGGGTGTGGCGGCGAAGTTGAGATCCCACCCTGAATCGGTTGACGCCAAAGCGACCGGTAGATTGGTTGGAGCATAGATCGCCAGGCCATTGAATTTGAAATCATTGCCGCCGCTGGTGGTCCCAGAACTTCCGTTTGCCCTCAGAAAATTGACCTGGCTGATCGCGAGCCCGGACAAAGTGCCATTAAAATTTGTGCCCGTGCTGATGTCGGTAAATGTATAGCTGGTGCTGCTGTTCAAAGTGAAGATAAAGGTATCGGTCTTATTATAGTCATAGGCAAAGCCAGTTGCCATATGCGTTCCCGTGGCGTCGGTATAATGTCCATTGGCGTTATCTCCGCCTTGATGCCAGTAACCAAAGAGCACATTGCCGCTGGCATCCTGGAGCTGAAAGGCGTTCGTATTGCCCGGACCATCCAGGTTATTCATTTGTAGCCGGACCAAAAGGGACTGGCCGACGGAAAGAGCTGTATTGAGCACGCGCGAGGCTTTTGACTGTGCATTGGCGGCGCTGTTCCAAAGGCCAAAGAGAGCCGGGTTATCACCGCTTATATAATTACCTCCGCCGGTTGTGTTGATATTCCACGCGCCAAACCCGAAACCTTCATTGGCGGTAAAGCCCGTGGCGAAATAATTTGTGGCGGAATCTTCCGCGATCAGCCCATTCAGCAGGTCCAGGCCGAACGCCAAAGATTGCCCCCATTTTTGGCCATCCACCGGCAAAAAGCCGTTCATAAAGATAAAGCCGCCGGAAATTCCCAGGGTTTGCCGCCAATTCAGCAGGGAGCTTGTGATGGTCGGACAATCAGAGGTGTCTACCCACAAGCCGGGATAAACTTTAAAGCCGCCAAAAGCCGTGTCCCATTGGCCGGGATCATTCCCCACGCCACCAGCGTAGCATTGGAGATAGACCGCATCCACGTTGGTTCCCAATTGTGATTTGACGCTGGTCCAAAAACCCTGCTCGGTGTAAGGGCATAAGGTCGTTTTCATTCCCAGGCCGGCATTCATCCGGCCAAACGCAACCGCCGATGAGACATTATAAGTCTGTTCATCATCGTATTGGATGGCATCCACGCCGGTTGCGTTCTTAAGCGCCTGAAAATTTTCGCAAAGGATGCTCGCTGGCCCTGTCCCATTGGTGGCAATCAAGTTTTCAATATAAGTGAAGGAAGGGTCCCCCGCTCCCCCGATGACAAATTCGATTCGGTTTACCGTTGGCCTTAAGGCCCCCAATTCCGCTCCCCAGTTTGGGTCGCCGACATAACTCCCCTTTTGCACCACCAACACGCCATTATAATAAATGTCCCCATTGGTATTAACGGTCATCGCAAACAAAAGTAAGGTGTTAAAGCCCGAAGCCTTAAGAGCAGGACCATTGGTAATGGGAGGATAGAAATCATTCCCCACATAGACTGCCTTGACGGAAGCTCTAACGGTTGGCGCACTAGTAATCAGTATAAAAAATACTGCCAGAAAAAATAAAGCGATTTCCTGGCGCAGTTTTTTGAAAATGATATCGAGGTTCACTCAAAACTCCTGTTTGGATCCATCGGGCAATTTCGGTTGATACCTGTATTACCAACTGCCCGAAGACGGAATGGTGGATATCTGCAATAAGTAATGCAGATCATTCAGGCTGGCAGTATCCGTCAACGTCAACCCCCCACTGCCGAGGTCAGCCGCCGCCTGGATAGCTTTGATTGAATTAAAACCGCCCCACTTATGCAACGCGGCGTGGCCGTCGGCGAACGACAAGCCACTGGAGCCACCATGATAAGTTGCCGGCGTGTCGTTCAATTTAACCGAGCTGGCCAACGGCGTGGTGGCCGTGTTGGCAAAAAATCCGTCATTGATCGTGTTATCGTCCTCATCGATAAAGAGAAAAATTTCCGAAGGATATCGCATCTGGGAATTTTTCATGTAGACCTGAAAATTCCCGCCGGATTGAGCCGCCCGGCTATTCCAACCCACGTAACAATTCATCGAAATACCCCGGACCATGTTCTTTTGGTTCCCGGGACATTTAAACAAGCCGAGAGACTTGGCATAGGGAAACAGCAGCTCGTTCTCAATTTTAGCATTATTCAGCCGGTCAGCCAGGGAAGTCATGCTCCCGGCCACCCAGGCATTAGGCAGATTCGGAGGAGCCGGCCAGTTTCCCTGGTTGGCGCCATCACCGGGATTCAAAACGATGGCATTATTATTTTCATCGGTGTAAATCAATTCGGCCACGCCAAGCTGCCGCTCATTGTTCATACACTCAGTCCCCTGCGCCCTAATCCTCGCTTTCGATAGCACCGGCAAAAGGATGGCGGCCAGGATTGCAATAATGGCGATCACCACCAGAAGCTCGATTAAAGTAAACGCACGGCAAACTTTTTTTTGACCAGGGCTATCGATATTCATGCCGATTTTTTAGTAATTATGATGACAACAGGCAAATCCCTGCCTGCGGTTATCCGGTTGAGTTGCCCATAATTTATCGGGCATCAGCATGACCATCAATAGTCCGAGGGGACTATCAAATGAAGCGGTGAACAAGAAGCACAACCGCGAGGGAATAATGGTTATCTAAATAGTCCTTACGGACTATTGTTCCCCCTTTTAGAAGGATTACTATAGGTTCGAATTTGCCCTTCAAACCCAAACCCAACACTCACATCATGAAAAAAACCATCAGTTGCAATCACATAATCCCCGCGATAGTTGGAGTAGCTACTTTAATGCTCGCCGCTAATAGCTCTCCCGCCCAGGTAGTGACGAATGCCTTTGACGTTGCCTCCAGCTACACTGGCACCGGCTTTACTGGAAATCAGGGATACGGTTTTGGCGCCTGGACTCTTAATACGCCCGGCGGTGGCGACTACATCAGCGGAGACAATCCGGCCAATTTTGGCATTTGGAACAACACGGCAAACTCCGCCACCACCGCCGAGCGCTCTTTCAATTCGGCCCTGACGGTTGGCGAGACGTTTGCCGTGCAACTCATGCTCAATAATTTGGATTCGTCTTCGACGATAAATGCCCTGGAACTTCAAAATTCATCCGGAACTGTTTTGTTCAGTTACTGGCACCAGGGCGGCGACAGTAATAATGGATGGTATTCCGATGCCGCGGTGACGGCAGGCACCGCCACCGGGTTTTCCTACGATTATCAGCAATTGGATTCCTTCGCGTTTACCCTAACCAGCCCCACTACCTATACCTTCGCCGATCTCTCTACCGGCGCCAGCCTAACGGGGACCCTGGCCGGAGCTGTCGATGAAGTGACTTTCTTGAGGAGTAATGAATCCTCGTCCAGCCCGAGCAACGGCCAGGATTTTAAGTTCAACACCTTAGAGATAACTTCCGTCCCGGAACCTGCCTCCGTTTCCTTCGCTGCGTTGGGCTTTAGCCTGATGCTTGCCTTTCGTCGCCGGCTCGCCTAAGCGATTTAGCACAACCGTAACTAAATGAACCCCGTTAACCATTAAATAAAAGTCATTGACCATTTGAACTCATTTAAAACCGTTGATGTGTTTAGCTACTATGAATAAGTTTATAACTCTTAAGAAAATCGCTAAGGCCACAAGCCTGGCCGCCTTTTTGTTTGTCGCCAGTTCCGCCCCGGCCCAGATAATCACCAACGCTTTTGACGTAGCCACCAACTACGCGACCGAAGGCACTTACAACACTGGAGATAATAATGGCTTCGGTTTCGGATCGTGGACAATCAATGCCGGTGGCGGCGGGCAATTGCTGACGGCCGATGAAGCCGCTCAAAATGGCCTGTACGCCTTTACCATTTCCAACATGACAGCCAACGGCGTGACTACGGCCAATCGTTCGTTCGCCAGCACTCTGCCGGTGGGAGGCTCCTTTTCCGTCCGGTTTCGCCTGAATCATCTGGATAACAGCGGCGACACCAATGGACTTGAACTGCAAGACGCCGGCGGGAATGTGCTGTTCAGTTATTGGCATCAAGGCGGGGATAATAACAACGGTCATTTTATTGATGCCGGCGGCATGGGAACGGCAACCAATTTCACCTACAACTTCTCGGCTTTCAGCAGCCTGACTTTCACCTTAAACAGCTCTACCAGCTATACGTTTAGAGATAATACGACCGGCGCCAGCTTTAGCGGGACTTTGTCGGGAGCGGCCATGACCCAGGTAACGTTTTTTAGGGCGAACGGAAATTCAACGACCAGCGACGGCCAAAATTTGGATTTTAATGCACTGGCCATTACCACTCTCGGGTCCAAGCCGGTCTTTACCGCGCAACCGCAAAACGCAGCGGCGATAGCAGGCGGAAACATCACCCTCTACGCCCTGGCCACCAGCAATCTGGGCTCTCCCCAATATCAGTGGTATTTCACGAATGGCCCGATTGGCGGCGCCACGGCCACCAATTTAGTTTTAGCCAATGTCAGTCCCACCAATGCGGGGAGCTATTTTGTGGTTGCCTCAAACTCAGTAGGCGTAGTCACCAGTTCAGTATGTGTCGTAACCATAATTCCTTTCGGTTATACCAATGCTTATGACGTCGCCGCCAATTACTCAGGCTTCGCCGGCAATCAAGGCTTTGGGTTTGGCGCCTGGACGTTGAGCACCGTCGGTGGTGGTGATTATATCAGCGGCGATAATCCGCCGTTGTTCGGCATTTGGAATAACACCGCCAGTGCCGCCACCACGGCAGTTCGTCCCTTCAATTCTCCCTTGCCCGTGGGCGGATCATTTTTAGTGCAATTGGAAATGAATAATTTGGATAGCTCAGGCAATACCAACGAAATTGAACTTCAGGATGCCAGCGGGAATGTCCTGTTTAGTTATTTCCAGATGGGCGGCGATAATACCAACGGCTGGTACACGGATGCCAATGGCACCGGCGTCGCCACCGGGTTCGCCTACGACTTTGCGGACGTAGATTCCTTCGCTTTTACGCTTAATAGCTCTACCAGCTATACGTTCACCGACTTGGCCACTGGCGCCAGCTTCACCGGAACCTTGTCCGGAGCACCGATTGCCCAGGTGACCTTCTTTAGGGGTAACGGCACGACCGCCCCGTCAAACGGCCAGGATTTTAAATTTAGTTCCCTAGTGATCCTGTCCCCGACGGGAAGTCCGCCGGTATTTTCCGTCCAGCCGCAATATAATGGCGGCCTGGTGGGTAGCACAATCGACCTCAGCGGCACAGCCGTCAGCGGCAGCACGCCGGCGCACTATCAATGGTATCTGGGCAGCACCGCGATTAGCGGGGCGACCAATGCCAGCCTCACACTGGAAAATGTCAATCTGGCAAACTCCGGCAATTACCTCCTGGTGGCGTCAAATACCTTTGGATCGATCACTAGTGCGGTGGCCACGGTCACCGTCTATCTCGAAAATAGTCGTCTCCTGGCATATGACGGATTTAATTATCCCGGCGGGCCCTCTGCGATTGATAACGTATCGCAAAACGGCGGCCTCGGCTGGAGCGGTGCCTGGACCAATGTGACCGGCGCCGGCAACGACATCAACGATGGGAGCCTGGTTGCCGGGGCCGATGCTCCGTCCGGGTACGATGCTCTCTCCATCGGCAACTCCTATTATAACTATGGCAGCAGCCGGGCCGGACGCTGGCTGGATTGTTCCACCAACGGAGCCCTGGCCGCCCGTGGTTTTATCGGGCCGGACGGAAATATTAGCGCTCCCGGAAAGACGCTCTATGTCAGCTTCCTGATGCAGCCGGACGTCACGACCTTGTTCTATGAATTCGAATTCCATCGGGATGACCTCAATGACCCCGGCCGCATCGCCGGCGTGGGCGATGACACCTCCACCAACGATGTCTTTTTCCGGGAACCCACAGGCACCTTCACTGACCTGGGCATTGGAGATTCATTCGAAGACCCGTCGGTAGGCAACCATGCCGTAGACTTCTATGTTGTGCGCATTGACTACCTGTCCGGAAATACCGCCAATGTGCTGGTTTATCGTAATCCCACCTCCTCCACTGAACCGGCCACGCCAACAGCGACCATGGCGAACGTTGGAAACATGTCTTTCAACGGCATCAGCCTGGGCGCCTTCGGCAACTACCTCGCCCTTGATGAGATTCGCGTAGGCGCTTCCTGGTCGGATGCCCTCGGACTCCCTGGTTCAATTAATATGCTCGCGCCGCTCAAGCAGGGTGGCAACTGGGTCGTCCAGTTTTCCGCCAATCCTGCCTTCACTTATCGCGTGCTGCGCGCTACGAGCTTAACCAGCACGTGGACCCAAATCGGCACTGCGACGCCTACGGAAAGCGGAGTGGGAAGCTTCACTGACACCAGCGCGCCGACCGGCCAGGCGTTTTATCAAGTGGTGACACCTTAATCAGGCCAGGGATTGAAATAAGCGACTGGCGCAACGTAAACGTTGCGCCAGTTTTTTATCATCAAACTCCAACGTTGTTTTACCGGGCTTTATTCACGCGCGGATTTCGCGGCGGAATCCTGGCGGGCAAGGTATTTATTGATGGCTTCAACGCGGCATCGGACATGAAGCTTCTCGTAGATCTTTCGCAGATGCGCCCGAACCGTGTCTTTGGAGATGTGTAAATGATCGCCGATTTCTTTATTGCTCAAACCCTCGGTCAGCAGCATTAGGACTTCCTCTTCCCGCAGGCTTAATTTCTCGCCATCGGAGGCCGGCCCTTTGTGCTCATGAAACGCTTCCACTACCATGCGGGCAATCTCCACGCTCATGGGCGATCCCCCTGCCTTCACCTCGGCGATGGCTTCCAGGATGACTTCCGGCTCCGACCGCTTTAAAAGGTAACCGCAAGCGCCGGCCTTCAGCGACTGAAACAAGGCTTCCGGATTCCGAAAAATAGTGAGCATGATGATCTGCAAACCTGGCAAACTGTGTTTGAGGCGCGCCGTGCAGGCGATGCCCGATTCGCCGGGAAGATTTATATCCATGAGAACCACATCCGGGCGATGCCGGGGAATTTCCAGCAGGGCCGTTCGGGCATCTTCGCAAATGCACACGCAACGATAACCCGGCGCGTTATCGATCATCTCGCGAAGTGAGCGGGAAATGTCCGCATCGTCCTCGACAATCCCCACCGTGGTCAGTCTCGACCATGGCTGGGATTCAACAAACTTCGTTTCGCGCATAAAATTTAGTAAATCACCAAAATCGTATCACAAGGCTCCCCGCAGATAGAACTTTTAAAAATGAAAGCCATGGTGTGCATTTTTCAGTTTATTGGCTTTTTCACGGCCAACACAATAGTCCGTTTAGACTATTGAGAGGGCCCTGGAGGACAAATAAACTGCTTGGGAATTCAACGCGCCATGTCCGTTATTTTAATATCGCCGCCTAAAAGTGAAGCCAGCCTTACTTGTGACCGGAGATCTCTGGTAATGCAACTACCCTCTTACCAAGGATTAGCCGGACGTTTCTTCCCGCTCTTCGCATCGGTATTGGCCTTATTTTTGTCGCCGGTTCATGGCTTTGGTGCCAATGAAAATTTTGTAAAAACCGGCGATGGATTGGTTATCTCCTTTGGCCAGGCGCAAGTCGAATTGTCCGCCGCCACTCCCGCCGCCTTGCGTTTAAGTATATTTTATAACGATCAATCAAAGCTGATTGACAGCTCGTTTCTGATCGATGCCAAGGCTCGCAAATCCGTGGAATGGAAACTGATCAAGCAAGATGGATTTGTTGGCATCCAAACTACAGCGGGCCGATTATTGATGAATCCCGGCGATGGGAAATGGACGCTTCAAGCCGCCGACGGCAAGACCCTGATACCAAAGTGCAAGATCGGCGATTTAACCTCCGCGATTTCCGCTACGAATCCAACAATCCAGGTTCATTTAGGCTGGAACCATGACGGCCCTATTGAAGTCTTTGGGTGTGGCAACGGGGTCACAAACCTGGAACAGACTGAAGCCGAAACGGGCGTCTCCAATGGCAAAGCCGTCGTT
>DASXFM010000465.1:0-6283 GCA_036489615.1 Verrucomicrobiia bacterium | reverse complement strand
CGCCTTGATATCTTTTAAATCCACGGTTCGTTCTCGTTAAAGTGATTGCCGGATCGGGTATTCTACCGGAAAATTAAACCATTTTTAATACTGCGTAACCCGTCCTAAACTTCATAACAAATCTTAACCGAAAAGTTTCCGAAACGTCAAGTGGCAACGTCCTAAATTTTTCTCCCCAATTTTCGGCCAAAATCCACCCATTTCAAGTCAAAAAATTAAAATCGTTAACGTCAACGTGACAAAACTGGGTAAAATGGCCAATTTCACGGTTACCACCTCCCGGTTTTTGCCTTCGTGAGCTGCCTGACGACCAAGGCTGCCCCAAGCCTCTTTAAAAAGTTGACTTTTACTGACCCACAAATTTAGTAGTGTGAATACTGAACACAGCCCTGTCCGCCCGTATTCGATGAAGCCATCTATCGAGATCGTGGGAAATCGCCGCCTTTTCGGCTTCGCATTCCTGGCCTTCGTGCTGCTGGCATGGACTTGTCCCTGCCGGGCTGTCCTTCTCTGGGCCGACCTGGGCGCGACCCAGGTTCATGATAATGGGCCGGGTATTGATATATTAGAGGGGTTCCTCCAACGCAACGACTCTTCCAAAGACACGCTCTATTTTAAATTTCACGTGGACCCCCTGTCTGGAGCCACTACCGAGCCTTATTCGGCCGCGTTCCAGCTATTTGAAGGGAAACAGGAACGCCTGGCGATCGGAAATGCCCTGGACGCCTGGGCATACGGCGCCTTCAATACCGGCGAAACCGGTACGTCCAACCAGATGGGTGACGACCTCTATGGCATCGACTTGAACTCAGCGGCTCCCGACCCCTCCGGGATTGGGACATTTTTTAAATACGAGCTCGTGCATTCCGGCATCGAGCGGACAATCGTTTTCAAGGTTCAATTTCAACCCGGAGGCGATGATTTAATCACGGTATGGATGAACCCGGACCTGCGACCGGGCGCCACCGAAGCGGGCCAGCCGGACAGCCTGACCACCCATTTTAAGGCCCGCGCCTCTTTTGACCAAATTCATCTGCGTCACAGCGGCGGCGGAGACGGTTGGGTTTTTAGTGAAATGGCGGTCGCAACTTCGTTTAGCGATTTCATCAACGCCAACGGACAGGGCGTTGGCGGTGAAACCCCGTTCACCTTCCGTTCCTGGCAACGGGAACAGGGATTGCCCGAGAATTACGTGCGCGCGCTTGCCCAGATAAGCGATGGGTACCTGTGGGTGGGCACCGACGAAGGCGTGAGCCGATTTGACGGCGTTAACTTTTTTTCATTGGGCCCGCAAGAGGGATTTCAAGGCGGCCCGGTTGAAGTATTGTTCGGTGACTCGCGCGGCGCCTTGTGGATCGGGAGCGCCGCCGGCGGACTCAGCTGCTGGCAAGCCGGGCATCTCCAGCGTTTTACGGTGCGTGACGGGTTGCCGTCCGACTCGATTACGGCATTGGCGGAAGACCACGAGGGCCGGATTTGGGTGGGAACAAAATCCGGTCTGGCGGCCTGTCAGAATGGACGTTTGGTTCCGTTAAACGGCTCGGAGATTTTTTCAGGCAAACGCGTCACCACCCTTTTTTGCGATCCCCAGGGCGCCATGTGGGTGGGCGTGACCGGAGTTGGGATTTTTTGCGGTCGGGATGGCCGCTTTTCCGCATGGAAAGACCCCCAAATGGACAGCCTGCTTCGGGACCCGCACTGTTTGCTGGTGGACCAAAAAGGACGAATCTGGATTGGCGCCGGTGATTCTTTTGTTCTTTGCAAGGACGGCGATCAATGGCGGCGCTTTGCGATTCCCCGCCGCTTTGCCACGCACTACATTAGTGCGTTGGCGGAAGGCCCTGATGAAACCGTGTGGGCAGGATCGGTGGGGGAGGGGTTATTTGAGTTCAAAGACGGAAAACTCGTCGTGGTCAATGCCGGCGGCGGATTGTCAGATAACTTGATTGAAGCCCTTTTGGTCGATCAGCAAGGCAAGCTTTGGGTGGGGACGCACGGCGGACTGAATCTTCTTTGCCCGAATAAAGTTACCGTTCTTAGTCACAATGATGGGCTGGATTACGGCGCAGTGCAGGGCGTGGCTGAAATTAAGTCCGGAATTGCCTGGGCAGTCCAACCGGATGGGATTTATCAATGGGAGGGCCGAACGTTCCGGAAATTGCTCTTGAGCCAATTATCGGCCCAGGAACCGTCCGTGAACACATTGCTCGCCGCCCGGGACAATACGTGTTGGGTGGCGGGCATTCATGGTTTGCTCCACTTCAAAAATCCGCTCGCAGCGGAAGAGGACGGCGCGGTGCCGGCGATGACGAATCTGAATATCACCGCGCTTGCGGAAGATTCCACAGGCGGGATCTGGGCGGGCACGCGCGACGGAGCGCTCTGGCATTTGGCCGCCGGAAAATGGCTCGCCTTGAGTCATTGTCCCCGGCCGCATCCGGTGACGGCTGTCGTACCAGGCTCCGGCGGCGATTTGTGGGTCGGTACGGAAGGCGACGGACTATATCGAATCAGCGGCAACGGTTATGACCTATGCCAAAAGGTGGGTGGTCTGCCGGGCGATTGGGTCCGAACTTTGTATCTGGATTCACAGGGGGTATTGTGGATCGGCACTGATGGCGACGGGTTGAGTCGGTTGAATGATGGCCAGATCGCCACGTTTACGACTCGTGAAGGGCTGCCGGACAATACCATTTCACAAATCCTGGAAGATGAAGGTGGTAATCTTTGGTTGGGCGGCGATCGCGGAATTTTTCGCATAAAGAAGGGCGACCTTGACCGTTTGGCGTCTCATAAGATTCCCGCCGTCTATCCCCTGACTTATGGCTTCGCCGACGGCATGTTGTCCGAGGAATGCGCCAGCGGTTTTTTCCCGAACGGGCTCAAGACGGCCGCCGGCATGCTCTGGTTTCCGACCCTTAAAGGCATTGTCGTGGTCGACCCCGGACGCACCGCCAGTTCACCGGCTCCCACCGTGGCGCTGGAAGAGGTTCTGGTCGATGGCGTGCCGGAAGTTCCGGTTTCAATTCCTTCGGATATTAAATCGATGGCCGGACCGCAATCCGCCGGAGCGGTCACCGATTATCTCCAATTGACGCCGGGAAGACATACCCTGGAAATCCGATATACCGGCTTTAGCTTTGACGCGCCTGAGCGGGTTCGCTTTCGTTATCGGTTGGGGGGATTGGATTCCAGTTGGGTCGAGGCAGGCACGCGTCGTGTGGCTTTTTACAGCTTCGTTCCGCCCGGCGTTTATCACTTTCAAGTCGTGGCGTGCAATGGTGACGGAGTTTGGAATGAAAAAGGGGCCGGGCTCGCATTGAAGGCGCTTCCGCATTTTTGGCAAACTTGGTGGTTTATCGGCTCGGGCATTTCGCTGGTCTGCGTCATCGGCGCCGGAAGTGTCCGCCTCGTGGAAAAACGGCGCCTGCGCCAGCGGCTGAAACAACTGGAACAGGAGCGCGCGTTGGAACGGGAGCGGACGCGCATCGCCCAGGACCTTCATGATTTGATGGGCGCCAAGTTATGCCGGATTTCATTTTTGAGCGAACACGCGCGGCGCAGCGAAGCCGTTCCCATGGAATTTCAAAAGGAGATGCGTTCTATCTCTGACGATTCGCGGGAAGTCCTTCAATCCCTGGATGAGATTGTCTGGGCCGTGAACCCGCAGAAAGATTCCCTGGAACACTTGGTTTCCTACATTGGGCAATACGCCCGCGATTATTTTCGACGGACGGACATCGAATGCGATTTGGAAGTGCCCGCGCAACTGCCGGACCAGCCGCTTTCCTCCCAGGCCCGGCACCACATTTTTTTGGCCGTCCAGGAAGCGCTGGCGAACATTCTCAAACACTCCGGAGGCACCCGCGCCAGGATCGCCATCGCCTGTCGCAACGGCGACTTTGAAATCATCATATCCGACAATGGGGTCGGTTTCGATCCGGTGGCGGATGAATCCAATTCCGCGGATTCCGCCGCGGGTTTTTGCAACGGCTTGCGGAATATGCGGCAGCGCCTGGCCGAATTGAATGGGCGTTTTTTCCTGGAATCTCATCGCGGCCGGGGAACGACGATCCGTTTTGTGCTTTCGCTAAACGGCTCAATGCGCTAGACGTAAAAAAATGATCTCCGTATCCATCGTCGATGACGAAAAGAAACTGTGCCAATCGATCGCCACTTTTCTGAATGCTTCACCGGGGTTCCGTTGTCCCAGCATTTATGGAAGTGCGAAAGCCGCGCTTCAACATCTGCCCTCCGATAAGCCGGATGTGGTGTTGATGGATATCAACATGGCCGGCATGGATGGAATCGAATGTGTTCGCCAACTCAAGGCGCTGGTGCCGCAAATTCAAATTGTCATGCTGACGGTCTATGAGGACACCGAAAAAATTTTCGCGGCATTGGCTGCGGGCGCGACCGGCTATCTTTTGAAACGTTACGAGCCGGACGAGTTATTGCAGGCCATTCGCGACGTGCAGGCCGGCGGCTCGCCGATGTCTAATTCGATTGCCCGCAAAGTGGTGGCCTCTTTTCAGAAGGCCGACACGGCAAATGAAAAACAGAATCTTCTCACCGCGCGGGAACAGGCTGTGCTCGATTCCCTGGCGCGCGGACTGGCCTACAAACAAATTGGCGACGAACTGAAAATCAGTATCAACACTATCCGCACCCATCTGCGGCATATTTACGAGAAATTGCACGTTCAATCGAGGACCGAAGCCGTCGCCAAATATTACGGACGATAACAAGTTAGTTGTTACGATGATCTGGACGATTGCGGTAAATCAGATCGGTCCTGGATCATCTCGGAAACCCGATACATGCGGTCACACTTCATGCGATGCCGCAACCACATTTCATGCGATACCAGCGGCAGGGGGTCTATGTTACGGTAGGTTCATAGTTCCATGCGTTGAAATTAAACCCGAGGCGTCGTTTGACGCGCCTTCTAACAGAGCCGCGACCGTGAGGGAGCGGGGGGCCGTGTGGGCTTGCAGAAAATCCGCCTATAAAAACCAGACCTGATTCTATGAAAAAAATCCTCAATGCCGCGGGAGCCGGGTTCCTCTTCTGTCTGCTCGCGACCACCAGCGCGAAGGCCTCAAGCACCATTATTTCCTTCAGTGTCAACATGGCGACCAATCTGGCCAATGGTTCCTTTAATCCGCCGGCGCCCGCGGGAACGGGGACCGATGCGGTCTATGCTAACGGCACTTTTTACGGCTGGGCAGGGTCCGGATTGCAGCTTGTCCAGGAAGGTAACTCCACGATTTGGACTAACTCGTTCAACGACACCGGCGACCTGAATGGAAATGTAGTGAGTTACCGGTTCGACATCAACGGTGCCTTTGAATCTACCGCGTCCTGGGACAATCGCGGCGCAATATTGCCCGCAACCAGCGGAGCCAGCCTCAATCTGCCGACACCGTATTACGGCGATGTCGGTCCGGGCCAGGTCATCAACGTGACTTTCCAGGTTGACATGTCTGAGGAAATCGAACTCGGCCATTTTGTTCCCGGCACGGACCAACTGGACGTGCGGGGCAGTTTCAATGGCTGGGGCAACGCCGGAAATTATTTGACCAACGACCCCTCCATCGTAGTCACAAACTCTCCCAGCGGAATTGTTGAATCCAATGTCTACGTCGGGACATTTCCGATTACCACGGGCGCGGAAGTCCCCGGAGTGCCGGCGACCAATGCCTTTTTGGAATGGAAGGCGGTGGAAGATCCGTCCGGTTCCTGGGAAACTCCCGGTCCGACCGACGGCAATGACGCGGGTAACCGGTTCTTCACCGACAATACGAACCAGGTCCTTCCGGCGGTCAGCTTCAGTGATCTCGTGTATAGCCCGGTGGCGAATGTCACCTTGAATGTCGATATGTCGGGCCCGATTAAGTATGACCCAAACTACATGGCTAATAGCGTGACCGTCTGGGGTTCATTTAACAATTGGGCCACCGGCGTGGCCATGACCAGCAATCCCGCCCCCAATACCAATACCTTTAGCGCGACGGTTGGCATGCCCGAGAATACAGCGGTCATTATCCAGGTCCGATATACCAATACCCTGGTAGCGGCATATACCCCGGCCTCGCCATGGGTTTACGACTATCTCAATGACGCCGTCTATAACAACAATGACCGGCGCACAGTGACCTTGCCGATTACTTCAACTACGCTGAATACCAACATGCCGGCCTTTCATTTTCTCGATTTGGCGCTGGACGATTATTTGCCCCAAAACACGCCCGTGCTCTTTAGTGTGAATATGAACAACGCC
>DASXFM010000451.1:0-3892 GCA_036489615.1 Verrucomicrobiia bacterium | reverse complement strand
GGTGCTGGAAGCCGTTTGATTAACTGTAATTTTTCATCGTTGGAATGATAGCAAGAACAGATGGATTTTTCGCTTTGCCACTGATACCGGCAGGGGCTAGCCGGGCGGCCTACTGGACCGCCCGACCTGCCGTTTATCAGTAGACCTAGCCTTTTATTCTCCTTTTGATCGCACCACGACAGAGGAAAGCAAATGAATGGATTGGTGGATATTTGGATTATGGACCCGCCTTCGTCTGACTTCGGCGCGGCAAGTTCCGCCGTGGCGGACAGGTTGTTGGATTGGGACTCTCCATGAGCCGTTTCCGCTGTCTGCGAACCGCGTGGCATGCTCGTTCGAACGATTCTCCCTCATCTCCGCTTTCGCCGGGCTGCGGCGCGACAGGCCGGCCTTCTCCCCAAGGAGAAGGAGAATAGTCGCCTAATGGTTTGATACGACTAATGATCAAAACGGTTCAGGGCGTTATGTGTGAGGTTCCTGCCGCAAATTTAAAATTTAAAAATTTGGGGGATTGGAGTATCGTCTGAACTATGCCGATTTATGAATTTGCGTGTCCGAAGTGCCGGAGGATTTATAGCTTCCTTTCCAAGCGCATTGATCCCGACGGCCTGCCGGTTTGCCCGAAATGCGGCCATAAAAAAATGGAAAAGCAATTGAGCCGCTTCGCGATGTCCCGGAATCTGAAAGAATCCAGCGGACCGGATGACGCCCCGGAAGGGCCTGATTTCGACGATCCCAGGATGGCTCGCGCGATGGCCGAAATGGAACGGGACATGGAGCATTTGGACGAAAATAACCCGCGCCATATGGCCCATATGATGCGTAAAATGAAAGACCTCATGCCGCCGGGCGCCGTTCCGAAGGAAATTGAAACAGCGATCAAACGCCTGGAAGCAGGCGAAGACCCGGAAAAAATCGAGGCCGACATGGGAGACATGTTCGGCGATATGATGGGAGGCGAAGGAGGCGGGGCGGGGGGGTATGCGAAGGATGAAGGGCTCTATGATTATTGATGGATTATTGGATTCGTGGATCTATGAGGACAACCTCGGGCGTCCAACGTTGACTCAATCATCCAACTAGACCATCAATCCATTAATCCAATTTCCGATGGCGCACATTCACGAAAAAATTGATTTTACGGTGGCGATTTTTGTCGTCCATCAGGGCAAGGCTTTGGTCATTCACCATCGCAAACTCGACAAATGGCTGCCGCTGGGTGGGCACGTCGAGCTTGACGAGGACCCGGAACAGGCGGCTTTGCGCGAAGCGCAGGAGGAAAGCGGGCTCGATGTGGAACTGCTCGGGGAACGTCCGCCGACGACGTCGCCCGGCACACGCGCGCTGATTGGGCCCCGATTTCTCGATATTCATCGCATCAGCGACACGCATGAGCACATCGGAATGCTGTACTGGGCGCGGCCCCGAGGTTCCGCGGACGTGACCTGCGCCGCGGCCGAACATCATGACATTCGCTGGTGCTCCGCCGCCGAATTGGACACACTCCGTCCGCCGATGAGTGATGCGGTGAAATGGTATTGCCGCAAAGCCATCGAGGAGGTTTCGGCATGGCGATGACCCCGCGCCAGAAAATCAAACTCTCTGTTTTTACGCTCGAAGGATTGAATTCCTTCGGGACGGTTTTCTACTTTAATTACCTCTATTTCTGGATGCGTGATGCATTTGGTTTTGGCAACAAACGGAACCTGGCGCTGGCCGCGTCGCTGGGATTGGTCTACACCATCGCCGCCTGGCGGACCGGAAAATTCGCCCAGCGTCACGGGTACTTCAGCGCGCTTAAGACCGGCTACGTCATCATGGCACTGGCATTTGCCGTGGGACTGGTGTTGAGTTCATTTTGGAAATGCGCATGGGCTGAAATCAGCGTCGCCATCATCGTCACGCTGGGGATGTGTTTTATTTGGCCGACGCTGGAGGCGTTTGTGAGCGAGGGCGAAACCGCGGAGCAATTGCCGCGCATGGTCGGGATTTACAATGTCGTCTGGGCTTTGACCGCCGCGCTGGCTTATTTCACCGGTGGCAGTCTGATTAAATTCTTTAGTTACAAAGTCATTTTTGCGCTGCCGCTGGTGATTGTCCTGGGAATGTTCGCCCTGGCGATTTGGTTGCAAGGCCACGCGGCTGAAATGGCGCGGGAAGCTCTCGAAGCCTCCACGCATTCGCCGCCCAAGCCGCACCAACCGGGGTCGCCGCACGCCAAAGTCTTTTTGCGCCTGGCGTGGCTGGCGAATCCGTTTGCCTACATTGCCATCCAGACGTTGATCGCGGTCATCCCGGGCATCGCCGCAAAATTTCAACTGTCGCCCATGATGGCCGGCTTTGCCTGCACACTTTGGTATTTCGTCCGTGTGGGCTCATTTGTCGCCCTTTGGCATTGGCCTCATTGGCACTACCGTTTTCATTGGCTGGCCGCCGCATTTGTCATTCTCATCGCCTCCTTTGCGGCCATCTTTATGGCACCCAACCTGGTGGTGCTCGTCATCGCGCAGATCTTTTTGGGCGCGGCGATTGGGTTGATGTATTATTCGTCGCTTTTCTATTCGATGGATGCGGGCGACACAAAAGGCGAACACGGCGGCATCCATGAAGCGGCCATTGGCATGGGCAATTGCATCGGTCCGGCTATTGGGGCGTTGTCCCTGCAGTTTTTGCCCCAATATGCAAACAGCGCGGGTATCGCGGTGAGCCTGCTGTTGTTGTGCGGGTTTGCTGTGTTCCTGGTCATTTGGAAAATGGGAAGGACGCCTGGGACCCATGAGGTAAAGGCGGCGGATAATTAGGATCAAAATCAGTTGACCTTCGCTCGTGCCGTTGATAGTATTACGGCGTGAATCGCAATTTAAATCTGAATCTGCTGCTGCTGCGTCGCGCGGCGGTTGGGTTCTGATTTGCATTCAACGTTTTATCAAACCCCATCGCCAACCCGGCGGTGGGGTTTTTGTTTCCAAGTGGTATGACAAAGCGCCATCGCCATAACTGAAAGAAACATGCAAAAAGATCCGTCAAAAAAGTATCGTCCGAATCCGTCGGTGCCGTTGTCCGACCGCCAATGGCCCGGACGCGTCCTCACCCGCGCGCCGATCTGGTGCAGCGTGGATTTGCGCGACGGCAATCAGGCGCTCGCCGTGCCCATGAACGTCTCCCAAAAGCTCGAGCTGTTCCAGACGCTCGTCAGAGTCGGGTTCAAAGAAATCGAAGTGGGCTTTCCCTCAGCCTCGAACACGGAGTTCACGTTTAATCGCCGTCTCATCGAGGAAAATCGCGCGCCGCACGATGTGTGGCTCCAGTGCCTTGTCCAGGCCCGTGAAGATTTGATTGAGCGGACCGTTGAATCATTGATGGGCGCGAAGAAAGCGATTATTCATTTGTATAATTCCACGTCGCCGGCGCAACGGCGGGTGGTGTTTGGAAAATCGAAGGAAGAAATCATTCAAGTGGCCGTGCGCGGCGCGGCGTGGATCAAAGAACGGTTGCCGCGTCTCAAAGGCACGGAGGTCATGCTTCAGTATTCGCCGGAGAGTTTTTCGGGAACGGAAGTTGAGTTTGCGAAGGAAATTTGCGAAGCCGTCATTGACGTGTGGCAGCCGACACCGGAGCGAAAGATCATTTTGAACCTCCCGGATACTGTCGAAGTGGCCATGCCGAACGTCTATGCCGACCAAATAGAATGGATGTGCCGCAATATTAAAAAGCGCGACTCGGTGATTGTCAGCTTGCACACGCACAATGACCGCAGCACGGGCGTGGCGGCTACTGAATTAGGCCTGCTCGCCGGCGCCGAACGCGTCGAAGGCACGCTCTTCGGCAACGGCGAGCGCACGGGGAATTTGGACATCGTGACGGTGGCGCTCAATCTTTACATGCACGGCAT
>DASXFM010000440.1:0-4942 GCA_036489615.1 Verrucomicrobiia bacterium | reverse complement strand
CGACCGTTATTTTGATGTGGGTATTGCCGAGGAACACGCGGTGATTTTTGCCGCAGGCATGGCCACGATGGGTTTTCATCCGGTGGTCGCCATTTATTCCACGTTCCTCCAGCGCGCTTACGACTGCATTCATCACGACGTGTGTTTGCAGGATTTGCCCGTCATCTTCTGTATGGACCGCTCGGGCCTTTCGGCGAACGACGGCCCCACGCACCATGGTCTTTTCGACATTTCCTATCTGCGTTGCCTGCCGAACACGATCGCGATGGCGCCCACCAACGAAGATGAACTGGCGGACATGATGTTCACCGCGACGCATCAAAATCATCCCACGTTCATCCGCTATCCGCGCGGCGCGGGAGAAGGCGTCCCGGTCAAGGACCAGCCGAAGCTGCTGGAAATCGGCAAGGCAGAAGTAATCCAGAATTTCTCCAACAACGGGAAGAAGAAGGTCGCCTTCTTCGGCCTGGGTAACCTGAACTCGCTCGCTCGCAAGGCGGCGCAGCTCGCATCGGAGAACTTCGATTGCGCCGTGATCAATCCGCGCTTCACGAAGCCCATCGACACCGGCACGCACGAATTTTTTGGCCGCGCGGCGGACCTGGTTGTCACCCTGGAAGATCACGTCCTGATGGGCGGCTACGGCTCGGCAGTCTTGGAGGCGTTCAGCGAGGCTGGCGTCACAACACCGGTCATCCGCGTTGGCTGGCCGGACCAATTCATCGAGCACGCGACTACCCAGGACGAATTGCGCAAAAAATACGGAATTACCGTGGAGGACACGCTGGCAAAGGTCCACGAAATGCTCGAAAAGAAGGCGGCGGCGGCGCCCATGCTGGAGAGCGTTGAAGCGCTGAAGCGTTGACCCGGCTGTCGCCTTGGAGCCGCACGGAACTGTTCTGATTCTGATTATTCGTAGTTTTTGCGGGGTGGCGGCGGAAAAGTAAGTCCTACGACCACCCTCACCCCTGCCCTCTCCCCCAGGAGAGGGTGAATCGTCGTCCGATGCCTTGAAACGACTAGCAACGGAATAGGCCGAACGGTCAACCGCAACGCGCCAATCGTCCAATGGTCAAATCCTCTCCTGGGGGAGAGGATACAGGTGAGGGCGGGCGTTCCACTGACTTAAATAATTTCCCTCATAAGGAGTCTCCGAGCATCCCAATGCATATCCGGGCTAAAACGCCTTGGTTTCAAGCGTCGTCTGGATATTCCCTCCGGCCCATTTTGGGCTCAATCTGCGAAAATCGGCGTAATCTGCGGATAAAAAGAGAGCACCTAAAAATTTTTGAAAATTTTTGTGGCGTTATTCTTTTGCTCTGCTAAATTCCCGCACTCTTGACGAACCGGCCTTTGTGCCGAAACTTGAATAGAATTTTGTGACTGCGAAGAAACACGACAATAAAAACGCCGCGCCGCGCGGCAAATCGCAAACATCGGCCACGTCGGCCGCCATTTTGGGGCGTCCCGTCTCCAAAAGCGGCGACATCACTGACTCGAAGAGGGTCAAGTCCGAATGGCAGAAGTATTATCAGCATTTGATCGAGCTTCGCGATCAGTTGCGCCGGCAAATGGATGGCTTGGCCCAGGAATCAGCCCAGGAAATGGCGGGTTACAGCCTGCACATGGCCGATTCGGGCACGGACAATTTCGACCGGGATTTCGCACTGAGCCTGTTGTCTTCGGACCAGGACGCCATTTACGAGATTGAAGAGGCCCTCAAGCGCATCGAGAAAAAGACCTATGGGATTTGTGAATTGACCGGTAAAGTCATTCCGAAGGCGCGGCTCGAAGCCATTCCCTGGACCCGTTTCACTGTGGAAGCACAGGCCCAACTGGAAAAAGACGGCGCCCTCAAGTCCCGCCGCCTGGGCCAGCTGGGAACCATCGAAACCGCCAGCGGCGGCGATTCGGATTCCGATGATGGAGATGAACCGGCTGAGGAAAGCAGCAATAAAGTGAAGGAGAAAGAATAATATGCCCCGCGAAGTCGTAACCATTGAGTGCACTGAGGCGCGCAAGGAAGGCAAATCGCCGTCCCGCTACAGCGGCAGCCGCAATAAAAAGCTGAAAACGGACAAGCTGGAAATGAAGAAGTACAACCCCGCGTTGCGCCGCCACACTCTTCACCGCGAAATTAAATAGTTGTTATGCCCCGCAAAACTCATAAAGACAAAGACAAACGCGGCCGACGCCCTCTCGAAAACCGCACGCCCCGGCCCAAGCCGAAAATTGATTTCACCGCCGACGCCCTGGACTACAAAAACACCAATTTGCTCCGCCAATATGTGACCGACCAGGGCCGCATCCTGCCCCGCAAATACACCGGCATGCCCGCCCACTATCAGCGCCGTCTGACGACCGCGATCAAGCGCGCCCGGCAGATGCTGTTGATGAAGTGATTCGCCGGTTCACGTTAAAACGTTCAAATGTTGAAACGTTAAAACGGAACGTCATTGCGACGCCGCAGTAGGGCAGCTTTTCAAATCAGAAAATTATACGACGAAGTAGCCCGGTCCCGGCCGGGCATTCGATGTTGAATGTTCAGCGTTCGATGTTCGATGTTTTCATTTTCCCGAAAACGCTGAACATCGAACTCTTAACGTCGAATACGGGCGATCCAACCAATCACTGGTTCATTCCCCAGCTGATGCTCCATTGCGAGACCACCCTTAACGGCAAGATCTCGCCATCCGCGGCGAAGTCCAAGGGTACCCAATATTGGAAATCGTGGGCGATGAGACCATCAGGATTGGATCCCCAACGGTCGCCGGTCCAGAGATACATCGAATCGGCTCCAACGGGAATCTTCGCCACCCACGTTTCTTGTGCGTGAATGATGGGATTGTTTGCCTGCGAGGCGAATGCACTCCGTCCTTTTTCCATGGTTTGAGGATTTTCCCCGGGAGACGAAGCAGTTTCGGCTGCCGCCTGGTTTGTACTATTTTCCTGGCGGTTAATGTTTAGCGAGGGATTGGTAAAATAGGGTCCCAAAGGGGATGCCGATGAAACAAAGACGTGCACCTCGCTCCCATTCGGGCACGCCGCGCAAAGAGGACCGCTCAAAACATAGTAATAGTTGTTTCGACGGAACAGCAGAGGCGCTTCGGCGCCAGTGGCAATGACTTTGCTGGTTGCACCGCTGGAATCCAGGAAATCGGATGTCAAACGTTCTACACGAACGGTGTAATCTTTGGCAATGTCCGTGTAGACGTAATAACCGGTCCCGTCGTCGTCCACGAACAGGCTGCCATCGCCCGGGCAAGTGCCAACGATGTGCGCCTTCGCGTTGACAATGACGAAGGGTCCCATTGGATTGTCGCTCACAGCGACGCCCTCCTGTCCCTGCCACAATTTTGGATACCAATTATACCAGGCCACGTATTTTTTGGTTTTCGGGTTGAACACAACGTAAGGACGATAAAAGACGCCGTTAGGTGGCGATTTAAGAAGGTTGCCTTCAAATGTCCAGGTTTGCAGGTCCTGGGAACTGTAGACAACTAATGGGCAGTTCAGCGCGTCGTAGGCCTGGTTTGTGCCAAAAGCCGTGCCGTAGAGATAAAAGCGCCCGTTAAAAAACTGAACACAACCCCCGTGGGCATCAACGATCTGGCCTTTAACGTCCAATCGGCGATCGACGTTGCTGATGGTGACCGTTTGACCGCTTTGGCCGCTTTGTTGCCGAGAGCAGGAGATAAAGAGAAACGCGACGAGTAAACATCCGAGAAATTTTGAAATCGAAACGAGGAATCGGAAATTCATTTAAAACCCATTTTGTTCGTCGGCACCATGATTCTCGTATTCGAAATTTCCTTTTTGTTTTTGAATGGTGGGCCCGCTCGGATTTGAACCGAGGACCAAGCGATTATGAGTCGCCTGCTCTAACCGCTGAGCTACAGGCCCAAAGCACCCGGATGATGATTGCGGAAAATTTGGGAAAAGGCAATAGACGGAGTTGTGATTCGGTGAATTGCCCGGGACCAACACGATCGTAATTACCAGACTGCCTGCCCTCAGATTGCATGTGAATATCTTTCTGGATTGCGGAATTGACGTTGCCGTCCGCGCCGTCCAATAATGCGTCATGGTCAAGGTACCAGCGCTCCTCCTCTGTGCGTGCGTCGTCCTCTCTGGATGTACGACCACGGTGAGGAATCGCACGGAAACCCGGCCCGCGGACCCGAGGCCTTTTCAATTAACGGATGCGCCCCCGGCTCATTCCCTTCCCACCAATTATTTTGCGCCGCCAAGGCTTTCACAGCTAAGTTCAAATGGAAGCAACAAGACGCCGACGGTTGCGGCGGTTCACCAAAAGGAACGCTATAACGGCATGCCGCGTTTAGCGGGAACGGTGGTTCAAAACTCGCCGCGGAGCGGCCCACGCAAGGCCAAAATCACAGAGCCAGAGAACGACGCGGAATCGTCCGGGGCGCAAACGACTTCAGGCAAGCCCGCACCAACCCTGACACAATCGGCCGGCGCCGTTTCGAAACCACTTGCGCAAGCGACCCTTGCTCAAATGAACAGCGTGACAAATTCGAATGATTCCAATTTTTTGATCGCCGTTGGCCTTCTCGTCGTTTTGGCGCTCGGAACCTGGGGCAGCGTTAAGTTCCTCGGCTACTGGAGAAACCTGGAGCCATTTTCGTCGTCCGTCGGCGGCGGGATCTATTCGGATGATTCGCATGAAATTTCATCAGAAGAGCGGTTCTCCAAAACTTTACCCGGGCGCGCGGAATCTCGTCCCAAACAGCGATGGTTTGAAAGCAACAAAGAATATCGCAAGCGAATGTATCTGGAGGGAAAAGAGCGCATCGTTGAAGAGCCAAACGGCAGCCAGCCAAACCATGGGCTTTTCGAGAAGGACGCACAGTACCGTCACCGGATTGCCGGTGGGGCAAACGGAGCGACAGTCGAGAACACGACCGGCTCCGGGCCGAAT
>DASXFM010000421.1:0-22851 GCA_036489615.1 Verrucomicrobiia bacterium | reverse complement strand
CAAGGCCGGCGATATCGAACCGGAAGATGTCGTTGAGAATGATTTCCCCGTCCTTCATGCCGGCGACCTCGGTGATATAGGTAATCTTACGCGAGCCATCGGCCAATTGTTCGTGCTGGATGATGAGGTTCAAGCCGGAAGCAATCTGCCGGCGGATTTCACTGGAGGGAAGATTCAGGCCGGCGTACATGGCCATCGTTTCAAGCCGGCCGATGACATCCGCGGGAGTGGAGGCATGCAGCACGGCGAGCGTGCCGTCGTGGCCGCTATTGACGGCCTGCAAATAATCCAGCGCTTCTTCCCCGCGAAGTTCTCCCAGGATGATGCGCGTGGGGCGCATGCGCAAAGTATTGCTGAAAAGCTGGCGCACAGTGACGGCGCCTTTGCCTTCGATATTATTGGGGCGGGTGAGCAGTTTGACCACGTGGTCCTGGCTTAATTTCAGTTCCAGGGCATCTTCGATGGTGATGATGCGTTCGTCCGGGGTCAGTTCGTGGGAGAGGACATTGAGCGTGGCCGTCTTGCCGGCCCCGGTGGCGCCCGCAAAGACGATATTGAGCCGGGCCTTGATGGCCGCGCGAAAAAAAGCGGCCATAGCCTCGTTGATAGTTTTGAGCTGGATCAAATGATCGAGCGAGGTCAGGCCGCCCAAAAATTTCCGGATAGTGATGGTGGAACCATCCACCGCGAGCGGCGAGATGATGGCATTGATGCGCGAGCCGTCTTTGAGAGAAAAATCGACAAAGGGAGAGCTTTCGTCCAGGCGGCGCCCGGCCTGAGTCAGCATTTTTTCGAGCATGGTGCGCAGGTGAGCCTCGTCATCAAACTCCACGGCCGAGAGAGATTTTTTCCCGCGCTTCTCGATATAAATTCCACCCGGACCGTTGACCATGATTTCGGTGATGCTATCGTCGTGCAGAAGCTCTTCCAGTGGGCCATATCCGAGCAGGTCATCCACGATGGCGTTGATAACAGTTTCCTTTTCGGCGGGGGATAATGGCTGCGGCTTTTGTTTCAGCTTCGCTTCCAGGACCTGCCGCGTGGCTTCCTTGACCTGGATGATTGACGGGGTGTTCCGGCCAAACTTCATGCCGGTTTCCAACCGTACTTCGCGTTTCAGGTCTTTCTCAATGGGCACAGGAAGAAAAAAGGATCAGGGAACAAACAGGCCGTCCAGGTTAAAACCATGTTGCTGCGCTGACTGGTAAAAGCTGGGCTTGTAGCCGGTAAAAACATGGCGCCCGATGATTTTGCCGCTGGCATCCGTGCCTTCATTTTTGAAAACATAGATGTCATGCAATTGATACTGCTGGTCTTTCAGCCCCAGGACTTCCGTGATGGCGGTGATCTTGCGGGTTCCGTCATGCAAGCGGGCGGTTTGGATGACCATGTGAATGGCCGAGCCTACCTGTTCGCGCAAAGCGGAAAGCGGAATTTCAATGCCGCTGAGCAGGGCGCAGGTCTCCATGCGCAGCAGGCTGTCGCGCGGGGTATTGGCGTGGATGGTGGACATGCTGCCCTCATGGCCGGTGTTCATGGCCTGCAACAAATCGAGTGCTTCACCGGAGCGGATTTCACCGACAACGATGCGGTCAGGACGCAAGCGCAGCGCCGAGTGAAGCAAATCGCGAATGGAGACTTCGCCTTTGCCATATTCATCGGCTTTGCGGGTTTCGAAACAGACTTTGTGAGTCTGCTGCAATTGTAGTTCGCTGGCGTCTTCGAGAACGAGAATGCGGTCGTGCTCAGGAATCTGGGCGCTCAAGACGTTCAGGACGGAAGTTTTGCCCGAGGAAGTAGCGCCGGAGACGATGAGGTTTCGGCCGATTTTGACAATGACGTCGAGCAGGCGGGCGCCTTCCTGGGTCAGGCTGCCGTAACTGACCAATTGATCAATGGTCAATTTTTCTTTCCGGAATTTACGGATGGCCACGATACTGCCGGAGCGGGAAAGCGGCGGGATACAAGCGTGGACACGGGAGCCGTCCGGCAACCGGGCATCCAGCCGGGGATTATCGCGGTCATAGAAGCGGCCAATGCTGCGGGCCACGTTCATGATGGCGGCCTGGAGCGCCTGTTCGTTGGCAAATTTGGCCGGGATTTGGATAACCTTGCCTTTGCGCTCAATATAAATTTGCGAGGGCCCATTGATCATGATTTCCGAAACATCATCATCCATTAGATGTTCCTTCACCGGGCCAAAAAACAGATAGAGGTAGGAAAGGTCGGCTTTTCCTTTTTTCTCCGGGGCCTTGGGCTTTTCAATCGCAGAGGCGGCTGCCCGGGTCATTTCTTCATCCACGGGTTCGGATTCCTTGGGCGTGGGCGCGGCGGCGGGAGGAGGTTCGGCGGCAGGCGCCGGTTCGGCACTGGCTGTGGAAACTCCAGGAAGATCGCGGATGGTAATGCGGTAGGAATCTCCGGTGATGATGTCGCCGGGTTTGATGGGCATTTCATTTTGGCACGGAGTGCCGTTGAGTTGAAATGCGCCCGGGTTGTTCAGCGCGCTGAGCGTGGAGGCAAAAGGTTTTAGCAACAGCTCGGAACCCTTTTCAGTATGAGGCTCCAATGGCAAATTACAACGGGGATTAAAGCCGATTTTAATTTCCGTGTCAGTAAAGCGAAATAATCTGGCTCTTTCACCCTCGCGCAAAACTTCAAGCATGGCCGGTTTGTCTTTCATAAGTGATTGATTGTAAGACAATTAAAATTAAATTTTTTCCTTGTGCTTGAAATTAAATTACGTTTAAATTGCTTCGTTGGTGCGAGTTCTGCCCTTCACGCAGAGCTTGATATCGCAAACAGGCAAACGTAGCAAGTAAATAATAGTATGAAAATCGTAACACTTAAAAAAGGTCTGCGGGGAATTGCCATGACCGAATATCTCATTATTCTGGCCGTGGTGGCAGTGGCGGCAATCCTTATTGTAGGTTTGTTCGGTCAACAAATCAAAAATGTGTTCAGTGAGAATACGTCAGCCTTGGCTGGGTCGTCCATCGGTAGCAGTTCGGCAACCGCGACGGCCGGAAGCGCAACGTCCAATACCTCCCAGGACAACATGGGAAGTTTTGACAAGAACGCCGGCAGTAGCACTACTAAATAGTTCGGTGGTTTTGAGGCGGGCGTGGCGGTTGGCTGGTGTAGGATAGTTGGAGTTTAGGAAACAGGCTGCGGAGTAGGGCATTTTCGCTCTATCTCCGGATTCAGGATTTTTTTTGCTCATGAAAAATAAGTTTCCGTTAATTATTGCTATCGTTATTGGGGTAGCGGCTTTGTATGCCGTCCATCAATATGTCAAGAACAAGCAGGATCAGGCTGACAAGCTGCTGGAGGGCACGCCGGTAGTGGCCGCCAGTGTGGATATACCTGCAGGCGCTGAAATCACGGCACAGATGTTAACCCCGCTGGATGTGCCGCCACGGTTTATCCCCGCGCAGGCCATTCAGGGCAGTGACCAGGTAAAACTTGTCATTGGCAGCAAGACGAGTGTCGGTATCAAGCATGGCCAAATGATTTTGTGGTCGGATTTGGTCACTGAAAACCGCGGGGGGTTGTCTTCTATCATTCCGTCAGGGCAGGGGGCTTTTACCGTTTCGATTGCACAAGGCGTCAAATCCGATTTAATCCAGCCCAGCGATCATATTGATATCATCGGAACTTTTTCTATCCCCAAGTCGAATCAGGCGACCTCAGGGACCGTGGCCAGCTGGCGGCAGGCCTCGGACTTGGTCAACGTGGTGTTGTTGCAGAATGTGACTGTGCTGGCTGTTGGCGGTAATTTTAATGGTGCTGCGGGCAACCAGGCTGGTGGGGGCGATTTGACGCTGGCGCTGACCCTGCCGGAAGCCCAGGAACTGATGTTCGCCGGCCAAAACGGGCAATTGGGGGCTATTCTGCGGCGCAACGGGGCGACCGATGTGACCGCCCCGGCCAATTTGCCGAGGGTCACCTTTGATTCCATTGACAAGATCATCGGCGATTTGGATGAGCAGCGCAATTATCGGAGTATCGAAGTGGAGAAGGGCGGTGCGGGAAACGAATCAGTTCCCGTAAAAATTAACCAATAAATAAAACCCAAAGACAACAACCCATGAAACAACAACAAACGCAGCTATTCACCAAAATATTTGGTATTTTGATTTTATCCGCCTGTTGCGCGGCAATGTCGGCCCGGGCGGATGATTTGGTCATCCTTCAGGGAACCACGGCGAAGTTGGGAGTGACTGAGGGGATCAAGAAGATTGATGTGGGTAACCCCAGCGTGATTGATGCGCGTCCGTCCGACGATGGTTTGTCGGTCATTGTCAACGGCACGGCGGTGGGTACTAGCGAATTGAGGGTTGAAAAACTTCAGGGCTCTGATTTGATCACCAATGTAGTGGTTCGCACGGACCTGAATGAGACGATGTCGCAGGTCCAAAATTTGTTGTCCGATGTGGAAGGCCTGAATATTTCAATCGTTGGCAATAAAGTTGTGTTGCAGGGAAGCCTGCTCACGGCCTCGGATTATGAGAAAGTCAACAAGGTGGTGGGTCTCTATGGAGGCACGGTGGTGAATATGTCCACCTTCGATAAAACTCAGATGAACAAATATTTGGAACAGGCGATTTTGAAAGACATCGGAGTTGACACGGTGACTGCCCGCGTGATGGGAGATACCGTAGTTTTGGATGGTTACGTTTATAACGACGCGGATTTGAAGCGGGCGGAGCAACTCGCCAAGCTGCGGGTTCCCACCGTCGTCAATTTGATCCGATTGCAGGACGTGATGATCGAGACCGATTTAGAATTTATTGACCTGTCCACCAGCCATTCTTTCAATTGGGGCTATGACGTGCTGGATTCCGTTTCGGCCAATGTGGGTGGCAATTTTAGCGGCCATGGCCAAAATCATACGGGAGGCCAATCGCAAGTGGTTCCGGGTGCCTCAGGCAGCCTGGGCGCGCCGACCCCGACCGAACCGATTCCGCTGGGCTTTCCGATAACCTATGGAGTGACTGCCAGTGCTTCGGCAAACGCACAAATCACGGCAGATTTGGGAGATGGTTCCGCGAGAATCGTGGCCCAGCCGCATATCAGCACCAAGAGCGGTGAAGAAGGCACTTTCCAGGACGGCTTTACGTCATACTATCAGGAGCCCGGCCAGGTGGGCGGCCCTTCCAGTTTGACCAGCGTAAACTATGGCGTCATTGTCAAAGTCAAGCCGATCCTCGAAGGAGAGCACCGGATCATGAATTCGCTTGAGCTGCAAATCAGCGAGCCAATCGCCGCGGCTGCCGGCTCGGTCTTGAGCCTGGACTCATACGACACCAAGGCAACGGCTTTGTGCAACGAAGGTGAGAGCATGGTCGTTTCCGGGATGGTGCAAGAAGGATCGAACCGGTCAAAAAATGGCGCACCGCTGCTCCGGGATATTCCGCTGGTAGATTTGTTCTTCGCCAACAAGGCGACCAGCAAAAACCGGGACGAATTTGTCATCCTGGTGACTCCCCAAGCCGTTCTTCCGACGGTAGCGCCGGGGACACCGTTTAGCGAGCAACACACCCAATTATTCCAGCAACCGACCAGCAAGGAATGACATGGCAGATGAGCAGCGAGCGAGCGCAGTATTAGTGATATTTGGCGGCGAATATCAAGGCGAACATATTGAGCTATTAGGCGATAGCCTCGCATTAGGACGTTCCGCTGAATGTGATGTGATCCTGCGCAGCAAGGATGTCTCTTCACGCCACGCCCAACTCGTCGTCCGCGACCGGGTCTGCTGGTTGCAGGATTTGGGCAGCAGCAACGGGACGATCTATAAGAAGAAAAAAATCGTCCAGCAGCCGCTGACCTCGGGCGACGAGTTTTACATCGGCAATTACCGGTTCGTTTTTGCGGATAATGCCGAGGCCTTTGCCGAAAAGGCCGAGGCGACGATGGAGGAAATCCGCCAGAAACTTCATTCCCAATTGATTTCCGACCTGAACCTGAAGCGCCTGACCCTGGCACAGATGGCCGACCAATCTTTGCGGAGGCGTGCCTCCGACACCTTGGATAAGTTAATCGAGGAGCGGGAGAAGGACATTCCCGCACAATATGATCGCAAAGAACTTAAGAAGGCGGTGTTGGATGCCGCTTTGGGGTTGGGACCGCTGGAGGATTTGTTGGCGGACGGCGATGTCACGGAAATCATGGTGAACGGCCCGCAAAGAATATATGTGGAGCGCAAAGGCAAGCTGACTAAATCGCAAAAGTCGTTCTTGAGCAAAAATGAGATCCTGACATCCATCGAGCGAATTGTCGGGCCGATTGGCCGGCGCATCGATGAGTCCAGTCCCACGGTGGATGCCCGATTGCACGATGGCTCGCGTGTCCATGCCATCATTCCGCCTTTGGCGCTCGACAGCCCGACCATCACCATCCGTAAATTTCCTAAAAAGCGTATCAAGGTGGAAGACCTTATCGGCTTCGGCAGCCTGTCGCAGTCCATGGGTAATTTTATTCGTGTTTGCGTGCTGGCGGAAAAAAACATGGTCATCTCCGGCGGCACCGGTTCCGGCAAAACGACGCTCTTGAATGTGCTGGGCTCCTTTATCCCGGATGGCGAGCGCATTGTGACGATTGAAGATTCTGCGGAACTGCGATTGCCGCAGGATCACGTGGTCCGCCTGGAAACCCGCCCGCCTAACATTGAAGGGAAGGGTGAGGTGACGATCCGTGAGCTGGTCAGGAATGCGTTGCGCATGAGGCCCAATCGCGTGGTGGTGGGCGAGTGCCGCGGCGGTGAGTGTCTCGACATGTTGCAGGCGATGAATACCGGGCATGATGGTTCAATGACCACGGTTCACGCCAACTCGCCCGTGGATGCCGTTCGCCGGCTGGAAAACCTGGTGCTCTACGCGGGCACGGATCTCCCGCTCAAGGCCATCCGTGAGCTGATTTTTTCTGCGGTCCATATGATTGTGCAGATATCGCGGTTCTCGGACGGGTCGCGCAAGCTGACTTCCATTGCGGAAATCGCTTCGATGCACGACGGGGAAATCAAGCTTCAGGAAATCTTTTCGTATCGCCGGACCGGCCTGGGGGACGATGGCCGGGTCAAAGGCAAGCATTCGGCAACAGGCGTGATTCCGTCATTTGTTGAAGAATTGCGACAGGCGGGCATTGAGGTGGACATGTCCATGTTTGTGCCTTTACAGGATCAGGACGAGTAAAGCAGGAGAAAAATATTATGCTCTATATCATCTTACTGTGCGTGTTCGGGGCGATCCTGGCGATCATTTATCTGGTCTCCGGACCGATCCAGGACGCAATGAAGCGGAATGTGTTTCGCCAGAAAGAACACGTGACGCGTGAATTGGAGCAGATGTTCATTTTCATTTCGGTGGATGGATTGCAAAGGCTTAAGTGGACGCTGGCGGTGCTGGCGGCGGGAGTTGGACTGATTTTCGCCTGGGATTTTGCGCCACCGGGACCAATCGTGGTTGCCATAGTTTTTGGAGCGATGGCTTATTGGGGGCCTGAAGTCTTCATTATTTTTCTCCGCCGCCGTCGGCGCGCCGCCTTCAGCGAGCAACTAGTGGACGCCCTGGTGATGATGTCCAATGGCATGCGCTCGGGCTTCACTTTGCAACAGGCGATTGACATGTTGATTGAAGAAATGCCCGCGCCTCTTTCCCAGGAATTTGACTTGGTGCGTCGCGAGTACAAGGTGGGTGTGGATTTGGACGTGGCCCTAAAAAATTGCGTGGAGCGCACCAAGGATGAGGATTTGGGTCTGGTGGTGACGGCGATCCAGATCACCCGGCAACTGGGCGGAAACCTGGCGGAAGTTTTTGATAAAATCGTGGGCATGGTGCGCGAGCGTAAGATCCTTCATGGCAAGGCTGATGCGCTGACCTCGGAAGGAAAAATGCAGGCGGCCGTCGTGGGTTTGCTCCCCTATGGATTTTTGTTTGCCATGATCAAAGTCAACCCCGACTTGATGCGCGTGATGTGGACAACGTTGCCGGGATTTATCGCGTTAATTTTTGTCATCATTCTCGACGTAGTGGGTTATCTCTGGGTCCGAAAAGTTGCCAGCATAGAATATTAATTTATGAGTCCTGCGTTAAAAGAATTTATGGTCTCCGTGGGAGAACAAGGCCGCGCCTGGGGCGGCAATGTGGCGACGGGTCATATCGAAAAACTGAACCGCCAGATTATCGCCGCGGGCGAACCGGGGGACATGACCGGGACGCAACTTTTCGGGACCCAATTGCTCTGCATGATCGCTTTCCCAATTTTTTGGGGTTTCATCTTTCACAAGATCTCGTTTCTTTCCGGTTTCGTGGAGGGGCCCAAACAAGTGCTGGTTTACGCCGCCTTTATGTTGATCGGGTTCATCTTTCCGGCGATGAATTTAGGAGAGCAGGCCAAGAAACGGCAGAAATCCATTATGTTACAACTGCCCAACACCCTGGACTTGTTGACGATTTCTGTGGAAGCGGGACTGGACTTTATGTCCGCAATGCGGCGGGTGGTGGAAAAGCATCCTGAAGGGCCGTTGAAGGAAGAATTGGAACGCTTTTTCAAACAGACTGAGCTGGGACGTCCGCGTCGCGAAGCTTTGCGCGAGATGTCCAACCGCGTGCAATTGCAGGATTTATCGGCAGTGATTTCGTCCTTGATCCAGGCCGACCGTCTAGGCGTGAGCATCGGGCCGATTTTAAACGTTCAATCGGAAATGTTGCGGATACGCCGCGGCCAACGGGCCGAGAAACTGGCGCAGGAAGCTCCGGTCAAGATGATGATGCCGTTAATCATTTGCATTTTGCCGTCAGTATTTATCATGATTCTCGCGCCGGTCATCATCCAGATGTTGCAGAATCTCCATAGTAAATGAAGTCATGAAAAGTGTTCTCACTGTTTTAGAAGGCGCCGGGAAGGGGACTAGCAAGCCCCTGACATCGGCCTTAATGATCGTGGGACGGTCCAAGAATGCGGATTTGCAGGTGGACGATCCTTTGGTTTCCCGGCGGCACCTGGAAATCCGGGTGGAAGGCGATGCCGTCTTTGTCGAAAACAAGAGCGCCCAGGGATCCATGCTCAATGGGAAGCCGCTTACGGGCGTTGTTTCTTTGAATCCCGGCGACATCATTGAAGTGGGCACCACCAAGATGCGTTTTGAAGAAGCGACCGAGGCTGCGCCGGTGCCCAAGCGGGCGGTCGTGGAAGAAGCAGAAATCGATGGAACTCGGATTGCCGATCCCGATGCCCTTCCAGCCCCCCGGCGCAAGGAAGAAGAATCTGATGAAACGCGGGCGATGATGGATGACCGCACGCGCATGATGAATGCGGCCGAGCTGCCGAATTGGCAGGGGCAGGAGAAAATCGAAAAGAAAGTGGCCGCCCGGGGCGTTTCCAAAATTGCGATTGCAGGGGTAGCGGCGGCGGCGGTTCTGGTCGCGGTCATTTGGTATTTCGTTTCGCACCGGCCGGTTGCGGGCAGCACGATCGTATACAAAGATGCCTTGTTTGATTTTAGCATTGACCGTCCGTTGGATTGGTCGAAGACGGCAGATGATACCGGGATAATCGGATATGGATTTGGAAACCAGAATGGCAATAACTGGGGCCGGATCAATATCTATACGGATAAAAATCCAGATTTCATGACCACAGGTTTGACGGACGGCTTTAATCGCTACCAGAGCATCCTAAAGCAACGCAATCCGGGTTTTGAATTAGACGGCAACCGAAAAATAAATATCAACGGGATTACGGTCGTATTCTATGAGTTCGAGGCGCAGAACTCACGGGGCAGGGGAATTTACATGCTTAACGAGGATACGCGTGTGGTCATTGAGTGCGTAAGTGCGAGCGCGGTCTACTCGCAATATGCTTCGCAGTTTACTTCGATCTTTAAAACCCTCCAACTGGGGCAATATGTCGTGCAGCAGTTCATTGATTTCCCGCTGCCGGACGAATCCATGCAGCAACTGGCATTGTCGAATCCCGCTGAATTATCCCACGAAGTGGATGAGGACCTGCAGAGCGGCAAAATCCTTTACGGCAGCCGCGATGTCAGCCCGGACAATCTCTACAAATCCATCCAGGAATTTCGCAAGGCAGCACAGTTAAGCCTGGCCCCGCCGGATCGGTTGCCGGCTTATGCCACTGCGGCGCAGGGGTTGTCGGATGCGATGTCGAAATTCGACCATGCACTGGATGAACAGCGGTTCCAGATCACGAGCGCTTTGAAGGAGGGAGATAGAACGCGCGCCTACTGGGAGGCCAATAAAATGATGCAGATGATCCCGGACAAGACGGATCCGGCCTACCAGGAAGCTTACAGTATCCTCCAGTCGTTGCCACGCCCGGACAATAAATAATCAAAATATCATGAGAGCTGTTTTACAGGTGACCAAAGACAGGAAATTAGTCTCAAAAGTGGCCATTGCCGCCAACCCTTTTGTCATGGGGCGCTCGCCCAGTTGCAGCCTTCCGTTGGATGAAGCGCTGGCTTCACGCGAACATGCCAATGTCATCTTCGAAAGCGGCACTTTTTGGGTCGTGGATAATGGCAGCCGGAATGGCACGCTGTTGAACGAAGAAAAGATCACTACTAAAAAAGAGTTGCGAGACGGTGATGAAATCGGAATTGGCGCGACTCGCATTAAGTTTGTTTTGGATAAGACCGAGGATGATGCGGACGATGACAAGACACGCGTCGCCTCCGCAGCTGATCTGAAGGAAGAAGCTCCCGGTCAGGCCGTGGTGCAAAAGAAAGAGATCGGCGACTTTGATGTAAAATTACGGATTGTGGAAGGGCCCCTGGCGGGAGGAAATTTCCGTAATTGGGAAGGCCCGCTGACGATGGGCCGTGGATTGAACAACAATGTGGTCCTGGTAGACGACGCGATTTCCACGGCGCATGCGCAAATTGTCCAGGAGGGCAACGACTATTATGTCGAGGACCTTAAGAGCAGCAATGGAACTTTCCTGGACGGCGTCAAAGTCCAGAAGAACAAATTGTCAAACGGCCAGAAAATCAAACTGGGAGTTTCGACGCTGATTTTTGAGATGGTGGACCTGCGCCAAAAACGCAAGAACACCAAGACGGCCCTGATCACCGTCGGCGTGCTCGTGGTCATCGTGTTGATGGCGAAGTTTCTCAGGCCGCCGGACATCGCCGGGCGGCACATCCGGCAGGGACAAGCTTACGAAGAGCAGGGGCAACTGACGAACGCTTTGGCGGAATATGAAGCGGCGCTGGCCCGGGATCCGAACCGGGTGGAAGCGAAGAAGGCCGTTGAACAGGTGAAAGAAGAGATCGAAGCTGCGGGCATCCTGAACATGGCGAGCCAGGCGGCGGCCGATGAGGATTACGAAAAAGCCAAAGATCTGGTCAACCGGGTGCTTCGCGATTACCCGGACAATTCGAAAGCGCTCGAGCTGCAGGCGGTGGTCGGCTATATCGAAAACGCGCAACTCGCCTTCACTTCCAGGAATTGGGGCGATGCGAAGGAGTTACTGGAAAAGGCCCAGGGAACCTATCCTCAGTCTGAATTACTCCAGCGTCGGCTGGCGCAAGCCAACAGTGAATTGACCGCGCAACAAAATCTGTCCCAGGCAAAAAATGATTTGGACCATCAACAACTGGACATGGCGGAACCTCTCCTGCGATCAATCCCCACCAGCAGCGTATATTATGTGGATGCCAAGCAGTCGTTGGATCAAATCGCCTCGTCGCGGCAAATCTCGGGATACATGAACCAGGCGGTGGCGTCGTACCAGAATGGCAACATCACCGAAGCGCTTCAGGAAGTTCAACAGGGGTTGCAGCAATCGCCAAACGCCACAGCTTTGCTGGATCTGCAGAGCCGCATTCGCCAGATGAACGGATTGATCAAACCGCTGGAAAGTGCTGAAACGATCAACGCGCCGGACGATGTGGACGCTCTGTTGCAGGCGCAGCAGACCTGCCAAAGCATCATCAATCTTGAGCCCGACCCGCTAAATACTTTTCGCAAGCGGGCGCAGGCAGCGGAGAGCCGGGTGGCCGGCTATCTTTCGCAAGCGGCCCAGACATCCGCGGCCAAAGCGGCTGACGCATTGCAGGCTGGCAATGAAAAAGATGCCATCCGCTTATATAATCTTGCGGCCAAAGCCAACCCCGGCGACCAGGATATTGCGGCCCCGCGCAATAAATTGCTGAATAAGATTGAGGGTGAATGCAAGAAACTCTACGAGCAGGGGATTGTTCAATTGGACCTGCAGCAGAATGACCAGGCGCGTCAGGATTTTCAGAAAGTTCTGGATCTCAGCGCTC
This sequence comes from Verrucomicrobiia bacterium, assembly GCA_036489615.1. Classification (GTDB taxonomy): domain Bacteria; phylum Verrucomicrobiota; class Verrucomicrobiia; order Limisphaerales; family UBA11358; genus UBA11358. The sequence goes on along the minus strand of DASXFM010000421.1, from coordinate 10,556 downwards.
CCGGTGAAAAATATTACGACCTGGCTTCAAACAAAATAAAAGACCTGTCTCAATGAAATGGGCGGCCAGGCTGCGGGACGGGTTCGGCCGTTTGTTGCGGATGGTCATTTTGTCAATGGTTCTGCCTATTCTGCTCCGGGGTGGCGACGTTTCCGGGGCGCCACAGATCGCGATAGAACATCAATTTTGGAGTTTCGGGACAATCACCAACGGCGACATTTTATCGCACGATTTCTGTATCACCAATACGGGAGACGAGCCGTTAATCTTCACCAATGTTATGTCCACGTGCGGTATCTGCCTGCACGCTTATATCGATGCAACTAACGTCCCTGCCGGTAGAGGAACGGTGCTTCATGCCAAACTGGATTTGAATGTGTTAGACGGGGCGGTGTCGCGCGGTATTCTGGTCACTTGTAATGATCCCAAAAATCCCGCCTCTGTCCTCGAACTGGACGGCGTCTCGGTGCGGTTGTACCAGGTAAATCCACTGTCGCCGGTGCTTGATCTGACTGCCGGTCCCAATGCCACCACCGCCGAGATAACGCCATTGTTCAAACTGCGTGCACCCTTGTCTCAAATTTCTTGTGATGACACCAATCTCCTGGTCGATATTTCGCCGCAAACGGGCGGCGCGTTTCTTTTGACCGTCCAGGCGGCTGACTGGTTTCCCGGTGACAGCGCGGTGGTCACGCTGACCATCTGCACTTCCGATACCAATGACCCGCCGTGTTCGGTGGGTGTTTACGTACGTAATCCGCCAAAAATGGAATTGCTCCCGACGCTGTTGATCTTTGAACCGCAGGCTGAAGAACAAACACGGGTCTTGTGGGTGAAGCAGCATGGCTCTTCGCTGATGACGTTGTTGGACGCGGTTCCTCCCCCCGGTAACTTTCATATTGAAATAGACCCTGATCCAGACGGGTATGATTACGCGATCTATGTCACAGTATCGCAGTTGCCGTCAAAGAAAGGACCAATCGGCAACCTGCTGCTCAAAATGATGGATGCATCGCACCAGGAAAAGGATGTAAATGTTCCGATTTTGGTGGGAACACAGTGAGCGTGACAAAAGTGCCGATTTGAGGAAAAAAGGTTGCAAAACCGCCTGATTGAACTTATTCTTTAAAGAACTTTGAGAGTCAATCCATGAAAGCCAATCTACTTAGTTGGCGGAACTTACGGGCGAAGTTCGTGGAATGCATGCGCGATGAGCGCGGTGTAGCCATGACTGAATACCTTCTCATCACGGGAATCATGGTTCCGGCCATTTATTACCTCTATCATCCCGACAACGGTTTCTATTCGGCCGCGCGATCGCAATATGAAACCACCAAGCTGCTCTTGTTGTTTCCGGGGCCGTGACCGAGACCATGCAGCCTGTTTTACCATCCTCAGCGACTAACGCAGTCAACGTCAATTCAATACCGGCCTTTCTCGTGCTGGCGTTGATGCTCGCCATTGCCGTCTATGTCGAGTTGAAGGAAATGCGCATTCCCAATTGGCTGACATTTTCAGGGATGTCCTTGGGATTGCTCATCGCTTATTTACATGGAACGCCCGCCTTTGTTTCCAGCATTGTCGGGCTGCTCATCGGTTTCGGATTTCTTTTTATTTTTTATGTGTTCGGCGGAGTGGGCGGAGGCGATGTCAAGCTGATGGGCGCTGCCGGCGCCTTGATGGGCAGCGCGTTAATCCGGCCGGCTTTGGTTTATACCGCCTTTATCGGCGCGTTCCTGGCCGTGATGATGGTGATCTGGCGTAAAGATTTCTGGATGCGAATCGCGTGGGGGATCAAGCGGCTGGCTTTTTGGCGCAAAGGTGATGTCGCCGAACTGACGCCACCCGTGCCGGTAGCGGTTCCTTATGGGATGGCGATTGCCTTGGGCTGCCTGCTGGCGCTGCTTATTGGCGCGGCTGTGTAATATTTTATGAAGCGTCGGACCTTGCAATGGAATGTGATTCCAGATGAGGGCGGACAAGCTCTTACTGAGTTTGTCATCGTCATCCCGATCATTCTCCTCTTCTTCTTCGCCATGGTCCAATATTTTTCCATCGTCCAGGCAACCCAGTTGGGAAATTATGCCGCCTTTGAAGCGGCACGCGTCTATTCCGTGCGTGAAAGCGTCGATGACACTGACGCTGTGAGCAAGGCAACCATCGCGGCCGCCATTGCCATGTCGCCGGTCGCGCGCCCTGCGGCGGGTGAAATCGGTGGCAGCTATTTGAGTTCCCTGCAGAATTTGGGCAACGATGTGACCACCTTTTTGAACAGCATCATTCCCGGGGCGGGTAATATTGTCGTGGGTTATCCCATGGCCAGATACGTCCGCTACAATTCAGATCTGCTGGGCGGCAGTGTGAATTGCAGCCTCGCCAGCTTCAACTCCACCAGCCCAACGCAAGTGGTGGTAACAATCAATTATCCGCAGCCGCTTTACATTCCCGGCCTTGCCGAACTGTGGAGATTTGTCGGCGGTGCCAGCACAAGCAATAATATATATGCGGGGACTCAGCCGCTGGCGGCCGGGCTGACTGGCGTGCCAAAATATCTTTTGCCCATTTATGCGGGCCAGATGCCGGGACAGGATTATCTGAATGATTTGTCTCAATATGACTCCGGCGTGGCCAGTTCCCTGAGCTCGGACGAGAGCAGCATCCTGAGCGACCTGCCCGTGGTCCTGCTGCCCTATGTCAACATCCAGAGCGAGTGTGCCATTGGTTATTGCAACTGGAGCGGGATCCCGCGGGAGCCGGATACGATAGCTGATTCCGAGGGTTCCGGCACGAACGACGCCATGCAGCAATTGCAGCAGACGCAGAAGGACAAACAGACTTACTCGAACGAACTGGTGACAGTCGAACAAGACTGCCAGAATATGACTAATGCCTATCAACAGTATCTGACGGCAAAACAAAATTACGACCAAAGCACCAATTCGGATAATTTGACGGCACTGAAAAATGCCGAACAGGCCTACAGCGGTTATTATGTTGACTACGGGACCGATGGAACGAGCTTGACCAACGCTATGAACCAACTCAATACCGATCTTAGCAATCTCCCCTCAGTCCCCGGCAGCACCCCCTCACAAAGCGGGGGCAACTCGGGAGCATTCAACCAGCAAAGTTCACAGGGCAGTCAATCGGCGCCCTCCGTTGGAGGCATTAACTGTCCCTGCACCTGTCCCAGTCCGCCTTTGTCTACGGATTGACGTCTGATGCCAGCATTGCGGCGCATTATAATTAATGTAACTTATGAACGAAATTAAATCTGTTTCTCGCGATAAGTTCAAATTGGACTTGCGAATGGAAACCGTGCGTTCAGATGAGCGGGGTTCGGTGACTTTGCTGGCCGGAATGATGGTTTTTTTGGCAACCATTTTTACGATCATTGCCTTTGACACTAACCAGGCGATTTATGACCGCATCGTGGCCCAGAACGCGGTGGATTCCGCAGCCGATTCGGCGGCGTTGTGGCAGGCGCGTTTTTGCAATATCGAACAGCAATTGAACAATCTTCATTACACCGTGGATGAAGCGCTGGCCATTTCCGAAGGCGTTTCCTCGGTCATGTGCGGAGTCGCGGTTCCCTTGGAAGTCATTAAAGATGTGCCGTTCTGCGAATGGGCCTATCCCGTGTGGATTGCGGCCTGTGTGATTTGTGACTTTCTCCCCGGAGAGGATGAAGCGCAACATGTATTTTATGATGCCTTGGTGGGCAAGAACTACAGCATCCAGGAGGACATTGCCGATGTGGCGCCTTTTTTGGTATTCGCCAACGCTAATGCCTGCGCCTATGCCAGCGGAGCCAATAACGTCTTCGATGCCAGCGTAGAATGGGTTGGAGCCGGCTTGGGCTATATTCCCGGGATAGGCTCGGACTTGAGCAGCCTCGTTAATGGCAATAACGGCCTGAGCTCGATTATCAGCAGCACAATCGGCCAGATTCCCATTTATGCCTTCCCGCTGGATCCGACCCGGCTGCAGTTGTATATCAACCCGACCAATAATGATAATCTTCCGGAGTATTGGCCTGAGGAGGTTCCCATTGCCGGCGATGCCTTGGGCGAAGGCGGATGCGCTGAAGCCTTTTATCCGGATATCGAAGACGCGGTTCATAACAATAGTGAAGGCGACAGCCGCGATAACAGTGATAATTTTCACCCGCAGTGGGGTTGGGCCGACCAATACGAGTATGGCAACCCGGGCTTTATGACTTGGATAGCGGGCGTGACTAACCGGCCCGAAATGCTGGGTTTGGGAAGTCTCGCATGGTTGAACAGCTCCTCCAGCACGGTGCCCACGAGCATGTATGAGGGGGATGTAAACGTCAGCACCCAAACCCCCCTGACCATTCCTGCCTTCATGGCGATAGCCAGCAGCCAGGTAGAGGGCACGACCGTCGTCCAAAACGGGGACGTAAACGCGGTTAACACGCTGATCAAAGTTTATTTTTCCACCAACAGTCCCGGCGAAACCTACTTCATTTACCATTGATGACTTTATGAAATTGCTCAAGGTAATAAATCGCAGGATCCTGGGACAAGTACTGGCCGAGGCCTGCATCGGGTTATCCTTGATGGTGTTCGCGTGGATTATCATCACATATTCGCTTTTCATGGCTAATAATGCCATCCGTACAGAAATGGCCGCGCGCTACGCCGCCTGGTACCAGGCCAACAATGGCGGAACCCCCGCCACCGGGCCGCAATTGGACCAGTATTTTTTCTACCAATCCGGCTTATCTCATGTCAACCAGCTTACGCCGGTATTGATGGGCGATGCCTTTGAAGGCACCCAGCCTACCAATGCCTCCGACTACGCAGGCGAAGACAATCCGGTTAATGTGCAGGTGACGTTTGGTGTCCCGGCGCCGACTTCCTCGAGCCCTTACCCTTTTAATTTGCTGAGTGTGCATGTGCCCTTGATGCCCAACAGCACCCTGCCCGTGTATTCGGTCCAATCCAGTTGCCAATGGGATTATGATTCGGACCTCTGGACTAATGCCAGTTCGGCCCTTTCGGGCGTTTGGGATACCTTGAAAAACGATCTGGGCAGCTTTTTCTCGGGATCGTGAAACGGCCAGTTTCCAATACTGGTTTGGCCATTTTCAGTTACACGGCCAAGATATTCATTTCCCTCGCTGCCATTGCCGGGCTGTTGATGGCTTTGCATATGGTGGTGAAAGCCCGCGAGTTCCTGATGAGCGCCCAGCAAAGCATCAAGAGCCGGCCGCCTCTGGGTGCCGGCAGGCCTGCGGCCTCGACCCTTGCCGCGACATCAGTCGTTCCACTTTGGCCTGAATATCCCCATAATGGTTCCCGGAACCTTCAGAGTGTCATGATCAACGGAGTTCAGGTGATAACCGAGCAATGGGATTGCGGTAATTCGTCAGACGAGGTGCTTTCGTATTATCACGATCAAATGACCGCGCGCGGCTGGGAGGATACGACCGAGCAGTCATATAGCATACGGCCGGAATTGCGTCCCAACAGCCTGGATGACCCGAAGTTTATTGAAGACTATCGCAATACCAAGGCTTCAAACCTGATGTTTAGCCGCGGCGACTGGACTTTGCACATTTCTACCGCTCCCTCCCGGAAAGGCTTCCGGCAGACTACCGTTAAGTTTTATGCCGCCCAAACCTCTTCCTTCTTAAACCTGGCGCAAGACACGGCCGCGGCGGTCCTTAAATCCAGCGTGCAGCAACAGCCCATGGACGTCCTCCAAAGCGGATCGGCTGAGGATTATCATACAACGATCACGACCAAAAATGAGCCGCCGCAGGTGGCTTTTCAAGATGCCCTGGAAGAGGAAATTCGCCAGGGGTGGAAGCCCACCCCCGTGCCTCAAAGACAATCGTCCACCGCGTATTTTGCCTGGTTGACCAAGGGGCAGAGATACTCGGCGCTCTCGGTCCAACTCACACGGCAAGGGGCAAGTTCCGTGACGCTTGTCGAGGTAACGCCTCATTAATTTTCGCCATTTTATTCAAACAGGTTGTTAGGGAATCAGCCTTCGCGGAAATAATAATTGGCGCGAAAGCAGTACTTTCATTTCATGAAGAATATGCGGGTGAAGATTTTAATTCTTCTTTTGGCCGTGGGCACCCTGGCGCTCTACTGGCCGGTGCGTCATTTCGACTTCCTTTTTTACGACGATCCGTATTTTGTTGATAACCCGGGAGTCCTGGCGGGGTTGAGCTGGCAGACTTTCAAGTGGGCCATGACGGACATTGTCTTTAATGACTGGCATCCAGTCACTCTTTTGTCTTTCCTGCTGACACATCAATTATTTGGGGTCAACCAGGGCGCTGAGCACCTGGTAAATGTGGAATTTCACGCGGCCAACGCGGTCCTGTTATTTTTGCTATTGCTGCGGCTAACGGGGGCCACCTGGCGGAGTGTTATGGTGGCCGCGATATTTGCGTGGCATCCGTTACGGGTGGAATCGGTTTGCTGGGTGGCTGAACGCAGGGATGTTCTCTTCGCTTTTTTCATGCTGCTCTCCCTGTTGTGCTACGCGGAATTCGCGCAGCGACAAAAGGAAGGGAAGAGCAGAGCGAGGGAAGTTTCAAAGCCCGATCGGCGTTGGTGGAACCTGCCATATTTTTTTGCGCTGGTATTTTTCATCCTGAGTTTTTTGAATAAAGGAATGGTGGCGACGCTGCCATTTTTGTTGTTGCTGCTGGACTTTTGGCCATTGGAACGGTTTCGACAGGTGGGTGTTCGCCGCCTGGTGTTGGAAAAAATTCCGTTTTTCGCGCTAACCTTTTTCTTCAGCGGGTTGACTGTGTGGGTTCATAAAAAACACGGTGACTATAGGTCTCTGCACCAATTTGGGATGACGGAACGCCTCCAGGATGCCATCTTAAGCTATTACAAATACCTCGCCCAGTTATTCTGGCCCTCCCATCTGGCGCTGATTTATCCGTACCCCGCCAGCTACGACGTTATCCAGATCTCATTAATCGTCCTATTACTGATCGCAGTTTCTCTTTTGTGTATGTTGGAGCTTTCGCGGCGGCCATACCTGGCGGTGAGCTGGTTTTGGTATCTGGGTACGACGCTTCCGGTCACCGGCCTGGTGCAATTTGGCTCATCCCCCATGGGTGACCGTTTCACTTATATTCCATTGATTGGCATTGTCATCAGCCTGGTCTGGCTGGTTTGCGAATGGGTGAGCAAGGGCGGTGTGCGGAGAGCTTTGGCGATTTCGAGCGGAATTGTCATCCTGGTGATTCTTATGCTTTTATCCCGGGTGCAAATCCTGTATTGGCAAAATACCGTTACCCTATTTCAGCATACCGTGGATGTGACAGCGGATAATACCTGTGCGCAGTATCCGTTGGCGATGGGACTTGAACACGAGGGACGGTTGCGGCAGGCCGCGGTTCATTATCGAATATCCCTGGCATTGGAACCAGACCTTTATCACGACTTCGACTATGAACATCTTGCGGAAGTGCTCGTGGAGTTAAGGCAATACCATGAAGCGGTCAAGGATTTCGACGCGGCCCTGAAGCCCGATCCGGATTGGATCGATGCTGAAAAAAATCTGGCATGGCTCCTGGCCACCTGCCCGGACCCGGGCGTCCGTGACGGACCTCGGGCCATTCAATTGGCCCGGCGCGCCTGTGAAGCGACTCACTATCGAAAAGGCGATATAGTCGCCACCCTGGCGGCGGCATACGCGGAAGCGGGGCAATTTGATGAGGCCGTGGTGACCGTAAAAAAGGCCATAAAACTGGCCCAGGATTACGATGAAACATCATTGGCTCAGCAGAGTCAGCGACTGTTAAAAATGTATCTGGCGCACAAGGCCTATTATGAACAGCCCAACGATAAGCTATAGCATGGCTGTCCGGTTACCCTGGACTTACGGGCATTGATTCTTTATATGGTATTCCTCATCCTTGGCGGCAAATGCGGGTGAAGATTTTGATTCTTCTACTGGCGGTGGGCACCCTGGCGCTCTACTGGCCAGTACGTCATTTCGACTTTCTTTATTATGATGACCCGTATTTTGTGATTAACCCGGGAGTCGTGGCCGGATTAAACTGGCATACCCTTGCGTGGGCGATGACAGACATTGTCTTCAAGGACTGGCATCCGATCACCCTTTTATCTTTCCTGCTGACGCATCAATTGTTCGGGATTAACCAGGGCGCCGAGCACCTGGTAAATGTAGAATTTCATGCGGCCAATGCCGTCCTGTTGTTTTTAGTTTTGCTTAGACTGACGGGAGCAACGTGGCGCAGCGCGATGGTAGCTGCGATATTTGCGTGGCATCCGCTGCGGGTGGAATCGGTCTGTTGGGTAGCCGAACGTAAGGACGTCCTGTTCGCCTTCTTCATGCTGCTTTCCCTCTTGTGCTACGCGGAACACGCACAGCGACAAAAGGAAGATAAGAGTGGAGCAGGGAGTACTCCGTCTGATTGGTATTGGTGGAATCTGCCATATATTTCTTCGTTGATTTTTTTTATCCTGAGCTTTTTAAACAAGGGAATGGTGGCGACGCTGCCGTTTTTGCTGTTGCTGCTGGATTTTTGGCCACTGCAACGGTTCCAGCGCGTGAGCGTCCGCCTGTTGGCGATGGAAAAAGTCCCATTCTTTGCGCTGACTTTTTTCTTCAGCGCCTTGACCTTCTGGATTCACAAAAAATATGGGGATATTTGGTCGACGGGAGATTTAAGCATGACGTGGCGGGCGGAGAATGCGGTTTGGAGTTACCTCAAATATCTGGCGCAAATGGTCTGGCCGATAAATCTGGCCATCATTTATCCCTATCCGAAGAGTTTTAATCATATGGAGTTGTTATGTGCCGCGTTGTTGCTGGTGGCCATTTCCATTCTCAGCATCCTGGAACTTTCTCGGCGGCCGTATCTGGCCGTGGGATGGTTTTGGTACTTGGGCACAATGTTTCCTGTGTGTGGTCTGGTGGAGTTCGGCCAATCAGCCATGGGCGATCGCTTCACTTACATTCCTTTGATTGGGCCGGTGATCAGCCTGGTCTGGCTGGTTTCAGAGTGGGTCGGCACGCATCGCGTAGGGAGATCTTTGGTCACGATGAGTGGGATAGTGATCCTGGCAGTTTTTATGATTTTAACCCGTCAGCAAATGATCTGCTGGCAAAACACCGTCACCCTGTTTCAGCATGCGGTGGACGTGACGCCGGAAAATGTTTTTGCCCATTATCCGTTGGGTATGGGGCTGGAAGAGAACAGTCGATTGCGGCAGGCCGCCATCCAGTATCGGGTGGCCATTGCCGAGGATCCGGGCTATAAACTCGAGTACTTTAAACTCGAATATTTTCACCTGGGATGTGTCCTGGCACGGCTGGGCCAGTATCGCGAAGGTTTCAAAGATCTCGAGACCGCCCTGCAATATGATCCAAACGGGGCGGACAGCATGAATGGCTTGGCCAGACTGCTGGCAACCTGCCCCGAGACCGATCTCCGTGACGGAACCCGGGCTCTGAAATTGTCACAACAGGCGTGTGAACTGACCTATTATCAAAAGGCGAATTATGTGGGCACGCTGGCAGCCGCGTATGCGGAGACGGGGCAATATGATGAAGCCATTGTTATGGCGGAAAAAGCCGTGGCGCTGGCGCGCAAACATCACCAGCCGGAATGGATCCCGCAAAATCAAAAACGATTGGCATCCTACCAGGCGCATCAGGCGTATCATAGCGCCAGCAGTGACGACTATTGAATGTTTTCTCCACGGGTTAAAGCGTTGCCTGACAGAATGGTGGCTTATTTTTGAAAAGAATAGCAACCTCAGCTTGAACGTGAGCGTCATTAATGCTGATAAACCCCTGCGATTTTATCGCCGGCAGGTACAATTAATCACGCCGGAAGGCGATTGAAATAAAAAGCACAGCTTGAATTTATGAACCGTAGAAAAATGTTGCTCGCAATGGGTTTGGTGGCCGCCGGGACTCCGCTCTTGGGTACGCCGGCTACAGTTGGAAATGATGGGAAAAAGATTCACGTTTTTAACATCCTGGATTTTGGGGCCATCGGCGACGGCAATACGATGAATACGACCTTCCTCAATAACGCCATTGTTGCCTGTAATGCGGCTAGTGGTGGAATGGTTTACGTACCGCCGGGTAATTATTTGACCGGGACAGTCATTTTGAAAAGCAATGTAACGTTGTATCTCGAAGCCGGCGCGACATTGCTGGGCAGCAAAAATATCCGCGATTACCTGCCGCAGCCGCAGTCGCAAAAGCCGGGGCAGGAACAAACGGGCTCATCTTTTGTGAATGACTTGCGCGATGCGGGGGCGTTTCACTTGCTCTTCGCGCGTGATGCGGAAAACGTCGGTCTGGCCGGATTAGGGACGATCGATGGGCAGGGGGCCGTGTTCTGGGAGCCGAATGGGCGCACGCCGCCGAAGCCAGATGAACTCTGGCGCGATGCGATTGCCCACGGCTGGCGGCCGCTGCCGCCGCGTCCTTCGCCCATGCTGGAATTTTACAATTGTAAAAATTTGCACATCGAAGACGTTCACCTGCAAAATTCAGCGGGCTGGACCTTGCGT
>DASXFM010000401.1:0-10873 GCA_036489615.1 Verrucomicrobiia bacterium | reverse complement strand
GAAATCGCCCCTCCAGCAGCTTACACGTCGTCCAATCAAGGCCAAGTTTCTTCCGGTATCAGCCCCAAATGGGTCCCCGCTCATTGCCATTTCAAGACGTCTATTCAAAGAAAAAGGTTTCTACAAACCATGTTCGGCGTTCAGCGTTCGATGTTCTGCATTCATTTCCCCAAAGCCCGTAGGGCTGGCGTATCTGTAGAAAACTCACCAAAAAAGATTCTCAAGCCTCGTCAGGGGCGATGTAGTCTGCGTTCGCATTTAGAAAAATCTGGATGGCCCAACCCACAACCAGTCTTCCAAACCGCCGCAAGATCCTCCCCATCCGGTCTAATCAAATTGAAATTTTCCCAAACACTGTATATTAGACCCATGCAAACTTCGCTCGATCCAAAAGGCCGTTTCTCCAATCGCGTCGAAAACTACGTCCGCTACCGGCCGGGTTACCCGACGGAGATCATCGCCCTGCTCCGCGACGAATGCGGCCTCACCTCCAATTCCGTCATCGCCGACATCGGTTCCGGCACCGGCAAACTCTCGGAACTTTTTCTGAATGCGGGATGCCGCGTTTTCGGCATCGAACCAAACAAAGAGATGCGTGAAGCCGGCGAACGGATGAATCATCCCAACTTCACCAGCGTTAACGGCTCAGCCGAAGAAACCGCATTACCGGCGCAGAGCGTTGATTTCGTCTCCGCCGGCCAGGCGTTTCATTGGTTTGACCTTGACCGCTGCCGCCCCGAATTCGCGCGCATCCTCAAACCCGGCGGCTGGCTCGTGATCATTTGGAATGACCGGCGCGACGACACCACGCCCTTTTTGGCCGCTTACGAAAATCTCCTGGAGCAATATGGAACCGATTATGCCCAGGCGCATCATCGCCGATCCGACAAACCGGAAGTCATTCGACCGTTCTTCGGCAACGAGCCGCGTTTCAAAAATTTCCACAACGTCCAACAATTCGATTTTGCAGGACTTAAAGGCCGCTTGCTCTCCTCATCCTACGCGCCTGTCGAAGGCCAGCCGAAATACGAAGAGATGCTCATCGAACTCAAGCGGATATTCAACCTGCATCAAAAACACGGAATCGTTGCGTTTCAATACGACACGCATGTGTACTATGGGCAGCTGGATTAAGCTGCTTTATTATCGAGTCGAAAAAAACGTTTCTTTTGTGTGCATTGCAACCGCCTCAAGCCGGCTGCGCGCGTGCATCTTATGGCAAATGCTTTTTACGTGGCTTCGGACCGTCTCAATGCTGATAAATAGTTTGTCGGCGATTTCCTTGTAAAAATAACCCGACGCCAGCAGCGAAAGAACCTGATGTTCGCGCGGCGATAAGTTGTTTGCTTCTTCCGTAGCCGGACCAATCGAATGAAAATGTTGAACCACTTTCCGCGCAATGTGGCTCGACATCGGCGAGCCTCCGGTAAAAACATCCCTGATCGCCTCGATGATCTCGTCCGGCGGCCCCGACTTTACCAGGTACCCGCTGGCGCCCGCCTTCAGTGCTTTGAAAATATTCTCACTGTCCTCATAAATCGTGACCATGATGATTTGAAGTTCCGGCATCGTTTTTTTTAGTTCGGTCACACATTGGATTCCCGATAAGCCCGGAAGCTTAATGTCCATGAGCACAACCGATGGGCACTTTTGTGGAATCACCTTCAAGGCTTCTTCCGCAGATGAACAACTGGCAACGCATTCAATATCCACGACGCTGTCCAGGATTTGCAAAAGTTTCTTTTGTAGCCCGTGGTCGTCTTCGACCACCGCGACCCTTGTTTTAGTTTTCATAACGAGTTAGGTATTCAGCTGGAGTTTTATCGACACTTGAACCGACGTCCCCTTGCCGGGTTGGCTTTCGATTTGGCAACGGGCCCCAATTTTTGCCGTCCGGCGCCTGATATTGTTTAAGCCATGTCCGGTGGCGCCCTCGCCCGTATTCGGCTTGAAACCGACGCCATTGTCGCTCAGGCAAATCATCAATTCAGGCTTTTTATAAGTCACACACAAAGTAATTTCCGAAGCGCCGGCATGCTTGATGGCATTGTGGGCCGATTCCTTTATCGCCATGGCAATGTTGTGCCGGATTTGGCTGGAAACCTGCACATTGCGCGGCAATTCGTCGACTTCCAAACGGCAGCGAAGTTGCGCCTGTTTGCAAAAGTGATTGGTAATCTGGCAAAGATACGTTCCCAGCGAGTCCAGATTATCATTTTCCGGGTTCACCGACCAGACAGTTTCATATAAGGCGGCAACGAGATCGCGGCTCATTTTGGAAATCTGGTCAAAATCCGCGCTTGCCGCTTCTCCGGATGCGCCGTTTTTTTGGGCGAGGGCGCTCACCAGGGAAATTTCCGTAATGCGCGCGCCGAGGTCATCATGTATGTCCTGCGCTATCCGCAATCGTTCCTTCTCCAACGCCTGCTGGTTTTTGAGGCTTAGAACTTCCGTGTGAACTTTTCGCCAGGCCAGGTAACGCCAGTTGCCCAACGCCACGGCAATGACGAAAAGTGCGCCCAACGCCCAGGACCACGGTTGCTGCCAGATTGGCGGCGGCACGATGACGTCCAGCACATTTTCATTTCCGGTTGGTTTTCCAAATAGATCAAATTCGCCAACCCGAAATAAATAATGTCCTTCCGGCAAATGCTGATATTGCGCCACATTCTGGTCGGCGACACCCATGCTGAACATTTCATCCCAGTCCAGCATGATTTGGTCGCCGGGCGTCACCGCGGGCGCGGCAGCCCCGGAGTTGCGCCATCCGGCGTGTCCCGTAGAGTCGTTATCCAGGATCGCCAGCGCTTTTTGCGGCGGCGAATGCGCGACAGTCACAATCTTCGCCATGCTCGGAACCGTCCCTCCGCGATACCAACCCCGATCCGGCGGAAATTCCAAAAGCATGATCGGCGCGGCATTACTCGGAATTTTGGCAACCTTCAAGTTGGCCACCGCATACAGGCCGATAGTCGTGATCGGTCCTGCGGAGGAAATCGATACAAATAAACGCGAAGCATGCGGCGGCGCCACCACCATTTCGTGCCGGTGAGTCAGGGGCGAACTATAGAGCGAGCCATCCCAGCCCGCGCTTTCGCCGGTCACCTTGAATTCCTGCCGGCTGATCTGGTCACCGGCGTCGTCGTAGAATTCGGCGATCAGCAACATGAAGCCGCGGTCGTCGCGCCAGTCGGTGTCGTAGCCCTCCAGCTTGTAGCGGATGCGCAGGTCCGGAAAGCGGAGGCTGTTGGGTGAGCCAAAATGAAATGAAATATTCCCCGGCCGGGCTCCCAGGTTCAGGCTGCGGTTCTGGCTTACCGAAATATTCTTACCATCCACCATCACACTTTTGATGATTAGGTCGTCCGGCAAACCTTGAGCCACGGCTGAATGACTGGCATACGCCATCCAACCGGTGACCAAAGGAACTACGATCCATTTCATGCGGGATTCGCAGCAGGTTAGAATAATTTGCGCGGTCCGTCTACTGCCGCAGGCCGTTTTCACCCCTTTCGGGGATACCGAAGTAACCGCAAATCCGATATGTTCGTGTTGAATGACACCCCTTTTGAGTGCCCGTCCCGAGGCCGTAAATACACGTCTCATCGTTGGTTTGAATATTGGTTTATCTCGGTTGCAACTCCGATAAGTAAGAATCCTGGAAGATTAAATTCTATGAAAATTAAACACGTCTCCCATCGCTGTTATCATTTGATTCACTCCCAAATAGCATTCCTCGTCTTGAGCCTGCTCTTGTTGTCAACGGCCATCGCCTCGGCTCAGCTTGTGCCCTTATATTGGGACGCGGGTAACACGAATAATGGAGCGACCATCGACGCAGGCGGTGGAAATTGGGATACCGCAACCACAAACTTGAACTGGAACGATGGTTCGGGCAATCAAACGACCTGGATCCAATACGGCTCAACGGCATCCAAAAGCCAGGCCATCTTCGGCGGCCTGGATGGCGTCGATGGCTCCTATCCGGTGAATGTCGATGCCGGACAGGTGGCTGTATCCAACATCCTCATCAACGCCGATGGCTATGATTTTTACGGTTCTCCCATCTACATTGCGCCCCAGGCTGGCACTGGAAATTATCCAACCATTCACGTCGCCGATGGCAAAAGCGTGACTTTCACCAATTTGGTTACCGGGGTTAACTACAAGGTGGAGATTACGCTGGGTGCCAATGGCGCGCCGGCGTCGGCGAGTTTTAAGGGCGGCCTCACCGGCACACAATGGAGTTTCAGCAGCACCAACGGAAGCGTGTTCTATCTCGGTGGCAACACCAGCTATCGGGGGTTTTTCACCGTCAATGGCGACGTTCGAATGACGAACGGTGCATTAACTGTAACCGCGGGTACTGCCGGTGTTTTTGAAATTGGCCGGCCCGGATGGTTTGTTTCACAGGCCACCAGCTACGGCGGATCATTTACACTCGACGGCCCAAACGCGTCGATAAACCAGTTTGGTCCCCAGGATTACATGATCATTGGACGCGGCGCTGCCAGCGTGCCTCCATTTACTTCCACTCTGACCGTTCAAAATGGAGCCACCCTTTACGATGAAGTGTCCTCCGGTAATTCGGGAATCGCGATGCCCCAAATCGGCTCCGGCGGCCCTGGTCAAATATCTATCTTTAACGTCTATGGTGGCGCTGCAAACCTGGGCTACGTCAACAGCAACGGCACCACCAACGATCCAATTCTTTTGCAATATTTTGGCTCGTGGCCCGGTCAGGTTTCGCTCGTCAACCAAACCAACGGTGTGATTAATGCCTGGACCGGTATTCAATTTGGCGGAACGGGCGCAAATCGCACCGGCGGTTCCGCGATTGTGACCAACTCCGGCGGCTATCTTTATCTGGGTTCTTCATCGGGTCTCGATGGACTCCGCGCGGGCGCCATCCTTCCGCCCACAAACGTGATCTCGTTTTCGGGCGGTACGGTGGGCGCATTACAATCGTGGTCGGGCTCAGCGTTGCTGCCGGTCACTCTCGGAACTCAAAACGGAAACATCACCTTCCAATGTGCCGATGCCGGCGCGACTCCCCATGACATTACCCTTAACGGGGCATTGATCGGCTCGGGCGGATTTTATAAGACCGGCGCGGGAAATTTGATACTGAACGGAGTCAATACTTACACGGGAAGCACCGTCGTCAGCAATGGCATCCTGCAATTGACCACGACATCTGTCGCTTCCTCCAACGGCCCCATTACCCTCGACGGCTCGGCCGGATCGCCTGAACTCAGGCTCATCGTGTCTCATCAGGGACAGTATTGGTCGGCAGACACCATGACTTTCGCGTCCGGTTCGCCGGCACTTGACCTCCAATACGGCCAGATCGTTCCCAGCAAAACCGTGGCCCCAGTCCAGGCAAACGGAGACCTCAATTTCACCGCCACGCCCAATATTCTGGTAACCAACGCGGGCGCTCTCGTAATCGGAACCTATCCGCTGATTACCTATACCGGAACATCGTCAGGAACGGCGCCCACCACTGTGACCTTGCCAACTTCCGGGTATTGCAGCGGCTATCTGTCAAATAGCATAACGGCGAAGACGCTGTATCTGGTCATCACCAGCTCGACGGTTCCGTCAAGTTTGGCCTGGGCGACCTGCGATGGCGCCTGGGATTTTGCGACGGCTAATTGGACAACCGGTGGAGGCCCGTTGACGTACCACGACGGTGAAACGGTTCTCTTTGATGATACCGCGCCGTGCTTGAATCCTGCTGTAACATTGAACACCAGCGTTTCGCCCGGGAATGTGGTGTTCAACAATCTTACCAACTCCTTTACCATCAGCGGCACCGGCAATATTGCCATGTCTTCTGGCGGTGACCTCGAGTTAGTGGGAGGTGGAACGGTAACAATCGCCACGACCAATACCTATTCCGGCGGCACAGTCGTATCCGCCGGCAGTTTGCTGAATATCAACAGCGGTGGCAGTACCGGCGGCACACCCGTCGGAACGGGCACGTTGACTCTCAATAATAGCGGGCAATTGGGTAACACCTGCGGCTCCGCCGTAGTGTTGCAGTATCCCGTTCCGGAGGTTTGGAACGGCAACTTCAACTACGTTGGAAACAACGATTTGAATTTGGGTTCCGGGTCAGTGGCTTTGGCTGCCAACACTACGATTAATGTCGCCACCAATAACCTGACTATTGGCGGCCCCATCAGCGATGGTGGCGCCGGCAAACTGTTAACCAAAACCGGCAATGGTATCTTAACCCTGGCTGCAAACAATACCTGGAATGGTTTGCAGCTGCAGGCCGGCCAGATCAATTTCGGCTCTTCTGGCGCTGCCGGAAGCAGCTCCCTTACGATCTCTGGCGGCTCGGTTGACAACGTCAGTGGCTCGCCTTTGGCCCTGTCCGCCACCAGCTACAACCTTAGCGGCCTCTTCACCGTCATTGGTACCAGCGACTTGGATTTTAGCTCTACCTTTATCAACGCGAGCATCTCCGGTTTTACGGTGAATGTCATTAGCAATACCTGGATAACGGATTGTATCGGCCTTAATAACTCCCTCGCCACGAAAACCGGAAACGGCACCTGGCGGGTCGTCGGTTTGGATAGTCCCGGGAGCGTCAAGCCCGGTCCTTTCACCGTAAATCAGGGCGTGCTTGATATGGCCCGGCTCGGCGGAACGACAGTCGTCGGTGGGGGCGGTGGCGCGGGTTCTTACGGTGGCTTCCATGGTCTGGTCGTGAATTCCAATGCGGTGGCGATGATCGATAACTATGGCGAACAGATTGCCTATACCCCCACCGCGCCGGGCGCCGCCACTCCCGTCGAAGTCGTTCTGAACGGCGGCATTCTGGACATGAACGGCTATGATTTGCAGCTTGATTTGTTGGCCCTGAACAATGGTGTCCTGCGGAATTCCGCTCCCGGCACCTCGCAAGTGCTGACCATTATTACCAATCAGTTGCAGGCGCTCTTCCTTACCGGCACAAATTGTCAGTTGGACGTTCCGCCGCCGGACGCCGCTATTTCCATCTACACGCAAATCCGTGGCAGCGGAACACTGGTCAAAACCGGTTCCGGAACCGTTGTCTTGCTGCAGGACAACAGCTATACGGGCAACATTACGATTGATGCGGGCACCCTGACCCTGACCTATCCCGACATTGCCCCCACCGCGACGGTGACCATCGCGGGCAACACCAATGCAGTGCTCGATTTGAATTTTGCCAATTCAGATACAAATATGGTGTCGGGCCTGGTCCTGAACGGCGTTCCCGCGGCCGCCGGCCTCCACAACGCCGGCACCGATCCAACCTATCTCAGTGGCAACGGAAGCTTGTTGGTCAACCCTGTAGTTATCAATCCTCTTCCCGGGACCGTCGGTTTCAGTGTCTCAGGCGGTGCCTTGAACCTGGCCTGGCCCACCAATGCCGGCTGGCTTCTCCAGGCGCAAACCAACTCAGTGCGGGTGGGAATTAGCTCTAATTGGGTGACCGTGCCGGGATCGGATTCCATGACCAACTTGAGCGTCCCAGTGAGCCCGGCCAACGGGGCGACCTTCTATCGCCTGATCTACCCATAACCGTCAACCAGCGTCAGTTCTGATTTTGGCAGAGACATAACTCGAATTCAAAATGAAGTTGAAAAAAGAAAACCGTAGATTGGCGTTTACTCTTATCGAACTGCTGGTCGTTATTGCCATCATCGCTATTCTTGCGGCCGTTCTGTTGCCTGTGCTGACCAAAGCCAAAGACCGCGCTCAGCGCGTTGATTGTCTCAACAATCTCCGGCAGCTCGGCATGGGAGTGCTGATGTACGCCGGTGACAATAGCGACAAGCTTCCACCGGATGAATTCGATCCGGAACAGAACCCGGGTTCCGCGCCGTGGGAGAGCTATAACATGTTCACTTCAGACAAAACCCAGACAGGTCCGGTCCATTACGGATGGCCCGGCACAAACCTGGGCTGCCTTTATACTGAAAAAATCATTTCCAATCCCAAAACTTTTTACGACAGCGGCCTGCGAAACGTCGATACCTTGCCGATTAAATTTGAGATGAGTTGGTATGATCCTTGGCCGACGTGGTATGGAGGCGAGGTCCGCGACGACTACATGTGGTATCCGCAATCGAAAACGCGCTCAAGTTCAAGCCCGCCGAACTACAACTTTGTCAATGAGGCATATAAGACCACCCAAATAGATCTGAGAAAATCCATGATCTCAGACCTGATCTACACCTGGGCGACCATTCCGCATCGCAACGGCAACAGCCCGGCCGGGCTCAACTTCTGTTGGCCGGATGGCCATGTGGCTTATGTCAACCGGCCGCAGACGGCATTTAATCAGGCCCAGTATTGGGACTTTAATGGCAATGCCCCTCCCGTGTTGGATCCCGGCGATAATGTTACGAGATTCAGGGAAATTGTCAGTTTGCTGAATCAATGAAATCTGAAGCGATTGCTACGGGTGGGATTCAATGACGCGTTCGCGCTTCCTGTTTGCTCTTGCCGCCGGCTTGTTGCTCTCACCGTTGAGCTATGCCGATGACGTGCGGGATTGGCATCGGACCGCGTTGCATTCGTCCACTCCGGACGCCGAGGTTCTTCATTTGAGCATTACCGGACGCGGCCGGCCGGATGTCATCGAACGCTGGTGGAACGGCAAACGCGTTCGCTGGCTCGACGAAAGCGGCCATATGAAACCCAACGATGCCCGCGGCGATTTGGTGAACGACGTCATGCAGGTGGATATGGATGGAGACGGCGTCTACGATGGCCCAAATGACCTGAACGTCAAATGGTGCGACACCGATGGAGATGGCATTCCCGACGTCCAGGCGATCGTCATAAATCCGGCGACCTGGGGGCCGGCCAAGCGTGATCAAACCGGCAACCCGGTGTTCATGATCTTCATCAACCACGACCAGCACGGCGTCCTTGGCTGGATTGACTGGAGCCGTTTTGATTTTGCGTGCTGGGCTTTCACCGGCATGTGCAACTGGCTGCCAAATTACCATGGCAACAACGACTTTGTAAAAACCCACTGCCCCTCTTATGCCTTGACCGATCCCCGCGTGAACTGGGAAGACCCGTTTTCATTCTATGACGAGGAAGGCAATGGAGTCGCCAATATGGCCATGCGCTGGTGCACTCCCCAACCCCTTCGCGGAACGAATGTGGATATCCGGCCCGCGGTCAATGAGGGTTTCGTAACCTACGACCTGGACGGCAATGCCGGCAAGGGAGATGAATCTTCCTTCGACATGACGCTCAACGGAAAGGGCGGCCACATTGACATCAGTTCCATGACCCATCCATTGCCGCACTTTGCGGGCAATCCCAAATTCGACCCCTGTTTTCAGCATAACGAATGGCGGCGCCTCAAAGAGCTCGTGTACATGGACCGGGACAAAGGCTACAACCTGTTCTTCAAGACAAAGTGGAAATTTATTTATTTCGTTTTCGACGAGGATGGAGACGATCATCGTTGGGAGCGGGTCGAATTGATGACGCCCAACACCGCTCCCGGCCGGGCCAATGGAACGCCGGTGGACATTTATTCCACAGCTCGTATTGGCAATACCAATGGCCTGACGCCCGGCCTCGACGGCAACAGCCAGGCGGACAGCCTCGGCGACCGCGGTGAGTTCGACCTGGACGGTCGGGGCGGCGGCAAACTCTACATTGGCCCATTTGATCACAAATTTCATCTCTTTGGCGCCAAATGGGGAGCCTGGACAGTCGACGAAAACGCCCGGTATCACGGCGGCGCCGGCGAACCCACCCGCCGCCCTACGGCAACCAAAGTAAACGAAATCGTAAAATACACCGACACAGACGGCGACGGATTTATCGATACCATTGAATATGATTACAACGGGGACCGTATGATTGACTTCAAAGTCTGTCTGTTGGATTACCAGGAAAAGGGCCACCCATCGCCTGACGTTGCGGATTTAGTCGACCCGAACCAACTGGGTTGGAAAGGCCTGCACGAACTCTTTAATCAGACCGCGCAAGCATCCTGGCTTGAAGCCCTCGAAGTTTACCGGGCAGCCTGGCGGCAGAACTTGACCACACCCGAGTTGGATACGCTCGCAGCGGCGTCTTCCATGAGGCAACGCTATGACAATAGCTATTGGATCAAAGAGAAGGTTTTTCGCGCCATCCGCGATCGAATGTACGCGCGATTGAAACTTCACCCTTCCGAATCCGAGAAAGTTAAAAAATTCCTGGCCGATTATGTGCGCGCCTACTACACCGGCCATTTTGACAAAGTTGTCCAACTCATCGACAACCTCCCGGCCAATCCGTGACGAATTGGAGAGAGGACCAGGGCTCGCCGCGCCACAGCAAAGCAACGGCGGGTGAGATTTCCCCCAAAGTTTCGCGCGTTGAACCCCTGAACCGCTGTGATCATTCATCGTATCAATCCATCGGACGACCATTCTCCCTCTCCCAGCGGGCCTGCCCTCCGTAGCTTCCGAGCGAAGGATGGGAGAGGGCTGGGGTGAGGGAGAATCGTTCGAACGAGAAAGTCCTCCCTCGAACATTCCCTGGCGCCTGGAAATTGATTTTGGACGTCCCCGTCCTTAAAATTGAACCCTATAGCTTGATCAGGGAATCAATTTTATGTTTCACCGCCTCATCCATTTCAATCAACGGCGGCCAGTTGCGTTTGAAACCTTCACCGGCCAATTTTTTCGTCGCGTCAATTCCGAGTTTAGTACCGATGGCCACTTCGCTGGTTGCATGATCCAGGACGTCCGCCGGGCCTTTGGTAAAGATCGAATCGCGTTGCGGGTCGGTATTGGCGCACAAGCGGAACAGCACGTCGCTGGTATTGTGAACGTCCACGTCGTGATCCACGATGATGATATACTTGGTAAAC
>DASXFM010000355.1:0-13158 GCA_036489615.1 Verrucomicrobiia bacterium | reverse complement strand
GCCGGCGCTAATTCGCCCACGAGCGCCAGCGAAGTGGGAACATCAGCCCCGACTGCCACTCCGGCCATGAATGTGCCAATGAAAAGCATCGTTGCATTGATGGCGGCGGCGATGATAAGAACGCCGGCGGCGTAAACAAGCAGGTCGTATTGGTAGATTTTTTTCCGGCCAAGCTTGTCGCCCAAACGCCCGCCGATGAAGGCGCCCAGCGCGCAGCCGATGGCATTGGGGCCGATTGCGGCGAGCGCGCCGATGGCTCCATTAGTCAGCTTGAGGTCGCTTTGGAAATACGCCATGCCGGCGCCGAGCGCGACGATTGAACCGGCATCAAGATACGAGGCCATGCCCGCGAGCACGGACCACTTCCATTGCTGTGGGGTAATCGCACCCGAATTCGTATCAATTTCAGTGGCAGGTTGAATTTGGTTTAACATTGGAAATCAAATAGTGCTCATTTTGATGCGGCTTCGTTTAAACCCGCCGCGCTGTCCCAGGCCAATACGCAGCGAAATCCAGTAATGACGCTGAAATGATTTGGGCTGACCGGCATCCTGGTAGAAGACCACAGGCTTTTGGGACCAGTATTAACCCACGAACCGCCACGCAATTCGCGTTTGTCGGAAATCCCGTTATAAGAATCCTCGCACCATTCGGCGGCGTTTCCGGACAAATCATAAAGCCCCTGGCCATTTGGCTGAAACGAGCCCACCGGCGCGGTCGTTACATAACCGTCGTTATAACCCGGAATGTGTGGCCAATGGGTGAA
Source organism: Verrucomicrobiia bacterium (assembly GCA_036489615.1). Classification (GTDB taxonomy): domain Bacteria; phylum Verrucomicrobiota; class Verrucomicrobiia; order Limisphaerales; family UBA11358; genus UBA11358. Next base: position 12,392 of record DASXFM010000355.1, on the reverse strand, counting down.
GTGATTGAGCGCAGTTTGGTCGGCGAAATTGCCGGCGCCCGGAGGTGGCGGATATTGAGTTCCCCAGGGAAATACGTTTTCAACCTTTCCATTCCTGGCCTCGGGTGAGCCGTCAGCCTCACGATTGCCGATACCGGCCGCCCAACTCCATTCGGTGTCCGTTGGCAAACGATACATTGAAGCCGGCGGAATCAATTTCATTTGGCGTTCCGTAAGAGTCAGCCAGCGGCAAAATGCCCTGGCGTCATTCCAACTCACATTCACTACCGGAAAATTCGGCCCGGTCGAAACCGGCGTGGCATTGTGATAAAGCGCGTGGCTCCAATTGGTCCCATCGAGTTTCGGATGAGTAACGGCAAATGCAGCAAAATCACTCATTCGGGTTTCATAGATGGAAAAGGCCGCCCGGGTATGGTTCATCGGCACAAATACCATACCCAGATGGTTGGTCCAGCGAACTGCCACCGGACAGGCGCCCACGGAATCCGGACGAATATGAGCACAGGAAATGCCCGACCCAGCAAAAAGCAAAACCGGCAAAATAAAGGCGGCGGATACTTTCATCTGGGTCCGAAAGCCTACTGAAGTTCCCGGCAGCATGTCATATATAAAGCGCTAAAAAACCTTTGAAAAGTGACAACGTGGGGTCGACGGTTGCGAACGCGGAACAAACGGATAATACTTGTGCTTTCATGAACCACAAGGCATTGAAGGTATTGTTCTCGCTGATGTTATGGCTGGGTATTCGATCGGCATTAATGGCATCTTCGTTGCCTGATTGGGAAAATGAGCACGTTTTTCAAATAGACCGCCTGCCGATTCGGTCCTCGTTTGTGCCGTTTGCGACTGCCGTCGAAGCCTTGCATGACGACGACACTAATTCCCCGTTTTATCTCTCGCTGGACGGAACCTGGAAATTTCATTGGGTGCCCGCGCCAGAGATGAGGCCGACGAATTTTTTCCGAAGCGATTTCAATGATTCCAGTTGGGCCAACATCGATGTCCCATCCTGTGTGGAAATGCGGGGATACGGCATCCCGATATATTTGAGTTCGGGTTATACGTTCAAAATTGACCCGCCGGGAGTTCTCGATGTGCCGCCCACAAATTATACGACATTCAAAATGCGTGATCCGGTTAGCTCCTATCGGCGAAGATTCGAACTTCCCGCGCTTTGGAATCATCGTCGTGTGTTTGTTCATTTCGACGGCGTGGATAGCGCATTTTACGTTTGGGTCAATGGCCGGTTCGCCGGGTTTAGTGAAAACAGCCGTTCGCCGGCGGAATTTGACGTAACCGATTTTGTGACGCCGGGCGCGAATGAAATTGCGGTCCAGGATTTTCGCTGGTCGGCCGGTAGTTATCTCGAGGACCAGGACATTTGGCGAATGAGCGGAATTTTCCGACGCGTCTATCTTTATTCCACTGCGACGGCTCGCATCCGTGATTTTGCCGTTCGTACCGATTTGGACACAAATTACCAAAATGCCACACTGGAAATTAAACCGGAACTGGCGGACTTTGCCGGGAGTTCATTGGAAGGATGGACGGTATGCGCGCAATTATATGATGCCGATGGCCGCCCTATTTTTAAAGACGAACTGCGGCATGGCGCCGCGGAGATCTTGAACCGCAATTGGGATCCCAAAATTCTCGATGACCGCACGCCGCAAAGAGGCTTGCCAAAATTCGCGTGGCTCGCCGGCAACGTTAATAATCCCGCAAAATGGACAGCGGAAACACCCGCTCTTTACACGCTCGTCCTCACGTTGAATGATCCGGGTGGAAATGTGGTGGAGGCTGACCGTTGTAACGTCGGATTTCGAAAAATTGAAATCCGCGATGGGCAGTTTCTCATCAATGGAAAGCCTGTCCGCCTGCGTGGCGTCAACCGCCATGAAACTGATCCTGACATGGGCCATACCCTTTCGTTTGCCCGCATGGTCGAAGATATCCGGCTAATGAAGCGCGCCAACATTAACGCCGTGCGCACCTGCCATTATCCCGACGATCCCCGCTGGTATGACTTGTGTGATCGCTACGGTCTTTACGTTTTGGATGAAGCCAACCTGGAAGCTCATGGTACGCGCGGTTTTCTGGCAAACGATCCGGACTGGGCCGCCACGTTTCTTGATCGCGGCATTAGCCTGGCTGAACGCGACAAAAATCATCCGTCAGTCATCATCTGGTCGCTCGGCAACGAATCCGGTTACGGGCCGAATTTTGCCGCCATGTCAGCCTGGCTGCATCAATTTGATCCCACGCGCCCCGTTCATTACGAGGGCGCGCAAGGTGTCAGCCTTGACCCGCCCGGCGTCGATATTATTAGCCGGTTCTACCCGCGATTGACCAATGCGTATGCGATGCCAGATTCGCCGGTCAATTCGCGGTGGGACAAATTTCTCAATATCGCCGAGCGTACCAATGACCACCGCCCCGTCATGGCCAGCGAATACGCGCATGCGATGGGCAACGCGATTGGCAATTTGCAGGAGTATTGGGATGAAATTTATTCGAATCCACGGATGCTCGGCGGATTTATCTGGGAATGGTGCGATCAGGGATTACGCAGAACATTACCCGACGGGCGGCAAGTGATCGCGTACGGCGGCGATTTTGGCGATCACCCGACTCTTGGCGCTTTTTGCATTAAGGGCATAGTCAGTTCGGACCGTAACATTTACCCCAAATACTGGGAGGTTAAAAAAATCTATCAACCGGTTGCCATGTCGCCAATTGGATTAAAACCGGGACATGTCGATGTGAAGGTCGTAAATCACAATTCGTTTTTGAATTTAAACGAATACAACGCGCGATGGTCAGTGAAGGATAGTGAAGGCAGAGAAATTCAAGCAGGCGTCTTAAATCCTGTGGACTGTCCCCCGGGGAAACAAATTGAAATAAAAATTCCTGTCGAAAAAATCCGCAAACCGAAATCAGGAGCGGAATTTTGGTTGCGCGTCAGTTTCCACGCCAGAACTGATTGCCTATGGGCGCCCGCAGGTTATGAAATTGCCTCGCAACAGATGCAGCTTCAGGTAAAAACGCCTGCAACTTCAGCGGGCGGAGATAAATCACCCGAGTTGGCACTTATTCAAAGCGGTGATTTAGTTGGCATTCGCGGCAAAGACTTTTCCGCTACCTTCAGCCGTTTGGAAGGTACACTGGTTTCGCTCAAATTCGATGGCTTGGAATGCCTGGCCCAAACGACTAACGTGCCGACTGGTCCAATCCTGCAACTTTTTCGCGCGCCTACGGACAATGACAAAGCCTTTGGCCATTGGCTCACACGTCAATGGTTGGACGCGGGTTTTGGTCGCATTACTCGCCGGGTCGATTCCTTCCGGGTTAGCCAGCCTCATCCCAATGAAGTCCAAGTCCAAACGCTCGCCACCAGTTCCGTCACCGATGGAGGCTACAAACTTACCACAACCTGGATAATTCATGGCGACGGATCGGTGGCCATGAAAAATCTGTTCCAGCCGTTCGGAAATTTGCCTGCGACCCTGCCGAGAATCGGTGTTGTGATGCAACTGGGCAGCGCATTCGAAAATTTTCACTGGTATGGACGCGGGCCGTGGGAAAATTACGCCGACCGCAAGCAAAGCGCCGATATGGGCATATGGTCCAGCAGTGTGGCACAGCAATATGTTGATTATGTGCGCCCGCAGGAAAACGGCAACAAGGAGGATGTACGCTGGCTAACCTTGACGGATGCAGGTGGACGCGGCTTGCGTGTGGAGAGTGTGGGGCAATCCATGGGCGTTTCCGCGCTGCATTTTACAGCCGCCGACCTTTTTGCCGTCAAACACGATTACGAACTCAAGCCACGCCCGGAAGTCGTGCTGTCGCTGGATGCACGGCAATGCGGATTGGGTAACAGCAGTTGCGGGCCTGGTGTGCTTCAAAAATATGCGGCGCCGCCAACCTCTTATTCATTGGAACTTCGATTTTCTCCGGCTGGCATTTCTGGAAGATAATCGGAAAAAAGACGCAATGGGTGACGGCTATATTGTGGGCAGATGCTTTAAATCAACTGATGTCGCCAGGGCGATCACACGGCCTTCATTGCTGACGGCACAGTAGAAATGGTAGACCACGCCTTTGTAATTGAGGACCCATGGTTTGTGGGCGTAGGTCGCGTCATAGGGCTCGCTCGGTTGAATCAGGTTTGGTCCGGCCCATTTTGTCCAGTGGACTAAATCGTAGGAGCAGGCAAACGTATCGAATGCGTGAGGCTGCCAGCCCGCGCCAAAATAGAACATGACCCACACGGCATCAATTTTTACGATCTGCGGATCGCCGCTCATGCCATTCTTCTTTTGCTCGCCGTTGACGATCACAGATTTGTCGCCATAGCGCTGCCAATGCTTCATGTCGCGTGAAACAGCCATGCCGATTTGCTCGTAGCCGTTTTTGTATTTCGCATTGTAATACATCACCAAAGGCCAGCCCAATGTTTGGGCCTGGTCATAAATGATTTGGCTTTTGTAGAGAGTCTTTGTCTCAAAGCTGCGCGCATCCGATTGCTTCGGGGTCAAAACAGGGTTTTCGGCAAGCCGATGCCAGGGAGCAGGTTTGGCAGGCTTTTTAGTCCATGCGATGCCCGTGGACAGCGGGTCCGTCTCATAACCTTGCTTCGCGCCACCGATATAGGACATCCAGTATTTTCCGTCAAAACGTTGAAGTTCGTGAGAGCCATTCCATCGATAATCCGCCAAAGCAACGCCGCCATCGGCCTGCCAGGCGTCCCAGCCTTTGCCGCTGAATGGAAGAACCGTGCCGAGTTTGGTCCAATGCACCAAATCATCACTGCGCGCGAGGAATGTCTGATACCCGACCTTGTTGGAAATCGCGACATACATCATATACCAAACATCGCCGTTCCGGAAAACACTTGGGCAATCCACTAATTCTCCCGGTCCATCACCTTTTAGAACGACGCCGTATTTGAAAGGCGTTTTGACTTCATCGTAAATTTGTTGCATGTCGCGCTTGCTTACCAGTTGGTCAGCCGGCTTGAATGGGACGATCTGGCGTTCCGTTTCGCCGGCTTTAGATGAGGCGATGCCTGTGAGCAGAATCACCGCAGACACTGTAATCCTTATCAAGGCTTGAAAAGATTTCTTTGAGCGGTCCAACATTGGCGGGGAATGGAAATTTGAGGTTAGTTGCTTTGATGTTCGAGCGTCTCTGCATTCAAATCGCCATCGAAGGCGTATTTTTTGCCCGGTTGGGTTTGCAGGACGATCTGGTGGTTGCCGCTGCAAAGCAGACAGGGCTTGCCCAGCTTTGAAAAGATGACGGCGTGAGTCAACCCGCCTTTGTCCCATGAAAGGTCGAGCACGAAACCGTCGCGGGCACACAGACCTTTGGCAGAACCGGCGGCCCACGATTTGGGTAGCGCGGGAAGCAGGCTGACAATTCGCAATTCCTTCCCATCTGCCAAAGTGGTCCATTGGCTTTGCAGCAGCAACTCGACGATTCCGGCTGTCGCTCCGAAATTGCCGTCAATTTGAAAGGGTCCGCACAAATCGAATAAGTTTGGCAGGGTTCGTTTCTGAAACAAACCGGTCAGTTGCCCGTATGCAAATTCGCCGTCGCCGGCCCGGGCCCAAAGGGGAATCCGCCAGGCATAACTCCAGCCGGTGCTGCCGCTGCCACGCCATTTCAATAACACCTTTGCCGCATCCCATACCTTTGGATTTGCCGGCGAAATGTCCGCTCCGGGGTACAATGCCCAGAGCGGCGACATATGGCGATGATTGTTATTAGGCTTGTCCTGGTCTTGTAGCCATTCTTGAAGCTGGCCGTATTTACCAATCTGATTGGGCGGAAGCTGGTCCCGTATCCTTTCCAATTTCATCGCAAAGGATTTGTCGATATGCAAAATGCCGGCGGCAGCGATAGTGCTGTTCATCAAAGCTCGTATCAATTGGTTGTCCATGGTGGGACCAAAACAAAGCTCGCCTTCCTCGGGAGAGTAGGATGGCGACGTGACCAGCCAGCCGGTCTGAGGATCCTTGACAAAATCATCCACGAAAAATAGAGAAGCTCCTTTCATAGCCGGATAGGCGCGGGCGAGAAATTGCTTGTCTCCGGTGAAAAGATAATGTTCCCACAAATGATAACAAAGCCAGGCGCCGCCCGTCGGCCAGACGCCGTCGATGTTATTGATTGGGGCTGCGCCCCGCCAAATATCGGTATTATGATGCACGACCCATCCGCGGCAGCCGTACTGGTCCCTGGCGGTCCGATGGCCGCTAATCGCCAGGTCATCGATCATGTCGAAGAGTGGTTGCGTGCATTCGTTCAAATTGCATAATTCGGCGGGCCAATAATTCATCTCGCAATTGATATTCAGTGTCCACTTGGATTCCCACGGCGGGTCGAGGGCCTCATTCCATAGCCCCTGCAAATTGGCTGGTTGACCACCCGGGCGGCTGCTGGAGATGAGCAGGTAGCGGCCATATTGAAAGTATAGAGCGGCAAATCCCGGATCGCCGGCCAGGCCGGATTTTTTCACTGCACTCAAACGCTCATCTGTCGGCAAATCTGCGCGCGAGGTCTGGCCAAGGTCGAGGCTGACACGCTGAAACAGGCGGTGATAATCGTCCTGCTGCGCCGAAAGCACCGCGGCGTAGTTTTTGTTCCGGATCGCCGATAAATCGCGGGTGCAAAGTTTCGCGGGATTGCCGCTGATATCCTGGAAATTTTTAAAACTGGTGGCAGCGACCAAATAGAGCGTGGCCGAATCGGCGTGGTCAATCACCAAAGCGTTTCCATTGGTTGTCAACGTGCCGCCGTTACAAATCGCCCGCACTCGGGATTCAAACCGCAAGCCGTGAGCTTCTACTTGTCCGGTCAACGCCAGCGTATCCACTGCCATCGCCATGGTCTGAGAATTCGTTTGGGGACTGTCCATCTTGAGTGAAAAGCTCACCTGAGCGGGGCGGTCGGCGGTGATTCGCACCACGATGACTTGGTCAGGATAGCTCGCAAAAACATCGCGCTCGAAGCGAACCCCATTGAGCCGGTATGTGGTCCTGGCGATCGCGGAATCCAAATCCAGTTCCCGGCGGTAATCGGTCACATCTCCTTGCCCGGCGAAATGCAGGTGTAGATCCCCAAAAGGTTGATAAGCCTGTTGGCGGATGGGATCACTCAAAAATGTTTTGCGGGTTAAGTTCTCAGCTTGCTTGACGTCTCCGGCAAACAAAAGTCGGCGGATTTCCGGCAGGTTCTCGCGGGCACCGGCGCGATCGTAGTTGTGTGGATGACCTTTCCACAGCGTATCTTCGTTGAATTGAATACGTTCGTCAAAAACCTGGCCAAAAACCATGGCGCCCATGCGGCCGTTGCCCACAGGCAGGGCGTCGGTCCATTTTGCGGCCGGCTGCGCATACCACAGGCATTGGGATGGATCGGCAGCTTGCGCCTCCGCGCTTGCGCGGAAAAACGTCAGCGTGCCCAGTATTAGAATGGAATAAAACAAAACGCACGGCCTCATACTATTGAAACTCTTAGGCAAAGATATTCTCTCAAAAACCGGAATGACAAAAATGACATTTAAATTGCGAAAAACGATAATCTTTTGGTGAATTTTGCTGCCAACCCTGAGGATATCTTAATTTGTTTGCGACATTCAGCCGCGGCATGTTAAGAACTCGCCGTGATCACTCCCAATCCGCTCCTCGGCACCGCACTGCATGCCGTTGGGGCGTTTTTTGCCGCTATCTGTTATACTCCGCAAAAGCGTGTCAGCCGCTGGTCCTGGCAAACGTACTGGATGGTTCAGGCGGCGTTTTGCTGGTTCCTTTTGCCGGTCATCGGCGCGTGGCTCACCATTCCTGAACTCGGCCAGGTTTTGCGCGAAGCTCCGCGCGGCGCGATGTTGGAATCTTTTGCGCTGGGCGCCGCCTATGGAATCGGCGGTACCGCCTTTGGCATTTCCATACGCTACATCGGCTTCTCGCTCACCTATGCAATTGCTGTGGGCCTTTCAACCGTCCTCGGAACTTTGATCCCGCCGCTGGTCGCCGGGACGCTCGGCTCAACCCTAAGCAAGCCCGGCGGCGGCTGGGTCATCGCCGGGATTGCCGTTGGCATTGTGGGTATTGCGTTCACCGGGGCCGCCGGACGAATGAAGGAGCGTGACTTGAGCACCCAGGCCAAGGTCGAAGGGTTCTCGCTCGTGAAAGGATTACTGCTCTCGCTGCTGGCGGGTGTTTTGTCCGCAGTCTATGGTTTTGCACTTGCGGCCGGTGAACCGATTGCGGCCGTGGCCGACCATCACGGCGCCGGAGTTTTCCGCGGCAATGTTGTCTACATTTTCTCAAATTCCGGCGCGTTTCTGACGACGGTGATTTACTGTCTTTGGTTGCATCGCAAGCACCGGACGCTGGGAGAAATCGTCGAACTTCCCGCCGGTTCGGAGCGTGCCAGTCTTCCAGTGAATTGGGCGATGGCCGTGCTTACAGGGTTCCTCTGGTATGGGCAGTTCTTCTTTTACAATCTCGGTCATGTTCACATGGGGCAGTACCAGTTTACCAGTTGGGCGATTCATATGATCATGCTCATCCTGTTTAGCATCCTCGTTGGCTGGTTTCTGCATGAATGGCGCAAGACGCGCACTGTGACCCGCGCTGCAGTTGGGCTGGCGTTTTTGGTGCTTGTCAGCGCGGTGCTGGCACTCACTTACGGGAATCATCTGGGGGAAATTGCCGCCGGGCAATGAATGCAGGAAATTAAACGTTGTCGTTGCGAACGGGCCGGCGTTTCCAGTAATTGGCGAGCAATGATCCGGAAATGTTCATCCACGGGCTGAATATCGCCGCCGCCAGGCCTACCGTTCCCAATTTACCCATCGCACCCGCGAGGCCGCTGGCCATGCCGCCATTCTGCATCCCGACTTCGAACGCCACCGAGCGGGCGGAGTTTTTGTCCAGGCCGCTTCCACGGCTCAGCCAATAACCGAAGAAGTAACCGGCAGTGTTGTGCAAGACCGCCGCGAGAAAAAGCAAACCACCAATTTGCAACAAAGTATCGCGACCCGCTGCGGTTGTAACGGTGGTGAAATAAACAATACCCGCCATCGAAAGCGCGGGCATCCACCGATCAAGTCGAGGAAACCATCGTGTGAGCCAGTGATAGGCCACGCCAATAACAAACGCACTTAACAGGAACCCGCCAATGCTGAACCCCGCCAGTGCCTCTTCAGACAGATTTCTTCTCAACATTTCCCAGCCGCCGGCCGCAAGAAACACGAGCCACGCCGTGCCGAAAGCTGCGATTGCCAAAACTGCCGTTCGACCGCGAGGGGAAGCGTGTTTGAGATAATCGTGCAGCAAGGCCGCGCCGATCGGCACCAGAACGATTTTGATGATTTCCATCATCATGGTGACATAGCTGATCGGGACGTATTGATTCGCCAATAACTTCATCCAAAACGGCGTCATCAATGGCGCAATCATCGTCGTGATCGCCGTGACCGCCACTGACAAAACGAGATTCGATTTGGCGATGTAAGCCATCACATTCGACGCCAGACCGCTGGAACACGAGCCGATAAGGATAATGCCGGCGGCGATTTCCGGCGGGAACCGGAACATTTTGGTCAGCGCCAGCCCGACGAGTGGCATAACCGAGAAATGGCAGACAATGCCGACCAATACGCCGCGCGGTTTTTTCACGACACCGATGAAATCGTCGAGCTTCATTTGAGTCCCCATGCCAAACATGACCGCCTGCACGACGCCGAGGATAAGCCATTTATTACGCAGGTCGATGCTACCCCACCTGGTAAATGCCTGCGGATAGATCATCGCCGCTGTAACAGCCACCAGAATCCATGCCGTGAATTGATAGCCGCGAAGCCTGGAAACAAACCGCAAACCGATTGCGAGAGTGAGCACGAGAACCACTGCCGCCGGTTGCCAGATTTGATTCATTACAAAACCGTTGCGAGATGATCTATCGCAATAGCCGGACTTGCCAAAATCGGCACGCGTTTGTCTTCTGGCGGCAATGTTTCGACAACGCGCGCCATCGAAGCCTGGGCTAGCACGATGACGTCGACTTGCTTCGATAGTTCGCGCAGTGCTGACGCGACCTTCGCATCGTGCGCCGGGGCATCGCCGCCCATCAACGCCTCAAAAGCGCCATCACAAAGCTTTGATATTAGCGTGATTTTCTTTGCAACGGCAGATGCGCGGCGCGTAATCAAATCGGCCGTTGGTTCGAGGGTGGTTTGTAGTGTGGCGATGACGCCAACTTTCGTTCCAGTTGCCACCGCCCGATCGGCCATTGGTAAATCCACCCGGAGCACCGGCACGCCGACGGATTTGGCGCCTGCTTCGACGGCCGGACCGATGGACGAACAGGTGACGAGAATTTGCGCTGCGCCGGCCGATTCGGCTGATTTGAGATAGTCCGTGACGCGCTGCGAGATTTGTGGCGTGAGGCGGCCCGCCTCGCGAATCCCTCTGACGAGTGAATCGTCCACGATATTGAACGTCTCCACGCCCGGCAGTTTGTCTTTGCACAACTGCGCAAATATCGGCACGAGCGTCGCCGAAGTGTGAATCAAGCCAAGTTTTTTCATAAATTTCAAATTCTGCCGCGTTTCACGATTTCAAAATAATTCTCCGCGCCAACCTGGCCGCCTTTGAAAACGAATTCATGTCCGTCGGCAGGCGACCCTGGCGCAGATACCTTGCACACTGGCGCGCCCGGTGTCAGTGGCGCGATCATCTCCAACGCTTCGATTCCCAATGCCCGCGAGGCGAAGCTTGAGGTGTCGCCGCCCGCGACGCAGACACGTTGAACATCCGCAGATCCAAGTGCGCCGCGCAAAACCCTTCCAAGTGCGGGGCCAAGAACTTCTGCGGTCTTGTTTTTCAATTTCGATGCAATGAATTTGCGCGTCGTGTGCACAATAACGCTACGGCCAGTTTTTAAAAAGTTTACGGCTAATTCAATTGCACGCTGAATTTCCGCATCACCATCTCTCGTTGTCAATTTTTTGGGGTCGAGGGGAACTTCCGCGAAACCGCGTTTCAACGCCCAATGAATTTGTACCGATGTTACCGGCGAGCAGCTTCCCGAACCGACCAACAGTTGCTTGGCAGGGCCGGGCGTCGCCGCGAGCCGGTTATCGGATCGTTGTTGTAATTTGCCCAGCGAGCCAGCCAGCGCCGCTTCGATTCCGGATGAGCCGATTGAGAATAAGGGCCGGTTTTTGGCGGCGAATTGATCTAAAAACGTGCCGATACGTTGCAAATGCGCCGCGTCGAGCGCGTCGAACAAAATGGCGTCAGGCTTACAGGCGGCGATCTTCTTTAGTTCAGCGAACGATTCGGATTCCGGCAACGCCAGTTTCAAAATATCGAAGAGCGCAATTTTCTTTTTCGTCTGCGTTGCCAGATGCAATCGCAAATCGGCCTCCATCATCGGCGTCACTGGGTGTCTGCTAATGGAGGGATGGCGGTCGAGCCGATGAATCTCGCCGTTGCTGCCGATGCCGAAACGCGCGAAATGGTTTCCGAAAATCGTGTAACGTCCGAGTGCCGGAGCGGCGGCGAGGATGGGCACGAACGGCGCTGGGAAAATGTCCGATCCGATTTCGAGGACACGCCCGATGCTGCCAATTTGCGGCGAGGAATCAAAGGTCGAGCAGACCTTGTAATGAGTATGGCGGGCGCCGAGTTTTTTCAATTTTTGGAATGCCAGGCGAAGAGTTTTTATGATTGCGTCCGGCGCCATTGCCCGCGTCATGCCCGCGACGCCGGCTGCCCTTAAGTTTGGAAATTGTTTCAATTGCGCCGGTGTCGGCGGTTCAACGAACAGCACGGTGCGAATGCCTGCCAGCGTGAGTTGCTCCATCGCATCGGTCGAGCCGGTGAAGTCATCGCCGTAAAAAGTGAGCAGCAACTTTGTCATTCGCCCTTCTTGCCGAATTTCTCGACCGATTTTTTCAATTCCGGATATTTTGCCGGCGCCTCGCCGATGGAGAGCACTTCGACCGCCGCTTCCCACCATTTTTGCAACGAGCGCACGCCTGCCGCCGGTCCGTCCGGATGCGCCATAATTCCGCCGCCAGCCAGGTAAAGCAGATCCACAGTCTTGGTCCGCCGAAAGGTTTCGCATGCCTGGCCGCCCCATTGGCCGGAGGATACGACAGGCAACACCGGACATCCGAGCGGTTCCGGGGCGAGACAGGATTCTATCGAGCGGACGACCGAGTCGTCGGATTCCCAGAATTTGTTGGCGATGCCGTTGACGTGGAGTTGATCCACGCCGGCCAGTCGCCAGAGCTTCTGGTAGGCGGGGAACTCGATTCCGAGAAGGGGATGCCGGTTGAGCATGCCCCAGCCGTTGCGATGAGCGTGGAT
>DASXFM010000221.1:0-6117 GCA_036489615.1 Verrucomicrobiia bacterium | reverse complement strand
AACGAATGCCCAGTGATGAAGCGACCTGGAAAGCCGAATACGGGAAATCCGTTCGTCCGGTTTGATGAGGGGTGAAGTGTAACAACGGAACCGACAACTACGGTCAGTTCAATCCGCCACGTTCACTTCGTCTACTCTACCCTTGCTGCGCTCCTTACGCCGGTGGTACTTGCGCCGGGGCCACCATACGCACGGACGCCCTGCCGGATAAAACAAAAAAGGCACCCTGGAAACCAGGGTGCCTGTGAAAATTGGACCGTGTTTTACTTCGCGCCCAGGATTGCGTCCTTGGCGGCTTTCGCCACGCGGAATTTCACAACCTTCTTGGCTTTAATCTGGATGGTTTCGCCGGTGGCGGGATTGCGTCCCACGCGGGCCTTGCGCTGCACCAACACGAGCTTGCCCAGGCCGGGGATCGTGAACGAATCCTTGGCGTGCTTGTAAGCGAGCGCGGCCAGATGTTCCAGGATTGCGACCGACTGCACTTTGGTGATTTGGTTTTTCTCCGCGATTTCAGACGCGATTTGAGATTTGGTCAAAGCTTTTGCCATAATTTAATTAATATATTTTATACGAATTGTTGTCGTTGAACGGCGGATTAAAGCGGTTTCAGTCCGGTAATGCAAGCAATTATGCTGATTTTATTCAGTCAGATATGAAAAACCATTTTCCTCTTTCCTGTTTTCTGATGGGCCAGCGGGAATCTTCCAGAGACCCAGGCGGGATGACACCTGACGAAACGTACAAATATCCGGAATGTTTTAGAGGGAAACCACCTTCGGTAAGGAATTCAACCGTCAAAGCGCCGGTGGCATCCTTTTGAGCGAGTACCGCGTAAGCCAATGGAGCCAGCGGCACTGCCTGCGGGACCGTGCTTAGGTTGGTGGACACCAGAATAGTTCCGGATTCCATCTTTTTGACTACGGCCTCATAGCCCGGCAACGATCGAACGAATATGGCTTCGCGAATCGCCCGCACGATAACGCTTGAGATGACGATGGTTAGAACACACACGGCAAATGGCAGGAATGAAAGCCAGCGACGTTGTCGCCATTCCGAAAAAATGCAGACGATGCTGATGACCAAGGCAGTGAAAAACAAGAGTGTGATCGCCATGCTGAAAAGCTGCATGACACCTGACCGCCGGTGCACAGCGTACACAGTATAAACGGGAAACCACATCACCGAGGCGACAGCGACGAATTTACCGAAGCGTGACATAAACTACGGTTGTACGAATTGATTGTTGTATAACTCGAACCATCCAAAAACGCAAAGCTGACTCGGGCACAGTTTCAGTGCGTGTCAACCCATCGGCTCCCGTGCGCTGGCATAATAGTCCCTCACCGTTCGCCGATAAAACAGGTACCATACCAAAAGTGCCGCTTCACACGCTAAACCCAAGCAGTTGTAAAGCGCGACTGCCGGCGACGGCTGACGATGAAACAGGATCAGAATGGAAAAGACGACTGGCGGCAATAGGCATAATGGACGCGACCAGCGTGAGGCGCGGAGCAAACCATAAGCAAGAAGCGCGCAGTAGATGCCGAAGAGGAACGCTGCCAAAAAACCGCCGCCCTGCCAAAACTGCTCGTAGGTCACTTGCCTGCCGTTGATTTCAAAACGAGAATACTGCCCGTGGGCCAAAAGCGTGATGACGACAATCGCCGGCACGATGAAGGTAAAGAGAAGAGAGAGATTGGATATCAGACGCAAGCCATAGGGCATCTGCTGAAGCCGGGCGTTTACAAATTGAATAATTTTCCGCATCGCGTGCGCGCCGCCCATCGCTAAAATGGCGCTGCGCTCTGAGCACGTTGATTAGAGCGTCGCCGCAACCACAACGCTGCCGCGCCCAGGGCCGTTAGCGCCACAGTGGAGGGCTCGGGCACCGGCGTGACGGCGATAAATTGGGGGCTGATCAAGCCGGAGATCAGAGACGCGTTGACGATTGCGCCGGACGTAGTGTATTCGCTCACGGCGCCGCCGTTCACCACAAACAGGTCGTCCCCGGATATCGCGATGCCTTCCGGTTCGCCCAGGCCCGAAATCAGGCCGGCATTGACGACTTGCCCCGAAGTTGTGTATTCGCCGATGACGCCGGACCCATCTTGATTGTAACTCATGACAAACAGATCCGTTCCGGAAACGGCGATGCCCACCGGTTCGTCCAACCCCGATACCAGGCCCGCGTTGACCAGCGCGCCTGACGTGGTGTATTCGCCGATGATGCCGTCTGCATCAGAGTCATTCGCGACGAAGAGATCGTTTCCGGAAATCGCCAGGCCCGCGGGATAATGCAATCCGTAATTAAGCAACGCAGCGTTCACCGGCGCGCCGGAGAGCGAATATTCGCCCACGGTATTGCCGTAAAAATTTGCGACGAACAGGTTATTTCCGGAGATTACCAGGCCTTCGGGTGAATCGAGGCCGGAAATCAGCGACGTGTTGACGGCCGTTCCGGCAGTCGTGTATTCGCCAACGGCGCCGGCAAAAGAATCCGCCACAAAGAGGTCGTTGCCTGAGACCGCAATCCCCTGCGGGTTGCTCAATCCGGAAATCAGCGAGGCATTCACGACCGCCCCGGAAGTCGTGTACTCGCCAATAATGGGATGGCCATTGTTGTAAGAGCCCACGTAAATGTCCTGTGCCTCAACGGTGAGCGCAACGGCCAGGACAAAGGCCGGCGCCAGGGCGATTCCATGGATTTTTTTCCTGTATTTCATGCTCAACAATCCTTCTCAACTGCAATGACGACCGATGATACTTGGAAATTCTTAAATAAAAGAGACGCTGTTGTCAAGGAGAAAGTTACGCCGGTTTGCGCCGCCAGCCCGATTGATGGGCTTGAGCCGCCAAAACCGTAAGATCGAAAGAATGAGAACCCCAAAATCCTTCGGGACCGCTACGCCATTAACGCCCGTGGCCGGCTCCGCCTCCACCACCCCCCCCACCTCCGTGATAACTCCCGCCGCCACCGCCCCCACTGCCGCCTCCGCCGTGATAGCTGCCGCCGCCATGATAACTGCCACCACCGTAGTTGCCATGGTAACCGCCATGATAATAACCGTGATAGCCGCCGTGATAATAATATGGATAATACAATCCGCCCCACCACCACCAGTAAGGCCCCCCATAACAGCTCCAGCCCCAGCCCGGCCCGTAATAGTTGTAATCATAACCGGGGGAAGCATCGCTGTCGTCCGGTTCTATCGGCCAAACGTGCGTTTCCCGGATGTTTAGCACCGGGTACGGATATTGAATTTTCCCCAGTGCCTCAGCCCGCACGCCGTCCAGTTGCCCCGCCACGGTAATCAGAGTGCCGTCCGGGAACACTTCCGGATCCAGAAACCCTTTGCTGACGGCGATAAACCGCCCGGGACTGGGCCGATCGACGCGCGGTCTTCCCTCTCCATTTGCCGGCACCGGCAAACAAACGATGTAGAGCGACGACCCATTGATGCCGCTCACCAGGGCGCTGACGCGTCCGCCCCAGATGACGGTCGCTCCGCGTGTGCCGTCGGGGTCCGCCCGGACCTGGTCAATGGTGATGGGTCTGGCCTGTCCCTGAGATTCCTGCGAAATCGGACCGCTGGTCGCGCAGCCCGAGAGCAGCGCCGCCAACGCCACCACCAACCAGGCTGGGGCGAACGTGAAATATTTTGCCGTTTTCATTTTTGCCAACGCTCCTTCAATTAATCAATCGATCAGAACGGAACGATTCGGTTCACCAACAAAATCGAGCCGATATGGTGTGTTGTCAACCGGTTTGGTGCTCGCGCAAGGCCACCGGTTTGTACCGGGGCACTTGGGTTGCGAGGTGTTTACGGCACTACCGCAAATCGGATACTTTTGAATTACGGTTGAACCGGGACAATGCTATGCACATTTTAAGAGCATAGGCAGGGAAACTGGCCGGAAACTGAGGGCTTCAACTGAGACAGCGGCACGCGGTTTATTAAGCTTTTCACCTGTTTTTCCGACTTTTCGAGGCAATGACTTTGGCAGCAATCGCAGTAATTTCGGATGCCGCGATTTTTAGAGTAGCAAAACCCACCGAACGAACCCAGAAAGCGTATCGGCCAGCGATCTTTTGTGCCGGCGTGCCGTGAAGAAGTCCCGTGAGCCCGCCTCACGAAGCATCGCCCCATGCCAAGCCAAATGAAGCAAATTTTTCATAACGCGCGCGCGTCTTACGGAGAGCCCGTTCGCTCTAAAATGACGGATTCTGCCATCAGCATCTTCATCATCCCGCACATCGACAAGTCCGTCTTCCGCTAAACGCCCGAATGTCGTATATGGGGTGCCATGGGAAACAGCGTGACCGGTTTCGGCGTGAAATCGTTGCGCCGCCTCGCGCCCGGCCGATTCCTATCTTAGACAACTATGCCACACACAAAACCCCGAAGGTCAAACGGTGGCTGAAACAACATCCACGTTTTCATTTGCACTGTATGCCCACCAGCAGTTCTTGGTTGAATTTGGTTCTTTCGCGACTTGAGCCAAGATGTTGTGCTTCGAAAGCGTTCAGAAACTCAAAGACACCATTTTTAGCTATTTGCCCGAACGCAACCTCGCGCCCAAGCGTTACGTTTGGAGGGCCAGGAGAAGAGATCTTGGCCAAGATCAAACACGCTCGCGAACGCCTGAATGCAATAATTCAACGGATTTAGTGCACGAGGAACTGATAAACATTAAGGGCAGAGTGGCGAAGGAAGGTTTCCTTCCGGTAAAACGTTGTTGTCGGATCGAAAAAACAAACAACGAAAAACTGAAAGGAAACCAATATGACCAAGACGTTGATGGCAGGAGTCGACTTGCATAGCAATAATGTAATGATTGGGATTGTAGACCAGGATGGGCAGCGGCTGAAACATCAGAAGCTGCCGTGTGAGCTTCAAGAGGTGGAGAAGTTTCTGCGGCCCTATAAGTCGCGGCTCAAGAGCGTGGCGGTCGAATCGACCTACAACTGGTATTGGCTGGTGGATGGGTTGCGGGCCAAGGCCTATCCTGTGGTGTTGGCCAATCCGGCGAAAATCGAGCAATACAGCGGGATCAAACACGCCGATGATCAGAATGACGCTTATTTTCTGGCAGAGTTACAGCGCTTGAACATTTTGCCGCAGGGCTACATTTACGATCCGCAACTGCGGCCGGTGCGGGACCTGTTACGAAGGCGAACCAAGTTGGTGCATCAGCGGACGGCGCTGATGCTTAGCTTCAAGAGCCTGTACACACGTATGACCGGTCAGGAAATGACGTTGAGCCGACTCAAGGCGTTGGAGGCGAAGCAGGTCCAGGAGTTGTACGATCATCCGGCGAATCAGTTGATTGCCAAAGTGCAGAAAGAACACATCGAACAATTGGACAAGAGCATCGGGCGGATCGAGAAGGCGGTGTTGCAGAGCGCTCGGGAAGGGCCCTATTACGAAAAGCTCAACACCCTGCCGGGAGTGGGACGTGTATTGGGGATGACCATTACGATGGAAGTGGGCGAGATTGGACGTTTTGCCAGCGCGGGAAATTTCGCCAGTTATTGTCGGGCAGTGGACGCGCGGCGAACGAGCAACGACAAGAGCAAAGGCCGCAACAATGGCAAGTGTGGCAACAAATATCTTGGGTGGGCCTTTGTCGAAGCGGCAAACTTTGCCAGGCGCTACGACGAGCGCTGCCGCAAATGGTTTGATCGCAAAGCGTCCAAGACCAACACGGTCCTGGCGACCAAGGCACTGGCCTGTAAGCTGGCCAAGGCAGCCTGGTACGTGATGGCCAGGAATGTGGACTACGACACGGAGCGAGTTTTTGGGAGAGCCGCCGGCAGCCAGATAAAGGGGTTGGAACCATCTCTGAAGGACTGATTGGAGCTGGCGGTTCTCCTTTGATTAAAGAACCAGCGGTGCTTTTGAGCGCGATTCGACCGTGCCATGAGTCAAAAACGGGTTGGACGTTGACCTTTGGGTTGACGAACCAGAGCTCTTTGGCTACTGAATGAACCTGGCCCGGCACTGAACGTTTTCTGGATTCCGCGGTGCGGAGTTGGGCGCCGGACGAAAAAGACGGGGAAGCTTTTAGAGTGAAAGTTCTGTTCCGTCTGTCCGCGCTAGAACCAGATGGGTG
>DASXFM010000192.1:0-13533 GCA_036489615.1 Verrucomicrobiia bacterium | reverse complement strand
GTGAGTTCGTTGCCATGGATTGAAATTTTCAACCGGTCACCGGGATTGATGGCCAGTTCGTCCCGAATGTGCTTGGGGAGAACCACGCGCCCGGCCTTATCAATTGGTACCACATCACTCATACCATTTTATGATACCATTACCATTATGAAATGGCAATATCTAAAAACGCGCTTCAGTCCGGATTTCACGACCTGAAAATCACTCCTTCACGATGAAACATCCACACCGTGGCCGCCAGCGCCAGGCCCGCGTATACGCAGGCTGATCCAAAAATCAGCAAAATGTAGTTCCAATGCCAGATGCCCTCCAACATTTCGCCGCAGGCGAGGCTGACGTTCATCAACGGCACCAGGGCGAGTTTGGCGCTCAGTTCCGTTCCGGGCAACATTGCGGGCACGGTCGGTACAATCATGACCAACATCAATGGCCCCGCGTAACTTTGCGCTTCCCGGAAACTCTTCGAAAACAAGCCGATCATCAACATCAGCGCTGAAAGCATCACAGCCACCGGCAACAGCATCACCAGGACCCCGGCCAGTCCCGTAATATCAATTGCGGAAATATCGATCGCCGGCCGCCGTGACATCGAGTGCGCGAAAAGCCCGCCGGCCACTTCGAACGTTGCGCACATGCTCGACAGCGACAGGATGACCGCCGAAGTGGAGATGGTAAATACTGTCAGAAACTTCCCCAACACCAGGTTGATTCGCGCCACCGGACAGCACAGGATCGTTTCCATCGTGCCGCGCTCTTTCTCCCCGGCTGTGACATCGATCGCCGGGTACATGGCGCCCATCAGGCACAGGACGATGATAAAATAGGGAAGGATCCGGCCGACCAGGCTGCCGGTGAGTTTCGCGGGTGGCGCGACATTTTCCTGCCGGATGGCGAAGGGCTCCAGGATATCCGCCGGAATGTTCCGGCTTTTCAGACGTTCCTGCACCGTCGTGTCGCTTAGATTCCGGAAGAAGGCATTCAGTTTTTCCGCCGCGAATTCGGAGCTGACATCGGTTTGATACACATAGATGTTCACCCTGGCTTTTTCTCCGCGCATCACCTTCGCGTCAAAGTCCGGCGGCAACTTGACCGCGGCCCGCACCTGTTTCTGTACAATCTGGTTCGTAAAATCGTCCGTCACCGGAACAATTTTAAAGTCCCCGGTCGCGCGTAACGCCGAAAGGACGTTCGACGAACTTTCACCGCCAATGATCATCACTCGCGGAATCTCAGCCCGCGCTTTGGTCATGGTTTTGAGCATCATGGCGCTGACACCAAACACCAATAATGGGATTGCCAATACCGGGATTACGATCATGGAAATGATGGTGCGATGGTCACGCAGGGAGTCGCGCATTTCCTTCCCATAAATCGTTCGAATCGCGCGCCAATTCACAAAAGACCCCCCATTGCTTTTTCCCGAATGCATTTTGACCCTGAACCACGATCATGACTCGTCGTACCAGCCATCGGACGACGATTCTCCTTCTCCTGGGGGCCCGCCCTCCGTAGCTTCCGAGCGAAGGATGGGAGAAGGCCGGGATGAGGGCGGTCTTTCCACAGTCGAGGTACGAGGCTCTGAATAGACCAGCTCATATCGTGACCTCCATGGATCGGACAAAGACGTCTTCCAAATCCGTCGCCTGGAACTGCGCGCGCAATTGTTCCAGCGTGCCTTCCGCCCGCAAACGGCCGTCATGAATGATGCCCACCCGGTCGCAGAGCTTTTCTGCCTCGCTCATCACGTGCGTCGATAAAATCACCGTCTTGCCGTTCTGCCGGCAATCCCGGATAAATTGAACAATCGTGCGCGCGGTCATTACGTCCAATCCGAGTGTCGGCTCGTCGAAAATCATCACCGGCGGATCGTGAATCAGGGTCCGGACGATGGATACCTTCTGTTTCATTCCGGTGGAAAGCTTGTCACAGCGGCGATTTTCAAATCCGCCCATTTCCAGCCGGGCAAACAATTCCTGAATGCGGCTCCGCAACCTGTCCTCGCCAACCCCGTAAAGCCGTCCGAAATACTCAGCCGTTTCCCGCGCGGTCAATCGGCCATATAACGCCGTGCCGCTGGAGATAAATCCCACCCGGGCGCGAACGTGGTTCGGCTCGCGGACGATGTCATGACCCGCGACAGAGGCCGTTCCCGAACTGGGCTTGAGCAACGTGGCCAGCATCCGCAAGGTTGTCGTCTTGCCCGCGCCATTAGCGCCCAATAATCCATAAATCTGCCCCGGCTCACACCGGAATTGAACGCCATCCACCGCGCGAATGGATTGTCGCTTCCGGTCGCGAAACAGTTTTGTCAGTTGGCGCGCTTCGATCACACGATATAGACCGGACCGACAACTGACGGTCACGGTTTGTCATTAAATTAAAAGGAAAATTTGAAAAAGGAAGAAAGCAATTTTTTCGAAAAGCTCCGTCCGGCAGACAGGAGGGCATTCGGGCCGTTGAATTATGCGCTTGCAAATTCCAGATGAACATAATAACAAGCTGTTAGCTACAGTAATGGTTTGCTTAAACGTCCTGAAGATATCAAATCCTAATTGCAAATATGAAACAACCACGCCAAAAACCAATCATCGTAACTTCAGTTCTCCTTGGCCTCATCCTGGCCTTCAATTCTGAATTTTCCACTGCGCAAGCGCAAAACACGATATTCACCTATCAAGGCCAGGTGCTCGACAGCGGCGCGCCATTTACCGGAATCGGCCAATTCCAATTTGCGCTGGTAACCAGCACCAATGCCAGCCAAACAGCCACCGCCACCGCCAATACACCCAGCGGCGGATACATTACCAGTTACAACATCACGTTCGGGGGTATTGGCTATGTGACCGCCCCTGCGGTCACGGTTATTGGAGGAGGTGGCATCGGCGCGGCCGCCACCGCGCATCTCACCGGAGGCAGCGTCACGAGCATTACAGTGGCCAATACCGGCAACGGTAATTACACCAATACACCAACGGTGTTGATCGCTCCGCCGCCGCCCGAAATTTCCTATACCACTTATTGGAGCAACGACGGCACCAGTACAAATGGAAGCGAACCGGCTGTAGCCGTAAGTGTGCCGGTGACCAATGGGCTGTTCACAGTCATTTTGGGCGATACGACCCAGTTCGGCATGGGGTCAATTCCCGCGGCCTTGTTTTCATTCCAACCGAATTTGCAACTCCGTATATGGTTCAATGACAACACGCATGGCTTTGCGGCCGTTAACCCGGCGCAAAACCTGACGCCGGCCCCGTATGCGACTTCTGCCAATACGGCGAACAACGTGGACAACGGCCTGACGGTCCAATACAACACGAACGGCGCTCCCAACGTGGTTGGCGGTTACCAGGCGAATTTCGTATCCAATAATATCTATGGCGCAACCATTAGCGGCGGCGGTCAGGCAAATTTCAGCAATAGTGTCACGGCTGATTTCGGCACCGTGGGCGGCGGTGGTGGCAATATCGCCAGCGGCTTCGCTTCGACCGTCAGCGGCGGCGACGGCAACACCGCCAGCAGCCCGGACGGATCCGCGACGGTCGGCGGTGGTTACGCAAACACCGCCAGTGGCGATAGCTCCACGGTGGCCGGCGGCAGCCTGAATTCCGCCGAATCCTATAATGCAACCATCGGCGGCGGCAATGACAACGCCGTCAATGGCTTCGCTGCGACGGTGGGCGGGGGCGATGGAAACACGGCCGGCGGCGATTATGGAACTGTTATGGGAGGCGAGAATAACTATGCCGGCGGAGAAGCGAGCGTGAGCGGATACTTCAACACCGCCAGCGGATTTTGCTCGACGATCCCTGGAGGTTACGACAACACCGCGTCGGGCAATTATAGCTTCGCAGCCGGCACCGGCGCTCAGGCACTGCATATCGGCTCATTTGTCTGGTCGGATGCTTTGGGTGAATCGTTTGCCTCCACCGCTATTAACCAGTTCGCGGTCCGTGCGAGCGGTGGAATTCTTTTTGCCGGAGACGTGCAGCTCGCCGGCGGGGCCGAGCCCTACCACAACCTTTCCCTCAGCGGCGGCAATGCGACCGGCTATCTCTATGGTTCATATCAGGCCCTGGGTGACGGCATCCATCTTGGCTATAATTATTATTACGATGCCAGCGGAAATGGGCACATCTCTAACGCGGGCGGAGGCACCTCCCGCTTGTCCTTGCAGTATGATCAGATCGTCATGGCCGTCGGAGGAGCCAACACAGCCCCCATCACCAACCGCCTGGTGGCCAGCGCCAGCGGCGTAACGGTCTATGGCACCTTTAACAACAGCAGCGACCGCAACGCCAAACAGGATTTTGCGCCGGTTAGCTCCTCGCACATCCTCGAAAAAGTCGATCAACTTCCCATTACTGAATGGAGCTACAAAGAAGACCCAACAACTCGGCACGTCGGACCCATGGGACAGGATTTTTACGCCGCGTTCAACATCGGCACCGATGAACGGCACATCGCCCCCATCGACGAAGGCGGCGTGGCGCTCGCTGCCATCAAGGGGTTGAGCCAGAAGATGGAAGCCGAGAACGCCGCATTACGCTCCGAAAATGAGGATTTGAAGGCGCGTCTGGAAAAGTTGGAGCAACTCATTAATTCATCGAAAGACAACTCAAAATGAAAACCATGGACCACAAACTCATCCTGGCGCCGGCCCTGCTGGCGCTTCTTTTGACTCTCAAACTTCAATCGTCAACCGCCTTCGCCCAGGGCACGGCATTTACCTACCAGGGCCAACTCGATGGCGGCGGCATTCCTGCGAACGGACAGTATGACATGGCGTTCAGGCTTTACACGGCGAGCACGGGCGGCAACCCCATGGCTGGACCCGTGACCAATACCGCCGTGGGTGTCACCAACGGTCTATTCATCACGGCAGTGAATTTCGGGAATGTCTTCACCGGCACAAGTAATTGGCTGGAGGTTGCCATCAGTACCAACGGCGCGAACGCGTTCGCCACGCTCGCTCCCCGTCAGCAGTTGACGCCGGTGCCCTATGCCATTGTTTCGGAAAATCTCAACGGTACGGTTCCAGGCGCCGGCCTGGCCGGGACCTACGGAAATCAACTTTCCCTAAGCAATTCGGCCAATCAATTTAGCGGCAATGGCGGCAATTTAATCGGCCTAAATGCGTCCCAACTGACGATCGGGACGGTTCCGTCCGCGGCATTAAACAACGCCTGGAAGACGACCGGCAATTCCGGCACAGGTCCCGGCACGAATTTTGTAGGCACTTTAGATAATCAGCCGCTGGAATTGAGAGTGAACAACCAGCGAGGCTTGCGCCTGGAACCAGCCGGCAGCAACAGTGTGAATGTGATTGGAGGCTGGATTGGGAACGGCGTGGCGCCCGGCACGGTGGGGGCAACGGTCAGTGGCGGCGGTGCGGGCAATTATTTCGGTCTGATCTGGTCAAACCAGGTTGCTTCTGACTTCGGCACGGTGGCCGGAGGCACCGTGAACTCAATCCAATATGGCGCCCGCTACGCAAACATCGGCGGTGGCTGGAACAACGTGATCCAGAGCAATGCCTACTCCTCGACGGTTTGTGGAGGTGAGAATAACACGATTCAGGCCGGCGCCTATGAATCAACGATTGGCGGCGGCTTTCTAAACGTGATCGACGGCGGAGACGTGAATACCATTGGAGGCGGCGACTACAACACGATTGAACCAGGGATGATAGACGTGGTCATCGGCGGCGGCCACGGCAACTTGATTCAGAGTAATTCATGGTTCGCCACGATCGCCGGCGGCAGTGGTAACAACATCCAAACCAACGACAACTATTCGATCATCGGCGGCGGCGGCGGCAACCAAATTCAAACCGGGGCCAGTACTGCAACGATCGGCGGCGGATTGAGCAATATGATTTTGCCCAACGACACCTTTACGGTCATCGGAGGTGGCCTTCAGAACGTCATTCAAAACAATGCGGTCGAATGCACTATCGCCGGCGGGAGGCAAAACACGATTGGGGCGAACGCCCCGGACGCGGTCATTGGCGGTGGCTTGATTAATACGATTCAACTTTTAGGCGGAGGCTCGGTGATAGCGGGTGGATATGGCAATTTGATCCAGCCCGGAACTGATGTTGTGAACGGGCAATTCGCGAGTATCTCAGGCGGCCTTTCAAATTCAGTTTCAGGATACGGCATCACGGTGGGCGGCGGAGTCCAAAATACCGCGAGCGCCTTCTACGCTACCGTCGGCGGCGGCAATGTAAATACTGCCCTTGGCGAGTATGCAAATATCAGCGGCGGCGCTGCAAACCTTGCCAGCAGCTGGGCTTCGACGGTAGGCGGCGGCAATGGCAACACTGCCAGCAGTCCGGACGGGTCCACCACGGTGGGCGGTGGCTATGAGAATACGGCCAGCGGTGACAGCTCGACCGTGCCCGGCGGTGCCGAGAACACCGCGTCGGGCGCTTATAGCTTTGCGGCGGGCTTTGAGGCCCAGGCCCAAAATAACGGTTCATTTGTCTGGTCTGACAATTCCGGAGGAGCTTTTTCATCCACGGCAAACAACCAATTCTGTGTCCGCGCCGCAGGGGGCCTTCTTTTCGCAGGTGATGTGCAACTGTCCGGCGGTTCCGAGGCTTACCACAATCTTTCGCTCAGCGGCGGGAATGCCACCGGCTATCTGTATGGTTCATATCCAGCCCTGGGCGACGGCATCCATCTCGGCTATAATTATTATTACGATGCCGGCGGAAATGGGCATGTCTCCAACACTGGCGGCGGGACTTCCCGCCTGTCCTTGCAATATGGCCAGATTATCCTGGCGGTCGGCGGGAAAGCTGCGGCGCCCACAAACTGCCTCATCGCCAACACTACGGGTGTAACCGTCTACGGCACCTTCAACAACAGCAGCGATCGTAATGCCAAACAGGATTTTGCGTCAATCAGCCCGGCGCAGATTTTGGAAAAAGTGGATCAACTGCCCATCTCCGAATGGAGCTATAAAGTCGATCCCATTACCCGGCACGTCGGTCCGATGGGACAGGATTTTTACGCCGCATTCAACATCGGCACCGATGAACGTCACATCGCCCCCATCGACGAAGGCGGCGTGGCGCTGGCCGCGATCAAGGGACTGAATGAAAAGCTGAATCAGAAATTGGGAGAAAAGGACGCGGAAATTGAGACGTTGAAAGCCAGACTCGATAGACTGGAACAACGGCTCGACCGGCAAAATGCCGACGGGAGATAGCCGCAACGTGACCGTTGGAAATAGCCCGGCATTCAATGCCGGGCTATTTCCACTAATGCCTCCGGAATCCAATCCATCTGCCCTCCGGCAAACACTCCGACTGTCACTGGTTCGTCACCGGCTTTTACTTGGAATCTCATAGAATGTCTGCTATTTTTATAGTCTGATAGCCAGATTAATTCCTATGAAAACTGAAGCATTTTCGGCCGCTCGATGGACCTTGGCTATCGCCGTGGCTGTCGCTATGTCCACTTCAGCCCGCGCGCAAAGTGCCGGAGTGCCCGCCATAGCCTTGGTGACGGCAGGCCAGCAGGTTCTACAGAATTCCCGACCCGCGGCCATTTCCCATTTGTCCGCGAGCGGCCGGTTGCCCACGGACACGCGCTTGAACCTTTCCGTTGGCCTGCCTCTGCGAAATGAAAGCGCCCTCGACACTCTATTGGGCCAACTTTACGACCCCGCCAGCCCCAACTATCGCCATTACCTCACCCGGCAACAATTCATCGAACAATTCGCGCCTTCCGCAACCGATTACCAGACCGTTGCAAATTTCTTCGGAACGAACGGTTTTACCGTCGTACAACATCCTGACCGCATGGTCCTGGACGTGAGCGCCTCCTCCGCAAACGTGGAACGCGTTTTCCATTTAACGATGCGCAACTGGCAACACCCGGCCGAACCAAGGACATTTTTCGCCCCGGACAGGGCCCCCTCGCTCGATCTAAACGTGCCCATCCTTCATATCAGCGGTCTCGATAACTACGCGATTAAGAAATCCAAAATCATTAAAGAAACGGCGGCGAAGCCATCGGCCAGCAATTCTGGCCAGGCAAAGTCACCACGCCAAAGCGGTTCGGGTTCGGGGCCGGATGGCGGTTACATGGGGAACGATTTCAGGGCCGCCTACATTCCAGGCGTTTCCTTGACCGGTACCGGTCAAACAGTGGGATTACTGGAATATGACGGTTTCTACCAAAGTGATATCACCACTTACGAAGGCCTCGCCGGCGTATCCGTTCCGGAAACTATTGTCCCGGTCGACGGTGGTGTCGATTCTCCAGGCGATGGCGATGACGAAGTGTCCCTGGATATTGAAGTGGCTATGTCTGTCGCACCGGGATTGTCACAAATTGTCGTCTACGAAGCGCCCGGGACTGCGAGTTGGGAAGACATTTTGGATGCCATGGCCAATGATACCGTTAACTCGCCGAAACAATTCAGTTGCTCATGGGGCGATTCATCTCCGGACGTGCCGAACGTAACCGCGGAAAACATTTTCAAACAAATGGAGGCGCAAGGGCAGTCATTCTACGATGCGGCGGGCGATGGGGACTCATTTTACGGAGGCATCCCCTTTCCCGCCGAGAGCACCAATATCGTCGAAGTGGGCGGAACTACCGTAACAACGACCGGCCCCGGCGGACCATCGATCTCTGAAACTGTTTGGAACTGGGGTGGCAATGCCCTGGGGGACAGCAGCATCGGCGGGTCCGGCGGTATCAGCGAAAATTATTCCATCCCGCCCTGGCAGCAAGGAATCAACATGGCCGCCAATGATGGCTCCACCACCATGCGAAACGTTCCCGACGTGGCTATGACGGCGGACAACGTTTTTGTAGAGTACGACCAGGGCACTCAGGATACTTTTGGCGGCACCAGTTGCGCCGCGCCGGCGTGGGCGGCCTTCACCGCTCTGGCCAACCAGCAGGCCGCCGCCGATGGCAAACCATCAGTCGGCTTCGCCGTTCCCGCCATCTATGCCGCCGCCAAAAGCGCCAGCTATCTTTCCGATTTCAACGACATTACCACCGGCAATAATTTTTGGGCCTTTATGGTCACGAATTTCCCCGCCGTCCCCGGCTACGATCTTTGCACCGGTTGGGGAACGCCGGTCGGAGACAACCTGATTGATCTTTTAGCAGGAACAGGAGACTCACTGGCAGTTGCCCCGGGCAAGGGATTCGTCGCGTTTGGCCCCTCCGGCGGTGGCTTTAGCGCCAATACCGAGACATTTTCACTGACCAATTCGAGCTCAAGCTCTCTGAACTGGTCTGTCTTCAACCCTGCCTTCTGGCTCACCCCGTCCTCTGCTGGAGGCACGCTGGCCGCCCATGCCGCAACCCAGGTCACCGTCAGTTTGAATTCCTTGGCTAACTTCCTGCCCGCCGCAAATTACTACGCCGGCATTTTGTTCTCCAACCAAACCACCCATACAGCCCGCACGCGTGAATTTGTCCTGGAAGCCGGACAGAATCTCGTCCAAAACGGCGATTTCGAAAATTATCCTTACGCGCTGCCTGACTGGGCGCAAACCGGCGGCATCGGAATGTTCAATGAAACACCCTATCCCACTTTCAACAACGATTTTGTTGATGATGGCACCGTTACATTTTCCTACAGCGCTTATTCGGGAACCATGTTCTGCGTCTTCGCCACCGCCGGCGCAACCGGCTATATTTCACAAAACATCGCCACGGTGCCCGGACAAACGTATGAGCTTTCGTTTTACCTAATGAACGCCGCAAGCGGTCCCAACCAGGATTTCCTCGTTAATTGGAACCCGGATAATGGCACGACAAATACGGTCTATAAATTGATAAATCCTGACGCGTTCGATTGGTCCAATGTGACTTTGCCATTGACCGCCACCAGCACCAATATGGTCCTTCAATTTGGCGGCCGTGCCGACCAAACCGCAACCAGCGATTACAGCGAGTTTGGCATACCCGCCAACCTGTTCGGCCTCGACGATGTGACGCTTATTCCGCTCGCATCATCGCCCAACCAAAACATCATCGCAAAGATCACTCAGGCAACTCCCGGCAACGTCGCGCTCACATGGAACTCTGTCTTTGGTAAGATGTATTACGTCCAATATTCCGCCAGTCTTCTCCCAGCGAACTGGATCAACATCTCCACCAATACCGCCAGCGGCTCGACCATCACGCTGACCAACTCCATCGGCTCCAACCCACAAGGCTATTATCGAATTGTTTTGCCGTGATTGAAATTACTGGAGCGGTCGGGCGAAATTATTTGGAATCCGCACTCCAATCTCAAATGGAACTTCAGATCTGCCTGCAAGCGCTTGATTAACGGCGTTGGCAAAGTCGCCCCACGCAGAGGTCATGCCGAAGTAGGCGCCGCTTCCTTCTCCGCTTGAAAACAGGCATTTCCGGCCAAGGGTCACATCATCGCCCACGTTGTAGTCATCTGAATTTGTTAACTGACGAGTCGGTAACAGCCGAATCAGCAGCCTCACTCCGGTCAAATCGTCGTCCTTGATAGCCCTGAACTGAAGGCCGGAAGTCTGCGGCTCAGGCATAACAACGTAGTGCGTCAGCAAACCTATGATTTGAGGAGCATCCAGATGTTTGCCCTTGAACGCTGCGATACTGTGGGTAAACTCGTCACTCGGTTTTACACCCCCATCTTCGCATTCAATGTCGGTGACCATCGTGGCATCGGCCGGCTTGACATGGGTGGAACACTCCGGCGGGAGCGACAACAGAGGCTCGCCATGCGCCTGCCGCCAGACATTGATGCACTCTATGCGCTGGCAATCACGAATTTTGAGGGAAGCGAAAAAATCAAAGGCATATCGGTTGGTCCAAAGCCTTGCCAAAGAATCACCGGCCATATCGCAAACACGCGGATCACTAAAACTTCTGTTACCGATTGCGCCGCTCATTCCCATCCTGTCGTCAGTATCCCCCAACTCCTCCACCAGCAGTTCTTCGATTGCCGCCCACGTCGCGGCCGAATTTGTCGCACCCTGCTGATCGATAGCGTCTATGATATGCAGCCGCACATCCACCGGGCACTGTTGGATTTTGCTGCCGAGGGCCTTAATCGCCAGCGGCGAATTAGCATTCGCAAGAAAATCAAGGACATAAACGCTGTCATCATCGCCCGGACCGAAACCCCGCCGATTGAGTCCCTGCCATTCCCGGATCATCGCTGCAACCGGGTCGCCCTTTTTTAACCGAAGCAACTGCGATGCGGCCTCAACACGAGACATGAGCCCAGGAAAATTAATCATCTCGTTATTCAGAAAATTGGCAACGCGGGGGTCTTCAATGAACTCAAACTTGTCAACCAATTCCGCCCGAACCGGATCATTCGTTGCGGCCCGAATTGCACGCTCAAGGGTCTGAACAGCCACATCAGGATATTTTCTGCAAAGGATTTCGGCCTGATCGGGTGCGTTGTCATCGGGAGCCCTAAGCGCGTCAATTAGCATTTGCTTTTCACCTTCCTTTTGGCACCGAGCCCACCAGGCTTCGGCAGCCCTTTTTGTTTGGGTGTCTATCTCGTGTTGGGACATGTCGTTCGATGTATGCGCAGGCACAAAGAATGTTCCCGTAATGCGCTGCAATATGACAACGGCACAGGTGCCCACGGTGAGAACGTAGTGAGAAAGGTCAATGGGGCTGCAACGAGCTACCGACCGTGTCAGGGTGGGATCATCCAAAGCCTCGATAAGCTGCGGAACAGCAGCATAGCCCATCATCACTAGTTCGCCAACCGTAGTGTTTGCTTGGACGCCGTCCCAATTCTGATCCCGCAACTGATAGATCAATTCGCGAACTCGGGCCTGGGCCGGCAATTGGTCGAGATTCGTTTGAGCGGCGATGGCATGGGCCCGGTCCTCGGCAATCATCTTCCGCAGGATCGCGGCCGTTTCCAAAGCGCTCTCGTGATACTCACTATCGGGAAAATTGGTGACGACGGAATTGAAAATCGCCAGCAGTTGGGGACGGGAAATGGAAGGATCACCAAGGCACTCGGTAGCATTCCAAATCACATCGCAAGCCAGATCTTTCTCGACGGACACACGGAATGAATCGAAGCAATCGTTTGGACTTGGCCCGCTCGGTAGTTTTTGTGCCTGATGGTACAATTCTGCACCCTGCACATCCAATCCATGGCGCCAGCAGGCCCAGCCCAAAACAAATACTTCCGCCCTCGAAAAGCGATAGTAGAATCCTGGAAGTTCCTCGGGCCGCGGCGGCCTTCGTAAAGATTGAATGAAATCGTCTGCCGACTGTTTCAAATCCAGAATTTCGTAGCCGACCCGCTTATACTCATCAGTTCCATTTAGAGTATTGGTGAACGTCTCGTTGGCAACGTCGATAGTTAGCACAGTGAAGCTTGGTCCATTCGTTATCAAAAGAAAGCCGTCGATATACCTATTTTGCGGTGCCTCGCCGTCCGACTGGCCCCATTGCCCGGTTGCGACCCGCACATAGGGAGACCGTGCCACGTCGGGAAAGCCGAGACCGCCGAACCATTTAAAATCTCCTGCGGCTTCCGCCGGGATATTTTGAGCAAGGCCGGGGTGGACCACCAACGCGAGCATGAGAGCCGCAATAGGGCAAATCAAACTGGTTTTTGCTTTAGCGAGCACGTCGTTTGGATTCCCTCACTGAAATAACCGTTTACTCCAGACCTTGCAACTTCCTTAATTCATCATAACCTTACCTTAATTCCGCGCTTCGCATTTCACCCCTTTCATTTGCCTGCCAATATTCCCCGGTTTTGACATCCAGGCAGGACAACCAGCCATCCATAACCGCGCCAGTGTCAATGCAAACCGCAAAACCAACGTCCTTGATTCGCCCGGAAGCCTGAACCGTATGCCCGCAAACGATCTTCTTTCCCGATTTGTGCGGCCGCATCGATCCGAATAATCCCCAATACAATACCGAATCGAATTGATCCTTCATCTCCAATTCCGGCTCAAGGCTCGCATGGACAAAAATGTGGGTGTCCGTCTCAAAGTATCTGGCGGTGTGCTGGAAGAATTTCCAATGGGATTCCGGTATCCCTGAAACCCAGTCCGCCCGGTAATCAGCGCCATAGGACGACAACGTTTCCAGCCCGCCGCAATCCCGCCAAAAATCCGTCTGCAACGGATTTTTATGCGCATCAAGAATCATTGCTTCATGATTGCCACGCAGGAAGACCGGCGAGCATGTTTTGTGTAATCCGATGAGTTCCTCAATGACCTTCCGCGACGCCGGGCCCCGGTTAATATAATCGCCCGTAAAAACGACTGTATCATCCGGGCGCGGCCGGACCTGTGCCAACAACGCGATCAACGCCGTATGGCATCCATGAATGTCTCCAATGGCCAGAGTTCGTCCAGGGATCATTGGAACTCAAAATGGATGTGAGTCAGGCCCGCGAACCGTAGCGCAGGTTTCCAAACCTGCTGACTTGAGCGGCTTGGGAAGCCGCGAAAGGGATAGCCTGAGCGAAGCGAAGGCAAGGCCCAAAGGGCTGAGCGAGCGGGAGCGAGCGAGCCAATCGCCG
>DASXFM010000183.1:0-5635 GCA_036489615.1 Verrucomicrobiia bacterium | reverse complement strand
ACGTCGTGATGAATGCAGTCGTAAGCGCGCTGGAGGAACGTGGAATAAATGGCGACCACCGGATGAAAACCCATCGTGGCCATGCCTGCGGCAAAAATCACCGCGTGTTCCTCGGCAATACCCACATCAAAATAACGGTCGGGCAAGTCCTTTTCGAGATGTTTCAATCCGGTGCCGGTGGGCATCGCGGCGGTGATGCCGACGAGCCGGTTGTCGCGTCGGCACAGTTTGACGAGTGTCTGGCCCATGACGTCCTGGTAATTCGCCGGCGCGTTCGGCTTGGGCGTCGGTGTTTCGCCGGTCTTGGCGTCGTACGGCCCCAGGCCGTGGAACTTTTCCGGCGATTTTAGGGCGGCGTCAAAGCCCTTGCCTTTTTGAGTGAGGATATGGATGACGATGGGGTGGTCGCAGGTTTTGGCGAATTCCAGCGTGCTGACCAGCAACGGCAAATTATGGCCGTCAATCGGCCCCAGGTAGCGCATTCCCATTTCCTCGAACAAAATGGGGTTGCCGAAACCACCGCGTCCGTCCGCGCCGATGATCGCGTCCGCCTTTTGATGCAGACCCACGCTCAAGGCGCCTTTAAACCCTTCCTCGGCTTTGTGTGCCAGACGCAACGCGAGATTGCCCTTGGGCAACCGGCGCAGAAAATTCTGAAAATCCCGCGACAGCTTGTTGTAGTTGGGATTGGTGATGAGCTTGTTGAGATAATTCGAGATCGCCCCGACGTTTTTGGCAATGCTCCATTCATTATCATTGAGGATGCCAATAAACCGGCGCGTCGTGTGGCCGATATTGTTCAAGGCTTCGAAGGAAATTCCGTTCGTGAGCGCGGCGTCGCCGAAGATACAGACCACGTTTTCATTGGACCCGCGTTTGTCGCGTCCGGCCGCCATGCCGAGCGCGGCGGAAAGCGCCGTGCCTGCGTGCCCCGCGCCGTAGCAATCGTGGTCGCTTTCAGTGCGCAACGCAAAACCGTTCAATCCGCCGGTCTGGCGAATCGTGCGAAACCGGTTTTTCCGCCCGGTCAGAAGTTTATGGACATACACCTGATGGCTCACGTCCCAGACCAGCCGGTCCCGGGGAGTATTGAAGACCCTGTGCAGCGCGACGGTCAGTTCCACCACGCCGAGGTTTGGTCCCAGGTGCCCGCCATTCTTGGCCAGGCCGTGAATCAATTCTTCCCGGATTTCGCTAGCCAGCTCTTGAAGCTGCGGCAGCGTCAATTTCTTGACGTGTTCAGGTCCATCGATCATGTCCAGGTATCCACTCATAATTTCGTTATAACGTTAACAAGCCAAAGGGTCAATCCTGCTTATACGGTCTCAGTTTCAGTTTCCAACGCTCCTGCCGCGCCGAAGTCCGCCAGATGGGACGAAGGGTCACCGTTTTAACGGATCACGCCTCTTCAACCTCAACATTTTCCAAAGATTTCAGTTTCAATTCGCCGGCGGCGTTTTTTTCCAACTGCTGGATTTTCAATTCGGCTTCCGACAACTTTTCGCGGCAGATTTTGGCCAGCCTCGAGCCTTCTTCGTACTTGGCCAGGAGCGTTTCCAGGGGCAATTCATCGGACTCCATAGCCTCGACAATGCCTTCAAGCTTTTTCAGCGCCTCCTCAAATGGCATCCCCTCGCCGGGGTTTCCCCCCGCGTTCTTTGATGAATTAGCCACAAAAAGACCCTAAGGCAAAATAACCGCTCCGTCCAGCCGTTATTTATGCGAAGAACCTTCGAAAACTGAATGGAAGACAGGGAATTGAGGATGAAACCGAAAGCGAATCCGGCATTTTCCTCAATTTTTCTGTGGCAGGGCGTTGCCGCGCCGCCCGAACTTTAGTTAGCCAATATTGGACATCATGCGCTTACCGAAATATCGTCGATATTCCGTATGCGTTTCCATGGCTCTGGAAATTCCAGTTTGGGCAGAGTGGCAACTCTGCCCTACCGAACGTCCTCGCTGAAAACTCAGCGTCCAAACATTTTCAAAACGATGAAAATGAGGAACGCCCCGCCGAGCCCGCCTCCACACAGCAAATAAAGGAAGGCCCAGCCCGCCGCGGCGAATATGGGTGTTATGACTAATAACATGCTGTTTCTTGAGCCGTAACAATGCCAATTGGATTCAAGCGCAAATTTCGCAGTTGAGCAGGGGAAGTGATTGCAAGATGCAAGGGAATCTTCTCCCACGCATGATGGCCGACATGCGCCCGAACCGATTCAACGCTTCAACACAAACATTGCATTGAGATGCCCGGAGACTCTTTATTGGGGAATTATTTGAGTCAGTGGAACTCCCGCCCTCACCTGTATCCTCTCCCCCGGGGAGAGGGCTGGGGTGAGGGATAATCGTTCGAATGAGAATACGGTTCATGGAGGGCGGTCGTATGACTGACTTTTTCCGCAGCCATCGCCCAAAGCCACGTACATCACAACAGTTTTGTGTGCCTCTAATGCAACGCAATTGAAAATTGCCTCTGGAAACGTCGGTAGCATCGACACTTGCGTTGGAACCCACAATACCAATAAATCCAAATGAGATATCCGGGTTTCAACGCTTTCCAGACGGTTTATCTGCCAGCACCAGCGGCGAGACCGACGGCACCTTAAGCAATCGCGGATTCTTGAAACCCGCCTCCCGCATCCACCCGCTCATTTCTTTGAAGGTAAACGTGTCGCCAGCTTCAGTATTCACCAGCATGTTCACGGCGAATATCAGTGCGCTGGGCGGGCCGCTGCGGTTTTCGTCGGGAACGAATTCCTGCACTGCTACCGTACCTCCGGGTGCGAGGGCGTCGAATACTTTTTTCAGCAGTCGCCGGCTTCGATCGCGTCCTTCGCTATGCAGGATATGTCCAATCGTCGCCAGGCGATGGCCTGCGCCGAAGTCCGCGTCAAAGAAATCTCCCGCTGCCGTCGTAAGCCGGTCCGCCAGGCCGTGTTTCCCGGCCACGCGGCGCGTCACTTCCAATACTTGCGGCCAGTCTACCGCGTGAATCCGCACGTGCGGCGATTGTTTGGCCAGGCCAATGCCCCAAACTCCCGACCCCGCGCCAATATCCAGCACGCTGACGGGTCCGCGAGATTTGGCGATGCCCAGGTGTTTGCCCAATGCGGTGGCAGCCGGAAAACTGAGCGGAAATAATGACTCAACAAAATTTGCAAAGAATTCCGCGCCGTCATGGTGGTGATTGACCCTTTTTGCCGGCTTGCCGGTTTTGACAATGTCGGTCAATTGAAGCCAATTCGGCAGCAGTTGATCGCTGATATGCCGGTACAACGCGCCGTAAAAGCCCGGTTTTGTCGAAACCAGAAAAGTCGAACTCTCAGCAGTCAATCCCACCCGCTTGCCCTTGCGCTGAAGGAGTTGAATACTCACCAGCAGATCAACGATGGCGCCCAC
This sequence comes from Verrucomicrobiia bacterium, assembly GCA_036489615.1. Classification (GTDB taxonomy): domain Bacteria; phylum Verrucomicrobiota; class Verrucomicrobiia; order Limisphaerales; family UBA11358; genus UBA11358. The sequence goes on along the minus strand of DASXFM010000183.1, from coordinate 2,233 downwards.
ACCGCGCACCGATGCGCCGGTCTTGCGGGCAAGTTCGGCGGTCGTAAGCGGTCCTTTATCCAACGTGTCGAACATACCGTGCCGCACAGCGGCTTCTATGGCGAGCGTCGGCGCATAGCCCCACGCGAATTGCATGATTCTGTCCGGGGAAAGTTTTTGTTTTGTGGGCATCGCCGGGGATGATAGAAGCAGGGATGATTATTGCAACTGCTGGATTTTATTTTCCTCCTCTTCCGAGGAGTTTTAATTTCAACGATGCAACGCTTTTCTCCACGCTTCAATCCGCATTTGCCTGCGCTCCCGCAAGATTAGTCTGATACGCCTTTACGTGGCTGAAAATATTGGCCATGGTGTTTGAATCGATGGTTTCAACCTGTTTTGCCTGACCTTCACCGTCCAGTTGCCAGAACCGCGCATTGCCTAATGGCAATGTCTCGGTTGTGTTTGCCGTCAAGTCCTGAAGCTGTAACGTTTGCGCTCCGAGTTTCCAATCCACATCGCTCTCAATTCTCCAATGATGATGGTTGCTCCTGATCTGCAAATCGCAATAATCGTAATCATAAGCCGTGTAATTTGTGCTGCCCGATCCAATCGTCATCGTCGCGGGCAGCATTAAGACAAATTGAATCCGATTGGTGTTCGGCTCGGACAGGACGTTCCAATAGACCGAATTCGTGTCGGACGAAAAGTCCCCATAGATGTCATCAGATTCAATGGCTTTCACCGACTTGTGCATAGGCAAACTAAAATGCGTCATGATTAATAGCACAAGAACGGTCACCAGGCCCATCCCAAGAAATCCCCAATGTTCCTGAAGCGTCAACCAGCCATTATGCTCTTTTTGGTGATCCATTCCGGGCTCAATTTATTCCCGGCTCCCGTGCCGTCCAGTGTTAATTCACGAGAGTAACAACCTGGTTCCCATCTCCCGTCTACGTCTTCACAAATTCCGCCCTGTCCAAATCGGCAATCAGCCCCGGCCCGGTTGGATTCCAACCCAGCTTCTTTCGCGTTTTGGCGCTTGAAGCCAAAAGGTCGTGACCGACGAACATCGCCAGCCAGCCAAAATGGGCTTGGGCTTCGTCAGCCGATATGGATTTCACCGGGACCTTCAATCCTCGACCGATGGATTCCGCAATGTCGCGCATCGACACGCCTTCTTCGCCCACGGCGTGATATTTTGCGCCGGCTTCATGCTTTTCCAGCGCAAGCCTGTAAAGACGTGCGACATCGTGGACATGTGCTGCTGCCCATCGGTTGCGTCCCTCTCCCACATAGGGTGACACGCCTTTCTCTCTCGCCGCGGCGATCAGGTAAGTGATAAGCCCTTGCTTCAGGGGGTCGTGGACCTGCGGCAGGCGCATGACCGAAGCCTTAACGCCCTTGAACCCAAGCGCCGTTTGTTCTGAAACGCGGGGAAACGGAAAATCCGGCGCCACGTCCATATCTTCAGTCGCAACCTGCCCCGCCCCGGCCAGTCCTGCCGTCCCGGCTGTCACAATCAGAGGGCGATCGGAACCGGCAAGGACGGAGCCCAGAGTTTCGATGGCGAGTTTGTCAATTTTGCAATTCTCCACGAATTTCGAAAAGTCGTGAATGAAGGCGAGGTGAATGACGGCATCCGCAGCGGTTGCTCCTTCGCGCAGGCTGTCGAGGTTGTCAAGCGAACCGCGTTGAACGTCCGCGCCAATGGCCGCGAGGGACCTGGCTCCTTCATCCGAACGCGCCATGCCGAGGACTTTATGTCCCGCGGCAACCAGTTCCTTAACGACCGGTAGGCCGATAAATCCCGTCGCACCCGTTATAAAGACACGCATACTCATAATCTTATCCTTTCGCTTTAGTTTATTTGGTAAAATTCCGGTTTTTAGACGTTTATTCCTCCCGCAACCTCAAGCCGCTGAGCATTGATCCAGCGACTGTCTTCTGAAAGAAGACCGGCGATGAAAAGCCCGATATCCTCCGCCTCGCCAATCCGTCCAAGCAAAGTGTGCGCGCCAATCATTTTTCTTCGTTCATCCGTTTTTCCGCCGCCGAAATCGGTGTCCACCGCTCCGGGCGCTACGCAGTTCGCGCGGATTTTGCGATGCGAGAATTCAACCGCCACATACCTTGTGAACACTTCAATCGCTCCCTTCACCGCCGCGTACACCGCAACGCCGGCGGGATAAGCGAAGCGTGTCAGGCCGGACGAAATGAAGACGACATGCCCGCCGTCAGCCATCATGGGCAA
>DASXFM010000137.1:0-2253 GCA_036489615.1 Verrucomicrobiia bacterium | reverse complement strand
GATTGCGGCGGTAGTGGCCTACCTGTTTGATCCGGCGGTGAGTTGGCTGGAACGCCGCGGGATTACGCGCACATGGGGCATTACGATCGTTTTCGTCATCGTCTTTTGCATCATATCCGGAGTTCTGGCCAGCGTTATTCCCCAGATGATCAAGGAATCGCACAAGCTCGTCCAAAAGATTCCCGATTACACCGCCTGGGTGCAGCAACGGTTTTCGGAATGGGCTGACCGGGCCAGCAAGGCCGCCTCGACGCCTCCGTCACCAGAGCAAAATACCAATGCGCCGGCCGGCAGCAACGCGCCGCCGATTGATCTTACGTCCGCTTCGACCAATTCTTCCGGGTTGTCCGGCGCAAAAACCAATTCCGTATCCGTCCTGCCACCCGCGGGTCAAATCCACAACCGCATCATGGACTCCGCGACGGATTGGCTGGAAAAGGTGCTCTCAACCATCGGCTCGTGGGCCCTGACTGAATTGGCCAAGGCGACTGCATTGATCGACGTGCTCGTAGCGCTCATTTTAATTCCAATTTACTCGTTCTATTTCCTGCGCGAAAAAAGATGGATCAAGACGAACTGGACGCATTATTTGCCGCTTCGCGATTCGCCGGCAAAACAGGAATTGATTTTCATTATTGAATCCATCAACCAGTACATGATTGCCTTTTTCCGGGGACAGGTCCTGGTGGCTATTTGCAGCGGGGTGCTCTATACGATTGGTTTTCTGTCGATCGGCCTGGACTACGCATTTTTGCTCGGGTTTGTTTGCCTCATTTTGACCATGGTCCCGTTTCTCGGTCCCATGGTCAGTTGCATCCTTTCGGTGGTGCTGACGGCGATGCAATTCGGGGATTGGTTCCACCCGTTCATGGTTTTTATCGTTTTCGCCGTCGTGGTGTCGCTGGAAAACTTTTTCTATTCGCCGCGCATCATGGGCAATCGGGTTGGCCTGCACCCGCTGGTGATCATTGTGGCCGTCCTTATCGGCATCACTTTCCTGGGCGGGCTGCTGGGAGGCGTCCTCGCCATTCCCCTTGCCGCGGCACTGCGCGTGATCCTGTTCCGATACCTGTGGGACAAGCGGAGACAGCACTGACCGAATAATGGATTATTGGATTGGTGCGATTCGCGAATCGTGACTTCTGTGAACCGTCCTTCATTTGAGTGACTTTGGTTGCGAACCAGATCGTGTGATTGTTCCGCGAAATAGTTAGAGCGGACTAACGTCCGCTGCTACGCAAGCGGAATTCATGGCCACGATGCACATCGAAAAGTTGGAGGTCGTGGCTCCCCGTGAAAAACGGAGCGCCGGGTGAGGCCACCTGGCCCACAGCAATCCAATTATCCCATCCGCCTGACATCGACGGCTTCCATACCGGCGGATCGGATTGCCTGCAGTCCCAGGTCGGTGTCTTCGTAGGCGCGGCAAAATTGTGGTTCCACGCCGATTCGGCGGGCGGCTTCGAGAAAAATGTCCGGGGCCGGCTTTTGTTTTTTGACCATTTCGCTCGTCACGACTGCCTTGAACAGCTGCAAAATATCCAAGTGCTTGAGTACCTGGGTAATGATTATCTCCGTTCCGCCGGATGCCACAGCCATAGGGATTTTGCCGAAATTCGCCCGGGCGATTTCCACGACCGCATGGACGGGCTGCACCTGGGATAGATAAGGCAAATAGGCGTTCTCTTTTTCGTGCCCGGCGGCCACGTGGTCCAGGGTGACGTCTTGTTCCTCCGCCAGCATTTTCAAAATATCCCGCGAGGGCACGCCGCCCAGCGAATAGAACCGGTCCTCCGGAAAGCGCAGCTTGTATTTCCCGGCAATCGTCTGCCACGCCCGCCAATGCAGCGGCATCGTGTCAGCCAGCGTTCCGTCACAATCGAAAATGAGTCCTTTTGGTTCCATAACGGCCATTTTTAGTTTTTAAATTTCACGCGTTGCATTCAGTGGTTCGTTCCGGCAGCGCGAAGCGAGGAAGAATAATTGAAAATTCAAAATTTAAAATAAAAATTGGCGGTGACCGACCCGTCTTCGCTAAGAGCTACGCCGGGCAAGCCCGCCTTCGTCTGACTACGGCGCGGTAAGGGAGGTCGAGGATGACGGGCCGTTCACTGCAATAAATCCTGCGTGGAGAGAACCTGCGCCTGCATCTGGCTGACAATCATGCGGGCGCGTGTCAGGGCGGTGTCCCGGGTTTCTCCCAGGAACGACCTCAACTCCACGCGTACGGCCGCCACGGGATCGCCATTGCGA
>DASXFM010000135.1:0-10293 GCA_036489615.1 Verrucomicrobiia bacterium | reverse complement strand
GCGGTGGAGGGGCGCGTCAACGCGTTGGGGTTGAAAAAAGTGGCCGAATGCATCCTGGCCGACGGCGAAAATCTTTCGGAAGATAAGTGGAAGGAATTTTATTTTCCGGCCATTGGCGATAAACCGGAGCGCCTGGACGGGACGTCCAAATATATGGCCTATGGTCCAGTGAAGGTCATGGTTTTTAGAGGCGAAGACGCCGTCCGCCAGGTGCGAGGCATCCTGGGCGCGACGCGACCATGGCTCGCGGAACGCGGGAGCATCCGCGGCGATTTCTGGCCGGGCGCGGTGGAAGCCAACGCGCCGTACCGGGCGAAATTCCAGCAACCCGGCGACGACAAATTTGTGTTCAACCTGATTCATGCCTCGGATTCGCCGGACAGTTTTAAACGCGAAATCCAGTTTTTTAAGAAGCTGATCCCGGCCTGAATCTTTTGTCCCACAGTCGCCATGATATTGGCGGGCATCAGCGGCCATCGACACACAAACCGAACCTCGCCTTTGGCTAAGTTTTCACCGTTTTAATTTGCTGGTGGGAGCGTATTAATGCCCCTCGACTGGCTTAGTTGCGACGTTTGGCAGGGCGTCCGAAACGCCGTAGGCGTGACGTATTTGTAGAAAACCGACCAAAAAATTCCCAACCCCCGTCAGGGGCGGCGTCGTCTGTGTTTGCGGTTACAAATATTGAGGTACGCCCGGTATTTGTCCGACGCATCTTGGCACTGTTCCTGGTAGGGACGGCGCGCTTGGCAAGTGGTGCTGCCACCGCTGTCACCGCTCGCGTAGAGCGGGCGGAATCCCGCAATGCGGGACGGTCCAACGTCCGACCACATTCGTTGCGCCGCTAAACGCGGCGCGGACAGCGCAGCGCGCCGTCCCTACCACCATCGACATAAGAACCATGTGGATGTGCCCGGCGAATCCTCTTCCATTTCGTTTGCGTTTACACAATGATTGCGAAAGACTTAACCGTCATGCTATATTTCGGCAGGAGAACCCGGTGCTAAGGACCTAAAATGCTAAATATGCCTCTAATCGAAAACAATCCGGTCAGGCCGCCATGCGGCAACAGGAAAGGCAGAGCATTTTTACGGCCCAAATCCGACAGCCCGAAAAACTCGCGCCTGCCCATGGAATGAACGAAACGAACCCATCCGGTTTGAGCCAGGAGTTGCTGGACGATTTTTTTACCGAGGCGGACCAGCATTTGCTCAACATCCGGAATGCGCTGTTGGGCTTTGAAACCTCCGGCAGCGAAGCCAATTACGATCCGCAAATCATCGGACAGCTTTTTCTTGATTTCCACTCGTTCAAAGGAATTTCGGCAATCGTCGGCCTGGAACCTGCCGAATCTCTCGCTCATGCCACTGAAGACCTGCTTCGCCTGATGCGAAGCGGAAAGGTGCAGCCCAATGATAAATTGCTGAACGCTCTCAGCGGCGCCACCCGGAAATTGGAACAAATCGTCGCCGCGTTGCGTGAGAAAAAACCGTTGCCGGGTTACGAATCGGAATTGAATGAAATAAAATCTCAATGCCCCGACCCGCTCCTGTCCGAAGCCGCCGCGCCCCAAAGCAAACGGGATCCGGCGTCGTTTGCAGAGAAGAGCAAAAAGGGCCAACGGGCAACGGGAAGCGTGTTTAAGTTCACTTTTTCGCCGTCTCTCGAACTGAATGCGAAGAAAATAAACATCAATACCATTCGCGAGGAACTTTTACGCGTGGGTAAAATCGTGAAATCCACTCCGGTGGTTAAGGGTAAAGGGGTCATCGTTTTTGAATTCCTGGTTGCGACCAACCAGGTTTTAAAAAACACCCCGGAATGGAAAGCCAAAGGAGTGACGATTGAATTCGTGAACGAACCGGAACTGCCGGAGTCCGGTTCAGCCGACGATTCACAGGTCATTGCTGAAGATACGCACAATCCCTTCCTGGCCCCTTCGCATATTGTCCGCGTTGATTTAAAACGTTTGGATGATCTCTTGCGAATCGTCGGTGAAATGGTCATCCACCGGTCGCGGCTCGATATCGAATTGGCGCGATTGTCCCACGCCGGCAATCACGTTGATCTCCGCGGAGTGCACGAAGTGAATCGAATGCTCGGCCGCTCGCTGCGTCAAATGCGGGAGGATATCATGGGAATCCGCCTCGTTCCGATCAGGGAGATTTTTGCGCGGTTGCCTTTTGTGATCCGGGATTTGGCGCGGCAATCCTCCAAAAAAGTGCGGTTGGAAATTGAGGGCGAGGAGACGGCCATCGATAAATACCTGATCGAGCATCTCAAGGACCCTTTGCTCCACATGGTGCGGAACGCTTTCAGCCACGGAATTGAGACCGCCGCGGAACGAAAAGCCGCCTCGAAGCCCGAAGAAGCCACCATTAAGCTGAGCGCCTTTGCGACGGCAGGTTCCGTGGTCATCAAGGTGCGGGATGACGGAAAAGGCGTTAACGTGAATGCCATTCTTCAACGCGCCAAACAATTGGGATTGGAAGCGCCGGCGACGGATAACGACGCCATCCTGGGAATCCTCTGTTCTCCCGGTTTCTCTATTCGGGATGACGCCGATCGGATGTCTGGCCGGGGCGTGGGGATGGCCGTGGTGCAGTCAGCCGTCAAAGAACTCGGAGGCAAGCTTTCCCTGGAAACCGAAGAAGGCCGCGGGACACAATTTACCCTGAAACTTCCATTGACGGTAGTGATTGCGGAGACTTTCCTGGTTTCGGCTGCCGGCCAAACGTGCGCGGTGCCGCAGAGTTCCGTGAGGGAAATTCTCCATACCACTGAAGAGGACATCAGGACAGCGGACGGCATTGAAATGGTTTCGTACCGCGGTGGCGTTTTGCCTCTCACCCGCCTGGCGGGGCTTTTCCGCTTGAAAAATAGTAATAGCGGGCTAAGGTGCATACTTGTGATCACATCGGAACGAGGAAGCGTCGGTCTTCTGGTTGACAAGGTGATAGGGCAACGGGAGGTGGTCGTTCGCACGATTCGAGACCCTTTAATTCAAGTGCCTGGTATTTCCGGCGTGACCGAAATCGGAGATGGAAAGCCGGTTTTGATCCTCGACGGCGTGGCTCTGACCACCGGAAGCGTCCGCCCTGCCAACAGTTCGGATTTCGCGCAATAATGAAATCGCTAAGAACGTCCAAACCAAGATGAGCGCCAAAATGGAGTCTTTCGTGCTTTTTGAGCTTGCCGGAAATGTTTACGGCCTGCCCACCAGCAATGTGCAGCACATCGACATGGTGGAGCATGTCACGCCCGTACCCGATGCCAACCCGGCGATTGACGGGGTCGTTTTCTCGCGCGGCCAGGTGGTTCCAGCGCTGAATCTCAGGGTGCGTTTTGGGTTTCCCAGAAAAGATAACAACCTTCGCACCCGAATCGTTTTTGCCACCATCCATGACCGTACGGTGGGCTTGATCGTGGATACCGCCAGGGAATTCAGGAACTTTTCCAGGGATAGCCTGCAACCGATCGAGAAAACACTGACGGGAATCAACGATAAGTATCTGACAGCCGTCACCACGCTGGGAGAAAAACTGGTGCTCATCCTCGATTTGAATAAAGTTCTGAATGTAGAAGATATCCAGTTACCTCCAGGCGGTGAAACCATCGCTCCCGAAAACGCAACGTCTTAACCTTTTTAAAACTATGTCAAAAACAACGGCGACTCCGAATGTTCCACCGGGCGGTTCCCCTCCTGTAGTCCAGGATGGCTCGCTTTTAAAAATCGGCGAAATCACCACGCGTTTGGTGGCGGGCTTCGATAAGCAAAACGGCATTTTGAAAACGGCAACTGCCGATACGGATGATCTGGCAAAATCCCTTAAAGAAACCGCTCAACAGGCCGCTTCCGTGTCGACTTCATCGGAAGAAACCGCCTCCTCGGTGAATGAAATCACCGCGTCTATCGAACAGGTGACGGTTAACATTAACCACGTCACTACCGGGGCGAGTAAAACAGCAAGTTCCGTCAAGCAATTGTCCAAATCCATTCAAAGTGTAACTTTAACGGCAACCGAAATGGCGACTTCCGGCCAGGAAATCCGGACCGCGATGGAAGAAATCGCCGCTTCCTCCAAAGCCGTCAGGCGTGATACGGAAGATTTGGCGTCGAGCATCACCGAAAACGCGGCCGCGATCGAAGAGATGGGGCAATCAATAAAAACGGTCTCTCGTAACAGCGATGATCTTTCCGTCGCAGCCGAAGAGACGTCTTCTTCCATTAATGAAATGGCGTCTTCCATTGAGGAAGTGGGAGGCATGAGTGAAAGCCTCGCCGCCGCGGTTGAGCAAACCAGCACGTCCATCGAGCAAATGGCCAGGTCCATTGAGGGGGTCGCTAAAAATAGCGAAAATATCAAACAAGCCGCCGGCGATGCCGCTACCAATGCCGCTCAAATGGATCAAACCAGCAAGTCGGTAAATCATCTCATCAAGCGCAACGAGGAAATCTCTCAACGCGTCACCCGGCAGGCGGAGGAAGGCGGCCAGGTGATTCAAAAATCTATCCAGGGAATTAGCCGGGTGGCCGACGCGATGACCAAATCAACCACCGTCATGCGCGAGCTGAACAAGCGAACTCGCGATATTACGGGCATCGTTGATACGATCAACGTCATCGCCGAAAGAACCAACCTGCTGTCTCTCAACGCCTCCATCGAGGCCGCGCGGGCGGGCGAAGCCGGCCGTGGATTTGCGGTGGTCGCTGAAGAGGTTCGAAACCTCGCGGATCGTTGCGCCAAAGCAACCGCTGAAATTTCCGAGATTATCCGCGGCCTGGAAGACGCAACGCGTGAAGCGACCGAAGCGTCCAATTCAGCGTCCCAAATAGCGGGAGAGAGTAACCGGCTTTCTGAGGAAGGACTCGGGGGCTTAAAAACGATTCTCAATGGCATCACCGAAAGTTCCTCGCTCGTTACCCAAATCAGCCGCGCATCCGATGAGCAAATTATCGCCGTTCGGAAGGTCTCTGATTCCATCAATTCAGCAACCATCCAGGCCCGGGAGATCGCCGTGAGCACTGCCGAGCAGGCCAAAGGCGCCGCGCAGATCGTCCAGGCGGCGGTTCAAATGCGAAAGGGCGCAAAAGAGGTGTCTCAGGCAAATGTCGAGCAGGCCAAAGCCGCGCGTGAAATCGTTAAGGCCGCGCAAACGACCAGCAGTGCAGCCGGCTTGATTCGGAAAGCCATGACCGAGCAGGCGGCCGGCGCAACTCAAATTGTCCAGGCCATCGAGTCGATGAGAAAAGGCGCTGCCTCCACGACCCGCGCCGTTGCTGAACAGGCGACGGCCATTGAACAGGTCTCCAGGGAAACCGACCGGCTTGTCGGGCAATTTGCCGGTCTGGCCAAATCCATGGGCGAGCAATCCAAAAATTGCGTGGAAATCTCGGCGGCGGCGGAAGATTTTCAACTGCAGGTTCGGGATGCCGCAGGGGCGATGAAGGAACAATTGAAAGCGGTGAAGTATATTCGCGGAAGCGCCGTGAATGTCACCAAACAGGTAAAATCAATCACGGCCGCCAATATCGAAAACTCAAAATCGGCTGCCACCGTTCTTGGAAAAATCGTCGGGCTTCAGGATCTCTCCAGGAATAACGCCCTGGAGGCCAAAAATATTCATGCTCTGGTCGGCAAAAATGGCGCCACTCGAATTTCCCCGAAAGGTCGCGCCGTCGGGAATTAGGCAACCGTTCTGATATACTAAGGAAATCCTCTGAAATTCCGCGGCCTGCCTCACAACATTAGTGTGACCCCCCCCCGTGCGCCCGAAGGTATTCGGGTATTGCTCCGGGATCTAATCCATGACCGGACCGGAATATTCTTTGAAGACTCCCGTCTGGATCTTCTTATGGAAAAATTGGAGCCGGTGGTATCCAGCCGCGGCCACGAGTCTTACCTGGATTATTACTATGCATTGAAAGACAACCAAACCGTTGAATGGGAGCAGACCTGGGAGGTGCTTTCGGTGCAGGAAACTTATTTCTGGCGGGAGATCTCCCAAATCAAGGCCTTAACCGAAATCATTATACCGGAATGGTTCCAAAAGCATTCGACCCCCTTTCGCATTTGGTGCGCCGCCTGCGCCACTGGCGAGGAACCCTATTCAATTGCCATGGCCATTGCCGAGGCGGGTTTGTCCTCGCATCCCATTGAAATCACCGCCAGCGATGCCAATGCCATGGCCCTGAAACAAGCTAAAGCCGCAATTTACCGGGAAAGGTCCTTTAGATCCCTGCCGCCGGCATTGCGCCTAAAATACTTCAAACCGGCGCCCGGTGGATCAAAGCTCAATCCGGGTATTGTCTCAAAGATAGAATATCGGCAGGCCAATTTGTTCGAATCGGGTGATGTGGCCGTCCTGGCGCGCGTAAATGCCATCTTTTGCCGTAACGTTTTCATTTATTTTTCGCCGCATGCGATCCGGCAGACCGTCGCCAATATGGCGGCAAAAATGCCCGCGGGCGGCTGTCTCTTTGTTGGCGCGGCCGAATCACTCCTGCGTATGACGGCGGACTTTGATTTAAAGGAAATTGGAAAAGCGTTCGTCTACGTGCGAATCCGGTAAGATGCGCCTGATCAAAACACTTGTGGTGGATGACTCTGCGTTCGTTCGCAAAGTCATTCGCGAAATTCTTTCCAGCAGTCCCTATATCGAGGTCGTGGGGTTTGCCAAAAATGGCGCAGACGCCCTGGGAATGGTTGAAACCTTGAAACCGGATGTCGTGACTTGCGATTTGAATATGCCGGAATTGGACGGCCTTGGTTTCGTAAAAGAGCAATTTAGACGGCGGCCTTTGCCGATCGTCATCCTGACGGCATCACCCCAGGATACGGAGGAGGCAATTAAGGCCCTCGATGCCGGAGCGATCGAGTTTGTCCAGAAACCGACTGCCCTGGCGACCGATACGCTTCGGCTGGTCCGCGAGGAATTAATTGAAAAGGTCAAGTCGGCGGCCAATGCGTCGTTCCGGCCAAGTCCCCCGGACCGGGCAGCGCCCGCTCCGCTTACCGCCCCTTCGCCGGTGGCACGGAATGTTGATATTGTTGTTCTCGGCGTCTCCACGGGCGGCCCGCAGGCGTTGCGATATCTGGTTCCACAACTTGCCGCGGACTTTCCCGTGCCCATCGTCATCGCATTGCACATGCCTTTGGGTTATACAGGCCCCTTCGCTGAAAAACTTGCGGAAATCTCGCCAATAGTGGTCAAGGAAGCTTTCGAAGGGTGCCCGGTCGTGTCGCAGCAGGTGCTGCTGGCCCCGGCGGGGCGGCATTTGTCGTTCAAACGCGACTCCGGGGGGCAGGTTAGTATTCGTCTTTCCCATCAACCGCCCGGCAAACCTCATAAACCATCAGTAGATGTAATGTTCCAGTCCGCTGCGGAGGTTTATGGCCGCCGGGTCCTGGGGGTGGTCCTGACCGGCATGGGCAGTGACGGTGCGCAAGGGGCGGTCGCGGTAAAAGCGCGGGGTGGAATGATTTTGACCGAATCTGAGGAAAGTTGTATTATCTATGGAATGCCGCGATGTGTTGTGGAAGCCGGGTTGAGCGACGGTGAGGTGGCGCTCGCTTCAATGGCGACGGAGATTAATAAGCGATTATGAAAAAAATACTGATTGTGGACGATTCCGGCCTGGCACGCCGCCTCGTGCGAAAGATGTTGGAGGAACTGAAATACGAAGTCGAAGAAGCATCCAGCGGACCTCAAGCATTGGAGGCCTGCGCGCTAAATCATTATGATCTGATCATTTTGGACCTGTTAATGAGCGAGATGTACGGTCTGGAGGTCTTGCAAAAATTCAAGGAGCTAAACCCAGCTATGCCGGTGATCGTAGCTTCGGCAGACATCCAGAGGACGACGCGCGACCAGGTAAAAAATGCCGGCGCTTCCGCCATGATCAATAAACCTGTCAACAAAGAAGAACTTGCGGAGCTGCTGGATCTCGCTTTGAAAGGAGAGATGTCATGGAACTAAGTTCCATTCAAAAAGACGCTTTGACGGAGTTGATCAATATTGGCTACGCACGGTCGGCCGCGGCTCTCTCCGATCTCACCGGCCACCGCATTTCCCTGGAGGTTCCCGAAGTGGCGCTCCATTCGATCCCGGAGATCTCGGACAGGCTTCAACAGGTCCTGAAGGGAGAGGTGGCCAGCGTCAACCAGGTGTTTTCAGGGCCCATTACGGGAAACGCGATTTTAATTCTCGATGGCGAAGCAGCCTTGTTTTTAAACCGGCTTCTCACTGACCGTCCTGCCGTGGGCGGTTTCGATGGGGCCGCGCGCGAAGTGATTACGGAAGTGGGCAATATTGTCCTGAACGCCTGCCTGGGAGCCTTTGGCAACCTGTTGAAAGTCCAGGTTTCTTTTACCGTGCCGGCGCTCCAAATCGAATCCGTCCAAAATGTCCTTCACTCGCTCACCATCGATAGCCGGCGTTTGGAGTATGCCTTGATTATTCATACATGTTTTCACTTGCGCGATAGCGACGTGAAGGGTTATTTAGTCATCATCCTGGGAGTCACCTCCCTGGGAACGTTGCTGTCAGAATTGAAAAAATGGGAGGAGCGGGAAACTGATTGACCGACTGTAGGTTGTAATGAAAGAGCAGGGAGACAATTTGGCAAAGGAGCGGGACCAGGCGTTATTGTCCTGGATCCAGCAGCATGCCCCTTACGGTGTTTTCACGCTGGATACCTCGTTGCGTGTCCAAACCTGGAATCGTTGGCTCGAATCCCACAGTTCATTCTCTTGCGCCCAGGTTAAAGGACGCCCGGTCGTGGAAATCTTTCCGGAGTTGGAAAAACGAAAATTGGTGTCCCCGCTCCAAATGGCGTTGAACGGGGAATCCAGCGTGCTCTCGACTTCGCTTCACCATTATCTTTTGCCCCTGAAGTCGACGTTGACCGGCGATGAACATGGCCGGATGCGGCAGACGGCCAGGATCGCCCCGTTGATTTCTGAGGGAGGCATTTGCGGCGTAATCGTTGTGATCGAAGATGTCACGGAACGTGAAAGCCATTCCATCAGTCTCATGCGGCAGCATCGCCGTGATGAAGCTCTTTCCTGCGCGTTGTTTTACCTTCTGAAAACGGAAGAACCGCGAAAATCTGTCCGCCAGCTCTTCTTCAAAATTGCCGAGCTTTTAGACTTCGATACGTTTTTTCTTTATTTGCTGGATCTTGAGTCAGGCACATTCAGGCTTTCTGAGGCGGGGGGTATTTCAGACGATTTGCTAAAGCGTTTCCGGGAAAGCGATCTCCTGTCAAAAAGCCCGGATTCGCGGCCGTACTTTTTAAACCGGGTTAACCAATCGCAGGACCCCGCTTGCGCTCTCTTAAAGGAAGCTAAAATCTCGTCCGCCGTTGTCATCCCCCTTTATATCAATGGCAAAAACCTGGGCTCGCTCTGTTTCGGCAGTTGGAGTCGCGAACAGATCGCTCCCGAGGAATCCGAGTTGTTGATCACCGTCGCCCAATATCTGGCAACGGCGTTGGACCGCGACAATACCAACAAGGAATTGGCGGAAATTTTCAAACGCGAAAAAGCGGCGCGTGAAATGGCGGAAACCGCCGGGCGCGCGAAGGACCATTTTTTGGCCGCGCTCTCCCATGAACTGCGCACGCCGTTGAATCCCGTGGCTCTCATCGCCAGCGATTCCGCTGAGAACGAGGAATTGTCCCCGGATATCCGCGCGCAATTTAGAACGATCCTCAAAAATGTCGAAATCGAGGCGCGCCTGATCGATGACCTGCTCGATATGACGCGCATTAATAACGGCAAGCTGAACCTCCATTTGCGGACGGTGGATGCCCATGCCGTTTTGCGCGAGACGCTCCAGATCATCGACGCTGACGTTTCCGTAAAGGACATTCAAGTCCTGATGAAGTTAAACTCGGAGCAGCATACGCTTCGCGCCGACCCGGTTCGGTTGCAGCAGGTATTTTGGAATGTTCTCAAAAACGCGGTGAAATTTACGCCTGAGCGTGGAAAAATTGTGGTTGAAACCTTTTCCACGGGAGTGACGGACCGGTTAAATGTGGTGATCACCGACTCCGGTATCGGGATGACGCCCGAGGAATTGGAACGCCTTTTTTCGCCTTTTTCACAGGGAGACCACCACCGGATAAATTCCTCCCTTTACGGAGGACTGGGATTGGGCATGGCCATTACAAAAAAACTCGTCGAGTACCATTCTGGCCAAATTCGCGCTTCGAGCAACGGGCGCGATCAAGGCTCGACCTTCGCAATCGAATTGCCGTTGGCGCAAAATCGACCTTCAAAATCGCCG
>DASXFM010000097.1:0-9643 GCA_036489615.1 Verrucomicrobiia bacterium | reverse complement strand
CAGGACCACGGCTTCGATTTCCTGGTCCTGTTTCAAAACGTCGCTCGGTTTGGCGACGCGTTTGGTCCAGGAAAGTTCGGTAACGTGGATGAGACCCTCGACACCCGGTTCGAGCTGCACGAATGCGCCATAAGGAACGAGGCTGACCACTTTGCCTTTGACCTTCGCGGCGACGGGATATTTCGTTTCGATATTGTCCCAAGGGTTGGACATTTTCTGTTTGAGGCCCAGGCTGACGCGCTCTTTTTCCTTGTTCACGTCCAGCACGACGACGTCGATTTCCTGGCCGACCTTCAGGATTTCGGACGGATGGCCGATGCGGCCCCAGCTCATATCGGTGATATGGAGCAGGCCGTCAATGCCGTTGAGGTCAATGAACGCGCCGAAATCGGTGATGTTCTTGACGGTGCCTTTGCGGATGTCGCCGGGCGTCATTTCTCCCAGGAGATGGGCGCGTTTTTCGCTGCGTTCCTGCTCGATCAATTCGCGGCGGGACAGGACGATGTTTTGGCGGTCCTGGTTGATTTTGACGACTTTAAATTCGTAGGTATTGCCGACGAATTGCTGGAGATTCTTGGGGGTGGTGACGTCAATTTGTGACGCGGGCAGGAAGGCCTCGACGCCGACGTTGACGACCAATCCGCCTTTGACGACCGATTTGACTTTGCCGTTGATGCGGCCGCCTTCGTTGCAGATGGTCAAAATTTTGTCCCAGTTCTTTTTGAACTCCGCTTTTTCGTGCGAGAGGACGACGGTGCCTTCCTTGTTTTCGAGCTTCTCGATGAGGACGTCGACTTCATCGCCTACCTGGAGGGCGTTGGGGTCCTGAAATTCCGAGGCGGGGATAACGCCTTCGCTTTTGTAGCCGATGTCCACCAATACTTCTTTGGAGCGGACTTCGATGATGGTTCCTTTGACGATTTCACCCTGGGCGACAAGCGATCTGCCGCTCTGTTTCAGGGCTTCTTCCATTGTAAGCATAACGATTTTTCTACTGCGGGAGACTTTTGATTCCGCGAAAGCGGAACCTGAAGGCTCCATTGCCTAAACCAGACATCCGTGGCAACGGAGGTTGAAGGTTAGGTTCTTTGTTAACTTTTTTTTCTCAGCCTCAATGAACATCCGCACACGCGGCGTTCAGGCAGTGTGTAACATAGTGGAAATAGAAGAAAAAACAAGCGCTAATTCTTTCAATCGGCAGGGACAGCGCGCTGCGCTGTCCGCGCCCGTAGAGCGGGCGCAATAGAGTGGGACGCTCGGCGGATCCGCCGCGCGCTTAACGCGCAGTGACGGCGCCGCGCGCCGTCCCCGCCATCCGGTCAGGGACCATCAACTGAAAAGAACCAATAGGTCATAATCAAGGCCAATAACCACCCAAAAGGGCCCAGCCAAAAGAGCAATCGGCGAGGGATCCTGTCGCACAAATACATTGTGGCGCCCAGAATAACCATTGATACCGCGAGCGAACCATATGCTTTTTGTTCAAGGGTCAATGGCAACCGTCCCAAAATGAATATCACAAGGGCTATCAACGGCGCTGGCATCCCTAAAAACATCGACCACTCCAAGTTTACCCGTGCATCGAGGCGTACCATATAGTTTCTTTGATTTTGATTCCGGCTATATCCACTACGTCCGTCACTTTTAAATACCGGTCGGGAGTAGAAGAAACCGATGACGGCGCCCAGAATCCAACCGGTGATTAAGAGCGGCCACACGAGACTGGATTCAAAAAGTCGGTCCGCCGGGAATTTCCAAACCGCAGCAATTATCGCATAGACGATCCACGTGACGCCCATGCCGGTAAAACTGCCCAATACAGTTAGCCCGGCGATAGAAAGGTAATTTGTCACGGGTGCCGAGTCCTTTTCCGGCTGGGCATCAGCGGATTCGGCAACGAGCACATACCCGGGCGTGTTGAATATACCGATACGCGAATCCACCCTTCGCAAATCAAGGACGCCTCCGGAAAGATGTTTTAGAGCGTCCGGCTCAACAGACAATTGCCGCCCGCATAAATGAAATTCAGGAAATTCTCTTTGATCTGTCTGGTTCGAATTGATTTGGCCAATCACAAAACTCTCGCCCTCGTAACACCACTGCGGCCGTTTCAGGCCGTCGCTTTGGCACATCAACCTTCTGAGCACAGGCCTCGCGTGACGCGGCACCCAGGCAATGCGGCTTCTTATAAAATCCTCAGCATCCGGAGTAATTGAAAATGGGATAGACGTCGTCATTATGCTTTACAAACCTTGCCCGTTTCATGGGTTGGATTTTGAATGTTATTTCATATGAGAAAAAGCAAATTCGGGACCATAGCCGCACCGTTGAAAGTGAAGCGATGACAATTCTCTTTTCACCGCACTTTCTCGAAAATAATCCTTGAAAAAAGCCTAAAGGAGGCGGATATAGGTAGAGAAGCCTATGAAAAGCAGCGTTCCTATCAGCGCGCTGTTGCATCACAAGGGATCAACAGTGTGGGAAATCTCGCCGGAGGCCACGGTCTTCGACGCCATCCAACTCATGGCCGATAAAAACATCGGCGCACTTCCTGTCATCTCCAACGGACGGTTGACCGGGGTTTTTACCGAAAGGGATTACACCCGGAAAATCGCCCTTGCGGGAAAAACTTCGAAACAAACATTCGTCAAAGAAATCATTTCGCCCGAAGCCATCACCGTGGCGCCGGACGAATCCATGGAGGAATGCATGCGGTTAATGACCGAGCATCGCATCCGCCACTTGCCCGTGATGGAAAATGACGAACTCGTCGGTATCATCTCCATCGGCGACCTGGTGAACTGGATTATTTCGGCGCAAGACGCCGCGATTGAGCAAATGGAGAGTTATATTGGGGGAAGATAAACCTCCTCCAAATTCCAAGCACCAACATCCAGAGGACGTTCAAAGCTCAACCGCGAACTTGGAGGTTCGAATTTGAAGCTTTTCTGGCCGTTGGCGCTTGAGGTTTGTTTTTACACCACTGGCAGCGGGGTGAACTGCTTCCCTAAAACCGGAGTACTACTCGTCTTGAGCCAGTTTTCCAGCACTGCGGCGTAGACGCTGCGGAAATCCACATTATATTTCACGTCCCCCTCGAATAAGTCCTGCGGGGCGAGGCTCGGATAGGCGCCGAGCAACCCGGCGTTGACTTTATTTCCGACGATGAAAATGGGAGCGGCCGCGCCGTGGTCGGTGCCACCATTGGCATTTTCGGCCACGCGCCGGCCAAATTCACTGAAGGTCATCACCAGCACGCGCTGCATGTTGCCCTGAGCCTTCATGTCCTCCACAAAAGCCTTCACCGAATCACCGATATCTCCGAGCAAGCGCTGTTGAGTGGCAACCTGATTGGTATGGGTGTCGTAGCCGCCCTGGGATACATAATAGATGCGCGTGGGCAATCCACCGCCAATGAGTTTGGCAACGAGCCTGAGGGAATTGCCGAGTTGCGAGGCGGGATATTGCGACTGGTTTTGGACGCGGGAAGCAATCGTTCGGATTTCGTCTGAACTCACTTGTGCATCCAGTGCGGTGCGCTCGATGAAATCCACGGCGCGTCCGCCAGTCATCGGCATGGCGCTGGTGAGCATTCCGATGCTGCCGCCGGAGTTTTCATCAGCGGCGGTTGTGACGGTAATATCATTCAGTTTTTCGTAAGAGGCCTCGACCATGTCCGTCTGGCCGGGATGCGGATGACCACCCGACATGAACCGGTAATCCTGGGGATTGGTCATGCAGACACCCTTGAGAGTTTTTGAAAAGAACGATTGTGGCAGCTGTTGTTCGACGGCGACGCCTACCGTGGGATCGCACCCGCCGCAATCGTTGTCGAAATAACGCCCAATCCAACCGTATTTTTCAAACTTGTCGGCGTCACTGGCGGTTTGCCAGATTTCAGTGGAACGGAAATGGGAGCGATTAGGATTCGGATACCCGACGCCTTGAACAACGGAGAGATTTCCTGAATCATACAGATCCTTGAACCCGGTCATGGCGGGATGGAGCCCAATTTGGTCGCTCAACTTCAATACCTTGTCGGCGGCCAAGCCGATCTTCGGGCGCGCCTGATGATAATAATCGTTGGCGTAAGGAACGACAGTGTTGATTCCGTCATTGCCGCCGGCCATTTGCAGCACGACGAGAATCGTCCCGTCCTTGCCGGTGGCTATTTGAGTGGCGGAATCGGCGGCCTGGCTTTGCAGGGCGCCAAAAGTGTTGGCGAGGAACGCCGGGACTGTCCAGGACAGCGCACTGCCCAGAACGGTGGTTCGCAGGAATTGCCGGCGGGTTTGGAGCGTAATTTCGTTTTTCATAATATCTCTTAGCTTCTCACTCGTTACTTTTATGTGACTTGATAGTCCGGCGTGGCCATCACCAGTCGAATGACGGTGAGGATATCCGCGTTGGCCAGCTGTGTGCGCGAATCCAGAAAATCGCGGAGAGCATTTTCCTGGTCATCGCTCAAATCGGTTTGGAGCAGCCGGTGCTGGATGGACGCGACGATGAGGTCTTTGCTGGCAAGTTCATCCGGCGTCAAAATCTTACTCACGTCCACACCGCCAACACGGATTCGGTCGGCGAGTTTTTGGAAACGCTTTTCGGAATTGGGCCCCTTTTTCCCTTTGCCCTTGGGGCTGAAATCAGCGTCGGCGAGCGGTTGGAGCGTGCCCGTCACGAGGGTAGCGGCTTCGTTATAACGCCCGAGCAGCGTGTTGGTCGTGATCCAGCTCAGTCCGCCATCCCAGCCTTTGACATTGGGCGGTTGGAAGAGGTCCTGCCCGAGACTGCGCAACATGCCCATGCAAATGAGCGGCGGCGGCAAATCCGATTGGAGCATGCGTGAGCTGCCGACGAGCCATTGCACAGGACTCTTGACCTCGTTTTTGACGATGTCCGGCGAATAAAATTCTTCGCTGGAAAACATGACACGAAGAAACGGTTTGAAATTGTTTCCATTGGCCCGGAATTCCGTTGCCAGGGCCTGATTCAATTCCGGCGACGGCATTTGTCCGCCAAAAAAGTTCCAGATTTTGCCGGTGATAAACACCGCCGAGTGCGGTTGCGCGACAATCTGCGCCAGAACGTCCTCAGGAGAAAGATTCCCGGTCAAACCCAGATACGTTTTAACGCCGTTGTCGTGATACTCCGGGCGATAGACGAACCGTTGGTTCAGGCGGTCGAGTGACCAGCCGGTGAGGGCGCGGGCGCCTTCGGTAACATCTTTCTCAGTGTAATTCCCGATGCCCAGGGCAAACAGCTCCATGACTTCACGGGCAAAATTCTCATTGGCGTGCTGCTTTCGGCTTTCCGCCTGGTCGAGCCAAACGAGCATGGCGGGATCTTTGCCCATTTCAATGAGCAGACGCAGCCAGTTATCCGTGGCCAGGCGCCGAAATAATTCATTTTGGCGCCACATGTAATAGGCTTCGTGAACTTTTTCGGCACTGGTGGCGAAGTGGCCGTGCCAAAAGAGCGTCATTTTTTCCTGAAATGGCCTCGGGCCTTTAGCCATGCGATTGAGCCACCATCCCCGCAGCTCAATCATCCGCTGATACTGAAGCTTTTGTTCGGCCTGATTTGCCTGGCGCCTTTCCTCCGGGGTGCCGGTTTTATAGACCTGGCGCATGGCCGCCAAACGGTCCGGTTCCGGGTGCGCCCAGTCCGGAGCGAGCGTGGGGTCAGGAATTCTTTCGTAATCAATCAGGGAAGAAACGGCTTCCGGCATCGTCATGTCCGCCAGATTTTGGATTTGAATCGGCGTGCCGCCGAACCCGGCGCGGTTCAGCAGATGCGCAGCCATTTGATAGTTCCATTTGCTGGAAGAAAGCGGCTTAAGCATATGATTCTACAGACGCAAACCGTTACAGAAAAGTTTCACAAGCTATTCATTTATTATCTTAAATGTATCCACTATAGCATGCAATGCGCCAGAAGGCTGTAACGCGCTTTTAATTAGCCGCACTTCTTCCGCAATCCATTCGCCAAAGGTTTCACCAACGGCAACTGCGGCCCTTAGTCTTTCCGTGTCGCGGCTTCGCATTTTCTCAAATCGCGCCAGGGTGACATGGGCCGTGTATTTTTTTTCGTCCGATTTCTCCGCGAATGACTGGACGGCCGATTCGAGCCGCGCCTGAAATTCCGCCAACATCCCGTCCACACTTTTGATGTCGACCCAAAAAACGCGCGGCGACCGTGCGTCTGGAAAAAAGCCGGTTCCTTCAGCGCGCAGACGCAGGGGGGACGCGGCGTCGCAGACGGCGTGCACTGCCCGGCACAGCGCATCAATGTTTGCGATGGGAACGCTGCCGAGAAATTTCAGGGTAAGATGCAGTTGTTCCGGTTTAGTCCAGCGAACGGTGCGTGGCGGCAACAATGGTTGTAATTCCAGTTGCAGTCTGCGCAGTTCCCTTCGGACATCGTCGGGAATGGGAATGGCCAGAAATAGTCGAAGCGTTTCGATTGGCTTCATGCCCACATTTCGCCGGTTTCAACGCGTTCGCTGGCAGTGCGGGCAAAAATAAGTGCTGCGCGCGGCTTGCGTAATGCGCTCGATTTTAGTCCCACACTTATTGGCGCAGGGCTTGCCTTCGCGATCATAAACGCGCAATCGTTTTTCATAGTAACCCTCGCCGCCTTCGTCGAAATAAAACAGCGCGTCCGACTTTCCGCTCACGGTCTTCAACGGAACGGTGCTGCCAAATTTTACGGCGTCATCCAAAACATCGCAAACAGCCCGCAATAAGTTTTTTGCCTGCGCCAGAGTCAATCGATTGGCTGCGAGTTTTGGCGAGATGCGCGCCCGAAACAGGGCTTCACTGGCATAAATGTTCCCGACCCCGGCGATAAGACTTTGGTCGAGCAATTTGATTTTGATCGGCTGGCGTGAGCCCTTGAGCGCAACGGCGAATGTTTCCGGAGTAAAATCAGACGGTTCCGGACCAAGTTCATTTAGTGGCGACATGTCGAGGCTCATCCGGCCGAAATAGCGCCAGTCTTCGTAAATGAAATTGCGGTCGCCCAGATCGAAAACGATCGCTGCGTGGCGTGGCAATGGTTCTTTTTTTAAGGCGACGAACATCCGCCCGCTCATTCCCAGGTGCCCCAGAAGGCTGAGGATGGCAGGTTTGGATTTTGGCAGTTTGGATGGGCTCGTTCCTGGTTTGAGCCGGAACAGCAGGTATTTTCCACGGCGGTTGAGGTCTTTGAATTTCGAGCCGGCCAAAGCTTTTTCAAATTCAGGCGGCGGCGTTGGGCGTGTGGCGCGCTCGCGGCGGACGCTCACGCTTCGGACCGTTTTTCCGCGCAGCAACGGGCGCAGATGACGTGCGAGTATTTCGACTTCGGGCATTTCGGGCATACGAATTTAGATTTACGATTTTCGGTTTACGCGTCATTAACCGGCTATGCATTTGTTTGGGCGACTCCAACAAATGTTCTACAGACTGACCCGAACAAAGGAGTATACTACGAGCATATTCGATATTTCATACTAAATTTGATTCCAATATTTGGTCGTTTGCGGCTCTGTTGTAGTTTGTTGGTTGTTTTTCTGGCGACGACCGCACGGGCGCAAATGGGCGGCGGCGCATGGACGCCTTACCCGGTCAGTTTTAAAGTTCAATCGCCGACGAATGCGGCGCAGGAACTACGATATTGGTTCACGAACGGCGTTTATCATTGTGAAGTCTTAAACCATGACGGCGCATTTGCGGCTGGCAACAGAACCAAACCGCGCACGGAGCAGCGTTTTATGCCGGATTATCGCAACGGCGAGATCCAGTATCAGGCGATGGAGATGGCGCCTTCAAACGAGAGCAGTTATTGCATCTTTCAAATTCATACCGGGAACGACGTCACGCGCCAACACGGCGCGACGACGTTCATGCTGTTTTGGTTCAACAGCGACGGCGGATCGGTGCATGATTATTCGAGACACGAACTGGCTTCAAACCTTGGCAACCAATGGTTTCAGCTCAACGTGGATCACAACCTGGCCAACCGCACAATCAGGGTTTGGATTAATCGAAAGCTTGTTTGGACGCAGCGGGACAACGGCGCCGGGGATTTTTATTTCAAGGACGGCGTCTATGTGCAGGGGCATGATCCGACACAGCAGATGGACGCTTATATCAAGGATATCCGTCTGTGGGTGCGCTCCGGCAACGATGCGGGCGATTTAAAGGAAGGCGCAAACAGCTCAATTCCGGCTTCTCACAAATTGACAATGGCCGGGTCGCCGTAGAGGGTGAAAGAACCGGCGCGACTGATCCGAACGTCCATGATTTGTCCGCAGTGGCGTTCGCCGCCATCGAAAACAACAATCTTATTGCAACGGGTCCGGCCGGTCATGCGCGCAGGATTCTTTCTGCTGGGCCCTTCCACCAGGATTTCCGTTTGCCGGCCAACAAAGGTTTCATATTTGCGCGCGGCGATTTCATTGACACTTTGGAGCAGGATTTGATTGCGCTCTTCGCGCACGCGTTGCGGCAACTGATTGGGCATGTCAGCGGCGGGCGTGTCGCGACGCGGCGAATATTTGAAAATATACGCCTGGTCGAACTCAACTTCGCGCGCGAGCGACAGGGTCTGTTCAAAATCTTCTTCGGTCTCGCCTGGAAAACCAACGATGATGTCGGTGCCGATGCCGATTTCCGGACGGGCCGCGCGCAGTTTTTTGACGATGCCCAGGAATCGTTCACGCGTGTAGCCGCGATGCATGATTTTGAGGATGCGATCGCTGCCGCTCTGAACAGGAATGTGCGCGCTCTCGCAGAGTTTGGGCAGGCGGGCGTAGGCTTCAATGAGATCATCGCCATAACCTTTGGGATGCGGCGAAGTGAAGCGGATACGATCGAGGCCGTCAATTTCATGGACGGCTTCCAGCAATTGGACGAACGCTGACTTGCCGTCACGCACCGCAACGTCGCGCTTGCCATAGCTCGTGACAATCTGGCCGAGCAACGTGATTTCCCTGACGCCGCGCGAGACCAGTTCGCGGCACTCGGCGACGATGTCCGAAATGGTCCGGCTGCGTTCCTCGCCGCGGGTGTAGGGGACGATGCAGAACGTGCAATATTGGTTGCAGCCCTGCATGATGCTTACAAACGCGCTGACGGATTTCTTTGCGCTACCGTTCAAGAGATGCTCGCGAATAGTCGCTTCGCTGTCTTTTTCCTCCGCGACGTCCACGATCTTTTCGCGCCCGCCATTGAGGAGTTCGTCGAGATATTCCGCGGCGCGATGAAATTTTTGCGTGCCCAGAACCAGATCCACGTCCGGCAACTCATCAATGAGCTTTTGCCCGCGACTTTGCGCCATGCAACCCATGAAACCCAGAACAGGCGTACGCCGCTCCTTATTGGCCACGCCGGCAAGCGATTTCATTTTGTTCAATGCCTTTTGTTCGGCCAAATCACGAACACTGCATGTATTGAGCAAAACAACGTCCGCAGTTTCCTCGGACGGCGCGAGCGTGTAGCCCTTGGCGACGAGTTGGGCCGCGACAGCTTCGCTGTCGCGCTCATTCATCTGGCAACCGTAGGTTTTTATGAAAACACGGGGCATTTTTTCAGGAAAACATCCTATACGAGCGACGCGGCTTTGAAAAGCGGTTTGCACGCCGTAAACACCTAAATACTGC
>DASXFM010000080.1:0-2038 GCA_036489615.1 Verrucomicrobiia bacterium | reverse complement strand
CACGCTGCTACGCCAACGAGACTTTTTCGCACAACCACCGTCCACGGGCACTACGATCGAGAACATGATTCGATTGGGCGGTGAGCCGATTCCCGTGGCTGATATTACTGGCGATTTGCGGCCGGCGATTGAGCGACATCTTCGGGCGCTGGCGGCGAAGGAATTGCCTGCGCGGACCCTTGAGTTTGCTGCTTTGCATCAATTATCTGTGAGCCGCGTGACGGTGCGCGCGCAACGTTCGCGTTGGGGTTCGTGTTCCTTCAAACGAGTCATTTCGCTGAACTGGCGATTGATTCAAACGCCTCCATTCGTCCGCGATTATATCATTTTGCATGAACTGATGCATTTACGGCAGATGAATCATTCTGCTCGATTTTGGAAGGAAGTTGAACAAGCCTGTCCCGATTACAGAACCGCCAAATTATGGTTGAAAGAAAATCCGGGACTGCTGGACCAGTAACCTTGACTGATGGTCTTTCCAGGCGCCATTTCCTGGGATTAGTTGGGACGGGCATTGCGATGTCCCTGGCTGGGCCGTCCGCCTGGGGCGCATTCGAACTTCCGCCCGACGAGTTGGATCGTTGGAAGCGGTCGCTCACCGCGGAAGGAAAGTCGCGGGTTTACCTTTCCAATATTCACAGGGACGCTCGCATGCATCTGGGCGGCATCGGGACAGGCAATTTCGAAATTGGCGCGGACGGGAGGCTCACCACCTGGCAGTTGTTCAACACACTGCGCGACGGAGAAGTGCCGTTCCACTTTGGCGTCAAGACCGGACAGGTCGCCAAGCTTCTTCAAACTACGGGCGGGCCGGAATGGCCGCGCGTCAAACAAATCGAAATGACGGGCGACTATCCGGTGGCCACCTTGCGTTTTCGTGATGACGATTTGCCAGTCCAGCTTGAACTCGAAGCATTCACTCCATTCGAACCGTTAAACACGAATTTGTCTTCAATGCCGCTGGCGATTTTTCGTTTTCGAATCAGCAATCCAACGGCGCAGCCTCAGACGGTTTCACTCGCGGGGATGATGTTGAATCCGGTGGGTTACGCCTCCATTGGGAAAATTGACGGGCGCTCGCATCTGGGCTTTGGCGCGAACATTAATGAGAGCTTTCGGGAAGGGTCGGGCGCCGGCATTTTGATGAGCGCCCAGAAAGGACGCGACCCCGTCCTGGACCAGGCGGTGTGCCTCTGCCTGCTTGAAGATTTATTTGTCGTCCCGCCGGATCCGCAAAGCTGGCAAAAGAACTATGCCGCCAGTAATCCGCATGAATTTGACCTGCCGCCCCTGGATCGGCCGAAGAATTTAAAGGTGACGGTCATCCGCCCTGGCCAATTTGACGCCGGCCAACTGCCAGACCCCGCGCACACCGTGATTTGGTTGGAGGATGCTCCTGTCGGTTTACCGGCGGCGCTGCTGGCGGAGATAAAACGCGCCGTGGAGGCAGGAGCAACGCTGGCCTTTTCCGGCAAAACCATGCCATTGCTGGATGCCTATGCGACCGTGACCGGTGGCAAACCATTCGATGAATCTTCCCTTCGCCCGGAAGTCGTGTTCGACGATTTCGAGCATGGCTATGGCAATTGGACGATGGAGGGAAATGCCTTTGGCACTGAACCGGCAAGTGGCCCTTTGGCAAACCAACAACTAATTTCCGGGTTCGAGGGAAAATATTTTGCCAACTCCTACGTTGGCGGGGACGGTTCCACGGGCAGAATAACCAGCCGGAAATTCACCATTGATCGAAATTATATTCGATTCCTGGTCGGCGGCGGCCGGAGCGCCTCGACGCAAATTCGCCTGATTGTGGGCGGACAAATCGTTCGCGCTTCTTCCGGCCAGGACGATGAGCGATTGCGGCCGGCCAGTTGGAGCGTAATGGATTTGGCCGGGCGCGAGGCGCACATTGAAATCGTGGACGAGGCCACAGGCGGTTGGGGGCATATTACTGTGGATCAAATTGTTTTCAGCGACTGGCCCGGTGACCACGATGTGTTGCCATTGCTGGATGCTTTATTGCCGATCCGTTTTAGCG
>DASXFM010000059.1:0-19046 GCA_036489615.1 Verrucomicrobiia bacterium | reverse complement strand
CATGAACAGCCTGTTGATCGCGTATGTCGCGCGGCAAGTGCCGGACATGGAAATGCCGCCGGTGGGCAAGGGGGAGGCGCTGACGCCGGAACAAGTCGGCTTGCTGCGCGCGTGGATTGACCAGGGGGTGAACTGGAGCACGACCAATGAGGCCCCGGCAACTACCACGGTGGTGGAAACGGTTTTTGGCGGGACGGTGGTGACGGGGAATAAAGGAAAATTTCGCGAGCTGGAAGGCACGAAGGAAGGCGCAGCGGGAGGAGTGGGAGATTTTTCCACGACGGAACAGGTCAGTCCGACTGAAAAGGTTTCGCTGGACGCGCATTTGCTCGCGCCTAACCAGGATTTTGGATTCAACCTGGCGCTGGACAAAACGGACGTTGGTTTTCTTCACACGGGTTTTGAACAATGGCGAAAGTATTATGCGACGGACGGCGGCTATGACCCGGCGGTGGCGCCTGCGCAATTCAATTTCAACAATGACCTCTACGTGAACAATGGGCGGGCGTGGATGGAGGCCGGGCTGGATTTGCCGCGCTGGCCGGAAATCGTGCTGGGTTACGAGTACCGGTATCAAATCGGAAAGGAGGCGACGCTGGATTGGGGCGAAGCGAACGGAAAAAATATTTATCCGTCCACCCAATCGCTGGACGAGCAGACGCATGCCATCAGCCTGGACGTGACGAAGACCTATGATGACTGGCGGCTGGAGAACCTGACGCGGGTCGAATTTTACACGGAACGGAACCAGGGCGCCGAGGGGGAATTTTTGTTTGGGGGCGCGACGCCGGATGAGTCCATTAATACGCGGGACGATTACCGGCAGGTGCATGGCATGGACACGCTGACGCTGGCGAAACAATTGCAGGACTGGTGGTTTCTCAACGGCGGGTTTTATTATTCGCGGCTGGCCGGGAGTGATTTTTTCAACCAGGCGACGGTCATTCCCGCGTTTGGGCTCAACTCGGTTTTGAGCAGCCAGAAAATCGCGCTGGACCGGCAATCGGAAATTTTCAGCGTGGCCAGCCTGTTTACGCCGCTGAATTACCTGGCGCTTTCGCTGGGCACGCAAAACGAATGGACGCGGGAAACAGGTTTCAGCGACAGCATTCCCGACCTGGAACTGGGCGGCAATATCCCGGCGAATGCGAGCCTGGGAGAATTCAAGGCGTCGCAGACGGCGAATTTTCGGTTCACGCGGATTCCCTTCACGATCGTTTCCGGCGACGCGCAATTCAGCGAGGACGATTACAGCATCTTCCAGGCGGACGGCCTGGGCGAACTGCAACGCCAAACGGCGGCGAATAATTTTCGCTACGACTTGAAGACCGGTTATAGCGTCTCGCCGTGGGAGTGGGCGGACCTGACCATGCAATACGAACGGCAATCGAGCGACACGGAATATAGCCAGTTGCAGGACTTGTTCCTGGGAAGTTCCGGCCCGACGAACGGTTACCCGGCGTTCATCCTGGGCCGCACCATCACGAGCGACCAGTTTGAAACGAAGCTGGCCCTGTACCCGGCGGCGTGGTTGAAGACGACGCTGACTTACCAGATCACCGACACGGGTTATTCGTCCAAGACGGACCCGGCTTTTGATCCGATTGTCGAAGAGCTGGTTTCCGAAGGCGGTTCGATCGCGGATGGGCGTTCGCATTTGCAGACTTATGGAGTGGCGGCGACGGTGACGCCGTGGCGGCAGCTTTATTTTTCCGGCACCTTCACCTACAGCCGTTCGCGTCTCTTCACGGCGGACAACGGCGACCTGTCGATTGTGCCGTACGAGGGAGAAATTGTGACGCTCAACACGACGGCGACGTGGCTGCTGGATGCAAAGACCAGGGTGCAGCTCGCTTACAATTTTTCGCACGCGAATTATTCGGAGAACAATGCGGCAGCGGGGATTCCCGCGGAGCTGGATTATCAGCGGCATGATTTGATCGCGAGCCTGACGCGGAAGTTCACGGAGAATTTGTCCGCCAGTTTGCGGTACGGATTTTCGCAGTACCGCGAGCCGAGCAGCGCCGGGGCGAATGATTTCCAGGCCAATTCGATCTTTGGCACGGTGACGTTGCGGTTTTGACGGCCCGAGCCATTTTTGGAAAAATAATTTTTTTCTCTCAAATGGCTGGACTAGGCTGGACTTACCGCGTGAAACGGCGGCGAGCCTTGACCCACCTACGCCGAGGCTACGGAGGGCAGGCTTGGCAAAAGAGGTATAAGCGGGAAAAGCCGCTACACCCGCTACATCGTTGAGGTTGTTTGATTTAACCCGTAACATTTCCGCTACGCGAGCCGCTACACCCGCTACATTATCGTTAATGAATAATTTGCGGCGCTCTTACGAGACGCCACTACGCCGCTATGAGCGATGCCCCAAGGGGGGAAGGAGGCTTTAATAGGTTATAATGGGTTAAAATAACCTATAGTTGATTAAAATTTCCCGGGCCGAGAGCATGATTGACAATGGATCCAGCCCTCCAAGGCTGGACTATTTTCAGATGTCCAGACGGGCTAAGGCGGCACTGAAGCGCGCAGGTCGCAAGGCAGAGACTCGTTATCATCGCAGTCGCGGACAAGCCTCGTGTCCTATAAGAATATGTCAAAGAACAAACCGATGGACAGGTTGGCCCACCGTGGGAGGATTTTAGCCTGCTACGAGAAATGTCTTAGTTCGTCACTACCTCTAAATAAAATGAAGAATTAAGAATGATGAATGAAGAATTGCACAGACGGCTTCCGTCACGGGGAACTTGGTAAGCGCTCGCCCCACCCGGCGGTCATAGACCGCCGCTACAGTTTGTCGGTTCGAGCGACCAAAGGACTGGCGCGCCATGCCGGTAAAAATGCGGGTTCGTTCGGGCCCTCCAAGTTTCTCGCGAAAACCCATGATATTCCTTGCGTTGGAGGGCTTTCCGCGCAAATTATTTTGGGTTATGCTGGAACATTCATTAGGCTGTTCCCTCTTATTTTTGACGACGCTGATGACGCACTATGGCCAAGAGCGTGGATTTTGAAAATTTAGTGTCCTCTTATTATGGGACGCTGTATCAATTCGCGCTGAGCCTGACCCGCGATGAAGCGGAGGCCTGTGATTTGACGCAGGAGACGTTTTGCATCTGGGCGGAGAAAGGCCATCAGTTGCGGGATGTGTCCAAAGTGAAGACCTGGCTGTTTACAACCTTGCACCGAGAATTTTTAGGTTCGCGACGGAGGCAGACGCGCTTTCCCCATGTGGAGCTGGAGCATGCCTCGGCGGAATTGCCCGCAATCTCCCCGGCGACGATCTATCAACTGGATTCGGAGCAATTGCTCGAGGCGGTCGGGCAACTGGATGAAACGTATCGAGCCGCGATTATGCTATTTTATTTGCAGGACAATTCTTACAACGAGATCGCCGAGATCCTCGGGGTGCCGCTGGGCACCGTGAAATCGCGGCTGACGCGCGGGCTGGAAAAGCTGCATCATTTGCTGACGAACATTCAAACCCCTCCTCCATCGTGAACCGCGACGAAGCCAAACAAATCCTGCTGCTGTACCGGCCGGGCACGGCCGATGCGGACGACCCGGAAGTGGCCGCGGCACTGGCGCTGGCCAAGGACGACCCGGAGTTGTCGCGCTGGCTGGCGGAGCACAATGCGCGGCAGACGGCGTTGCGGGAGAAGTTCCGGCAGATCCCGGTGCTGGCGGGGTTGAGGGAACAGATCGTTTCCGAGCAGGCGGCGAAAACGAAGGCGGCGTCTTTGCGCGGCCGATTGGTGGGTGTGGCGGCCGTGGCGGCCATATTAGTCTCGTTGCTGATGCTGGCGTATACGTTTTTGCCGCGCGGAGGCGGGCCGATGGCCAATACGCTGGGCAATTATAAGAGCCAGATGACGGCAGCGGCCCAGGGGGCTTATTCAATGAATTTGTTGAGCAGCGACGCCGGGAAAATCCAGGCTTACCTGGCGGGGGCGCAGGCGCCGTCGGATTATGTTTTACCCGCAGGGATGCAAAACGTGGCGATGACGGGTTGCGCGGTGGAATCGTGGCAAACTTCCAAGGCGACGATGATCTGTTTCCGCGCCGCGAAAACGCTGCCGCACGGACAGTTCGGCGACGTGTGGCTGTTTGTGGTGGATCGCAGCGCGGTGAAAGATGTCCCGAACCTCGCGACGCCGCAATTGGACAAGGTCAACGGGATGATGACGGCGGCATGGACGCAGGGCGGCAAGCTTTATCTGCTCGGCACCATGGGCGAGGAAAGTGACATCAAAAAATTTCTCTGATGCTCATCTCATGCGTATTGCCGTTTCGCTTTTTATTTTTCTGAGTTTCAAATGCCCGTGCCGGAGAATATCTCAACGAGGCGGGGTGGCCTCGCGGCAGAAGGGCAGCCCAAAGGCAGGAAAGCTTGCGAAGGGCGCGCGATTCAAGCTGGCTTGAAGGCGGGCTGGGGATGGTTTGGTCAATTTTGGAACTCCGGGGGAGGCACAAAAAGGGGGCGAGGGCTTATTTCTCTGTTCAATCAAACCAGTACGTATTTTCCGTAACTCGGTATTTGTGAATCAGTTTGGGCGGATTCATTCTGTGCAAAGTGCATAGAACTCCTTTTATCCAGCGCCGGAGCGGTCAATACTGCCCGCACCATGATTCTATCTTTCCAGCTAGAAGAGGGGCGTGCACTTGCGCGGCCATGTCTTAAACCAAAAATGATTTCAAGGGCGCTTCATTTTTTTCAAATTTTGCAGCCGGGTATCCGCTTATTTTTGATGCTGGCGCTGCTGCTTTGCGCCCGGGAAGGAGGAGCCGCGACGATGGAGGGAGGCTTCGACAGCCTGAATGATTCGCATGATATCCCGGATTTGCCTCTATGGGGGCCATACTCAAAAAAGTACGCGGGTTTTTCCCATATCCCCGACCTGCAAAAAGGGATTCGTTTCGATTTCTCCGTTTTTCCGGGTTATTACCGTTTCAAAACGCTCGTTCCGAACGTGCTGTTTGCCTCGGACTATTATCCGTGGGACGCCAATGCGGCCATCACTCGCGTGACTTATCGTTATGAATTGGAGTGGAAAGACCGGGTGTATGTGGATGTGACTTATGCTGCGTTAGACACCAATTGTGTTTTGGTGGCGATGCATTGTGTGAACGACACGGCGGTGGCGCAG
This sequence comes from Verrucomicrobiia bacterium, assembly GCA_036489615.1. Lineage (GTDB taxonomy): Bacteria > Verrucomicrobiota > Verrucomicrobiia > Limisphaerales > UBA11358 > UBA11358. The sequence goes on along the minus strand of DASXFM010000059.1, from coordinate 13,896 downwards.
AACCTGGATCTGAACCTGATGTCGTTCATCGATTATCCGGCGACTTTTCCCTCGGTTAAGGCTGCATTTCCGGAAACGACGAAATGGATCAATGCCATCCATTATCGTCGGCTGACGCATGCGCATCCCCGTCCCAAGGACAACCTCGTGACGGATGGATGGATGTGTTCGGAAGCGCGCAGTGACGACTACCTGGACGGCAGCGCGGTGGCGGCGAACTTTGGCACGGAACCGGGGGACACGGTCAGTTATGATATTGATTTGGCAAATCCGTTAACGAACGGGGTGATTGCGATCCGGTATCGGGCGAAGCCAAACGAGCGTGCCGCGTTTCAGTTGCATGGTATTTCCGAGGAGGCGGTGACGTTTACGGGGACGGGCAAGTTTGAAATGCTCGCAGTGCCGATTTCTGACGCGGCGAGTGATTCATTGACGCTGGAATCGAAGGGCGGCGGCCCGATTGAATTGAACGGTTTTTTTGCGGGGCCGCAAAAGGACGCCGCGCAAATCAGAATTACCCCGGTTGAGAAAAAATTTGTCCCACAGGTCACGCCGGCGGGAGAGGAAGGCATGATCCTGAAGTATCGGGATATTGATAATTATTACGGGGTCGCTTGGAATTTTTCGCCGTCGGAGACGCGGAGATTTCTTAATGATGAGATGGATATTTTCTTTCGGAAAGCGCGGCAGAACCATGTGGTGCGCACTTTCACGGGCAACAGCCTGGGGGATTATGAAAACATTTTTCTCCGGCCCATCCTGCTTTTCCCCAACAGTGACAAAACCATTTACGCGCTGATTTGCAATGGTTCGGAGGCGGAGGTGAAACGCACGGTTGCGTCATTTGCCGCCAGCCCGGATAAATTTATTGCGGAGGCGCCGGCGTCAGATAATGCGTACGGAAAAGTTTTGCCGGAAGGGCGGCCTTATGTCTTTAGTGAAAAAATGATGCGGACGGCGATGCTGGCGAACCTGGTTTATCCCGTTTACACGCAGGGAAAGTACATCCGCCATTTTTCACCGGGCAAATGGTGGGACAGCCTTTACACGTGGGACGAAGGATTGCTGGCGTCCGGGCTGGAGGAAATCAATACGAATTATGCGGTGGAATGCCTGAACGCCTACACGACGGCGTCGGGGAGTCAGTCGGCTTTTATTCTTCATGGCACCCCGCTGCCTACCCAGGCTTTTGCCTTTTTTGATTTGTGGAACAAGACGCAATCCCCGGAGTTGCTCCGGTATTTTTATCCCCGCCTGAAACAGTATTACGAATTTTTGGCGGGCAACAGTGAAGGTTCCACCACGCGAACCCTGAATTCTCACCTGCTAAAGACGTGGGATTATTTTTATAGCTGTGGCGGCTGGGATGATTATCCGGCGCAGGTGGCGGTCCATTACCGGCACCTGGAAGGTTCCACGACGCCGGTGGTCACGACGGCTTTCTGCATCCGTTTCGCCAAGATGTTAAGGATGATGGCGCAAAATCTTTCGTTGGGAGACGACGTCAAGAATTATGACGCGGACGTGGCGATGTTTTCGGAGGCGTTGCAAAAATATTCCTGGGACAGCCAAAGCGGTTACTTCAGTTATGTGGTACACGACGCGCAGGGAAATCCCACGGGCTTCCTGCGGACGGCTTCGGGACAAAATTACGACATGGGCCTGGATGGGGCATACCCTTTGTTTGCGGGGATTTGCACGCCGGAACAGGAAACCATCCTGCTGGGGAAAATTTTCTCGCAAACCAACATGTGGACGCGTTCGGGGATGGGTGTGGTGGATCAATCCGCGGAGTATTACCGGCAGGACGGATATTGGAACGGCGCGGTCTGGATGCCGCACCAATGGTACATGTGGAAGACGATGCTGGACCTGGGGCGGCCGGACCTGGCCTGGACGATTGCTCATAAGGCGCTGGAGGTATGGAAAACCGAAACGGATTATTCGTACAATGTCTTCGAACATTTTTTGGCGGAAACTGGACGGGGCGCGGGATGGCACCAGTTCACTTCGTTGTCGGCACCGGTCCTGAACTGGTTTGCGGCGTATTATCAGCCGGGAACAGTCACGACGGGTTACGAAATCTTCATTGAGCATCAGCAATTCAATCCCGCGTGCACCCACTATGAAGCAGATTTGGCTTTTGATGACTCGACTTCGCCGCATCCGCGGAGCCTGATCCTTTGTCTCAACCCGGGGAAGTACCGTGTGACGTTTAATCATGAGCGCGTGGAAGCCTTGAGTCCTTACCAAGGTATTTTGGAGGTAACGCTGCCGGCGACTAACGCGAAAGGGAAATTGGTCGTCGATCGCCTTTAGCTATGAATCATTCAAGTCCATGGCTGCAATGGGGTTTGGCCCTGACGGTGGTTGTCGGATCAGCGCAGCCATTGCACGCAGAGGAGAGTTCGGTTGCGCCGCAAACGATCATCTCTCCCCTGGGCCAGCGGATGACGTTGAAGTTCGATGACGAGTTCAACGGGGTTGTCGGCGCGGACGGGCAGCGGGGCATTGACCCATCGAAATGGCAGACGACTTTTTGGCAAGGCTCGAGCGAACGGACGCTGACGGGCAACCTGGAGGCGGAATATTACATGGACAAGAATTACGCGGGCCGGGGAGAAATCCCGCCGGACGAGCGGATCAATCCATTTTCGTTTGAAACGCCGGGGGTCCTGACGATTTCCGCGACGAAGGTGTCCACGAATCTGTGGCACAATTTTTGGATGGGGCCGGAGCGTTGCTATGCCTCCGGACTGCTGATCTCCGACAAGCGGTTTAATTTCAAATATGGCTACGTGGAGGGACGTTTCAAACTTCCGGGCAATCGCGGCGCGTGGCCGGCGTTCTGGCTTTTAGGAGACGATCCTTCCCTGGGGGACGCGCCCAAAGCGCATGAGTGGCCGCCGGAAATCGATATTTTCGAATACATGGGGCATTGGGTGGACAAACATGACGGCACGATCATCGCGCAAAAGTCGGCGGCGGATGCGGTCAATGATTGGGTCCTGCGTTATCACGATGTGGGTTTCGATCTTTCGACAAATTTTCACACGTGGGCGGTGGAATGGAACGAAAGGGAAATCGCTTTTGTCTTTGACGGGAAGGTGTGGACGAAAGGCAAGACGCCGCCTTCGATGCACCGGGCGATGTACCTGCTTATCAACCTGGCGGTGGGCGGCAAATGGTATTCCGACGAAATGAAAAACCTGGGAACGCCTCACAAGCCGTGGGAAGTGGATACTGCCTCCATGCCGTGGAAGATGGAATGCGATTATGTGCGGGTTTACGAGTGAGGATTTTATGGTCAAAGTGATTTTTTTAGGCGCGGACGGCAAAAGGACGGTGGTGGAAATCGCGACGGGGACGTTGATGGAAGCGGCGGTGCAGCATGGCGTTTGCGGGATCGAAGGCGACTGCGGCGGCGTGGGGACCTGCGGCACATGCCACGTGCAGGTGGATCCGCAATGGACGGAACGAGCAGGCCCGCCCTCGGAGCTGGAGTTGGAAGTGATTAGCCTGTTGCCGAATTTTTCGCCGGCGAGCCGGTTGGGATGCCAGATTGAATTAACCGAAAAGCTCGACGGCCTGGTGGTGCGGGTGCCGCCTTCCGCTTAGCTATTATGGAAAACAATCATTTGCCGGCCAGCGATCCGTTTCACGACCAGCGAAAGGCGAGGGGCGTGCTGGAAACGTTCTTCCAGGGCAAAAAGGTTCCCATGATTTTGGGGTTCAAAGATGTCCGGGCGGCGGCGGCGGATTGGAAGGCGTTCAGCAATGATGCGCCGTTCCGGGTGCCTATTCCTTCCGAAGAAAATGTTCGTTCGGTCCGCCAACTACCGATCGAAACCGATCCGCCGGAGCACACCGAGTATCGGAAAATCATCGAACCGTTTTTTCGCCGACCGAAAGAACCGGAAATGGCGCAAAAGCTGGAAGCACTCGTTGGCGAATTACTTAAGGAGGCCGCAGCGAGGCCGTCGATTGAAATTGTCCGGGAATTTGCCCTGCCGTTGCAATCGCGGGCGTTGACGTATCTTTTGCGCGTGCCGGAAACGGAGGCGAAGATATGGATAGGGTGGGGCATCCATGTTTTTCGCGATGGTACGAACGGCGAAGAGAAGGGCGCCGTGCTGGAAGGGTACATCGAACAGCAATTGGACCGCGCGGCGCAAAATCCCGGGGACGATTTTTTTTCGGCCCTGACGCAGGCGAAGTATCATGGCCGCCCGTTGACGCGACCGGAAATGATTGGCTTTGCCAATCTGACTTTTGCGGGCGGGCGCGACACGGTTATCCAGGCGGTTTCGTCGATCATCGGTTATCTCGGAGGGCACCCGGAGGCATTGGAAAAATTGCGGGCAAAACCGGAATTGCTCAATAGCGCGACGGAGGAATTTTTTCGTTTCATCTCGCCGCTGACACATATCGGGCGGGTTTGTCCGCACGCAACGGAGGTCAAAGGAGTCAAGGTGGAGGCGGACCAGCGGGTTTCTCTCTGTTGGGCTTCGGCCAATCGCGATGCTTCCGTCTTCGAAAACCCGGAGGAAGTGCGGCTGGACCGCAAACCCAACCCGCACGTAGCGTTCGGCAGCGGGGTTCATAGCTGCCTGGGCGCCTTGCATGCGCGGCAGTTAGTGCGTTCCCTGCTTCATTGGCTCTGTGAGCGAGTCGCGACGATAGAGATTCTTGATTTCGAGCCGCACAGGGAACGCGAAGCGCATTACGAACGCCAGGTTGGTTATGATTCGCTAACAGTCCGCATGGTCTTGCGTGGGGCAATCTTATGAGACTTCAGCTTGTCCGCCATCTTGAATTTCTCTCCGCAAAATAAAATACATTATCGAAAATCCTTCACTGCCTTATGATCCGGAAACTCATCCTTCTTTTTATCATTCAAACGCCGTTGTTATTGGTTGCGCAAGACTCCGAGCCGGCGGCTTCCGATTTTGTTAAAGCGACGGACCCGCACATTATTGTCGAGGGACGCTACGCGGCGTCGGCGGAGGGCGGAGTGCGCATGGGATTTCCCGGGGTGGTTTTGCATCTCCATTTTCGTGGGAGTGCACTGACGATGCGGGCCAGTTCCAGCAGCGACGAGGCGTTTTTTAGCGTGGCCGTGGATGGCGGCAAGCCGGTGCGTTTACAGATGCGTTGGGGCAAGCATGATTACGCCATCCTTAACGAAACGCCGCCGGGGGACCATCTGATAGAGATCGCGCGGCTGACCGAAAGCTGGGAGGGCGTATGCAATGTCCTGGGATTTAATCTTGGGCCGGGCGGCAGCCTGTTGACGCCGCCGGAATTGCCTGCACGCAAATTTTTATTCATCGGCGATTCCATCACGTGCGGCGCGAATGCGGATTATGATGCCAACACGCCAAAAAATGAACGCACGCAAAACAATACGCAATGGTCCAACGCCCAGGAGACCTTCGGCAAAATCCTGGCCCGCGACCTTGATGCGCAATGCGAACTGGTCAGCTACGGCGGGCGCGGAATGACGCGCGATTGGCGGGGGCTGACGACGGTTTGCAACGCGCCGCAATATTATACCAACGCGCTTCCCGATGATCCTTCCACGTACTGGGACCCGCAGCGTTATGTTCCCGACCTGGTCGCCATTTGCATCGGCCAGAATGATTTTAACCGGGGTGTGCCGGACGAAAAAGTCTTCGTGAATACGTATGCGCAATTGGTGGAAAAGATCCGGAAAGATGCACCCAACTCGTGGATTTTTTTACTGGATAGTCCCATGTTCAAAGAGGGAACTAACCGTTCTATCCTGCATAAGTACCTGGAAGAAATCGCGGCGAAAGTGAATGATCCACGAGTAAAATTGGCGCGAGTCAGTTTTTATCCGGGGAACCCGTCGGACGGCCATCCGACGGCGGCCAATCACCGGGCGATCGCCAAGGAACTGGAACCGATCTTCCGCCAGGCGCTGGCCAGTGACAATTCATGATGGCGACATAAAATCGAGTTTCGCTAAATCGGTATGTGACTTTTGCAAAAGGATACTTTCGGATTGGGAAAGGTGGCCTAAAGTAGGCTTCTCAATATGTCGCTCAAAAAAAATACCGCCGGCAGCAACTGCACATTTTCAGGCCTGCGTTCCGTTCGATCCAATTTTTGGTCGTGGGGCCTGGTTCTGTTGTGGTTTTTTACCAGTGCCGGCACCCGGGCATGGGCTGTCGTCAGCCTGCCCTACACGAATAGTTTTGACGCCGACATGACGGGGCCGTGGTACGAGGATCCGAATTTTCTGACCTCATCTACTTTTGGATATGCCTATAACTATTGGCAGGTCGTTGCTCCCGGCGTTGGCGGCACCGGCAATGGATATCTTTCGGTCACCACCAATTCCGTTGGCACCATCTACAATGCGGCCACGGTGCAATCTTTCATTCCGGCGCCCCTGCCGCTTTACATGTCCGGGGACTTTCAGATCCAGGCGACGAATACATCCGGGAATTCGTATATCGGGCTGGCGGCGTATGGGAACCAGGGGGCTTTGGGAGTGGTCGGAAATGCGACGGGGCAAGGAACATTTATCTGGCCGTTTTTGCAGGTCGCCGGTTCAGGCCAGGGCAGTTTGGGGTGGGTCAATTTTATCAACGGCAGCGGCAATAACGCGGGTATCACGATCAACAACCAGGTGGGCGGCAATCTGCCCATCAATACGAATGACATATATTACCTCGCCTTGACCGGAACTTATGATGCCAGCACGAATCTTACGCTGGTACTGACGGTTACGGACGAGAATACCAGCGCGTCGGCGTCGCGCTCGGAAGTTGTGAGTTGGGCGGTACTGGCTGCGAATTTTACCGGTTCCACATTTGGAATTGTTAATCGGGACAATACGCTAAATCCGGGCGTCCAAAAGGTGCTGCTGGATAATTTTTCGCTCTCTTCATCGATCACAACGAATTATCTCGTGGACGCATCGCAGAGTGAGAATCTGGCGGGCTGGAGTTTGGCATTCAATGACGAATTCAACGGTTCCCAGTTGAACACTAATAAATGGGATACCACGTATATGTGGGGCGGGAACAGCGCGCGCACGTTGCCCGGCAACGATGAAATGGAAGTTTATTTGGACAACCAATTTGTAGAGACGAATGGCGTCTTGCGCATTCGCGGTGACAAACTGGACTCGGTCTGGTACGGCTCGACGTATCATTATGCCTCCGGTTTGATCGACACCTACCAAAAATTTTCCCAGCCCTACGGTTATTTTGAAATGCGCGCCCAGTTGCCGCACGGCAACAGCCTGTGGCCGGCATTTTGGATGATGTACAATTATCCTTACTGGCCGCCGGAAGTGGACATCCTCGAAGTGCTCGACAGCGAGGAAGAGGAGCCACATCAAGGGGGGATTCAGAACGGGAGCGGATCTTATTTTGGCCAGTTCACGACAGCCTTCAATACTACGCTGGCTTACCACGTTTATAGCCTGGAATGGAATCCGCAATATTTGACTTACTATTTGGATGGACAACAAATCGCCCAGACACATGTGCCTACCAACCAGCCGGCGCCGATGCAAATTCTCGCCAACCTGGCGATCGGCGGCCTGGGCACAATTCCACCCGATGCGACCACGGTTTTTCCGGCTTATATGAATATTGATTATATCCGGGTATGGACGCGAACGAATTCGGCCGCACCGATTCCTTACATGGCCGGCTATGACATCGGAAATGTCGGAACGTCCGGCAATACGTTGGTGAACACCAACGGAACGGCGGTTATTTCGGGGGCGGGTTTGGGATACGCCAGCGGCGCGAACTCGGACAGTTTTCAATTCGCGGCACAGCCGATGCCGGGAGATGTTGATTACGATTATCAGATAGAAATCTCATCAGCCTCGATGGCGAACGGGCAAGCGGGGGTGATGATCCGGCAAACGCTGGATCCGGCATCGCCGTACGCCGCAATTTATCTTTCGGGCGGCAATTGCGTCTTACAAAGCCGTACGAGTTATGGCACGGCGGCCACGCAGACGGCTTCTGTCCCGGCCCTCGCAAGCGCCAATCTTTGGTTTCGGCTCTATCGCCGGGGCGATGCGTTCACGGCTTACCAATCGCTCGACGGGATTTCGTGGAATTATATCGCGGCGGTAACCAACGACATGTCGGGAACGATCATGGGCTCGTCCGTGTTTGCCGGCGCGGCGGTTAGCAGCGGTTCCAGCAGCAGCTTAAACACGATAAGCCTGGGCAGTCTCAACAATCCGGCGGTACAAATCATCCAGGACGTGGCCAGCCCTACGGGTGTCACCCTGACCGGTCCATGGGTGTTTCAGAATTCAGCAGATAACGGGGGCACGGGTGGATATTACGGCCCCGCCTATTATAGCGATAACAAGACGAACAAGGGCAAATGCACCGCCCTCTTTGTGCCGACAATTCCCAGTTCGGCTTATTACGACGTTTATATGTACTGGCTTTCGTCGCCGCACGCGGCCAGCAACACGCCGGTGGTGATCAACTATCAAGGCGGGACAGCGCAATTGACGGTGAACCAGCAGCATCAGGGGGGAGAATGGGTGTACGTGGGAACGTTTCCGTTCGCCGCGGGGAGCAGCGGCAGTTTGATGCTCACCAATGTCGTCTCCACGACCGGTTTTGGAGTGATTGCCAACGCGGTTCGTTTGGTCCCGGGGGTGGCAACTCCTCCCGCTTCGCCGACTGTTCCTCCGGCTCCCACGGGACTGACCTTGACCTGCACGCCGGACAAGAACCAAGTCGGCCTGCAATGGAATCCGGTTCCGGAGGCGACCAGTTATAATATCAAGCGGGCGATGACCAGCGGCGGGCCGTATGCTAATATTGTTACGGGGGTCATTACCAGCAGTCCTTACTTCACGGACAGCAACGTGGTTGCAGGCACGACATATTACTATGTCGTGACGGCGGTCAATGACACCAGCCCCAGCAACCCGGGAGGCGAGGAAAGCGCTTATTCCAGCCAAATCACCGGGATGCCCAGCACGATTGTGGCAAATACAAATGCAACCGGGGTGACGATTACCGGGGCCTGGACGACGGCGACGGCCACGATCGGTTATTATGGAGCGAGCTATCTGCAGGATGGTGACGCGGGCGGGGGGGAAAGTGTGCGGTTCACGCCGTCTTTGCCCGTCACTGGATATTATGACGTGTTCATGCGCTGGACTTCCGAAACGAACCATGCGACGAACGCGCCGGTAGATATTGATTACAACGGTGGGACCAATACTGTCTATGTGAATCAACAGGTTAGCGACGGCGTGTGGTGGGTTTATTTGGGCACGTACAATTTTACCGCCGGGGCGAATAACAGCGTGCTGGTGCGCGATGATGGAGCGAACGGCCAGGTCATCGCGAATGCGATTGAGTTTGTGCCGGATACTCAAAAGACAATGCAGGTCAGCCCGTCTTCCGTCGGGGCCGGCTTTAACATTTCTTCGTTCGCGGGAAGCAATTATCAATTGCAGCGTTCGTCTTCCTTATCACCGACGGCGTGGCAGAACGTCGGCAGCCCGCAACCCGGAGACGCCGGTTCGGTGAAGCTATCTGACCCGGGCAGTGTTTCCAATCAGGCTGGATTTTATCGGGTCCAAATCTCGCCTTAGACTGATTACTTGTCGAAGAATCCCAGGTTCCAATGGTCGAGCCAGGAGATAAACGGCTCCGACGGATTGAACTGAATCGGCAGCCAAAGATACCGGCCGTTAATGGCATCTTCGGGATGCCAGCGGTCGGCCATAAAAATGAATTGCCCCGGGTGTCCCATGACAGGAAAAATGCAGGTGGATTGTCCCTGGAACGTTTGGTCCGCGCCTTTTCCGACACAGGGATTGCCCAACTGTTTCCAGGGGCCCCAAATGGAATCGGCCACGGCCAGGCGGGCGGCATTGGGGTGCCAGCCGGTGCAGCCGGAAGTGATGAGATAATATTTCCCTTTGTATTTAAACATCACCGGGGCTTCGTTAAAACCACCGGGAAACACGCGGATATATTTTCCGGCCGGTTTTAAAAAATCGTCGCTCAATTTAGAAATCTGCAGCGCGCTATTTTCTTCCGAAGAATAAATTTGATACGCCGACCCGTCATCATCCACAAACAACGTCATATCGCGCGACATTTGGCCGCCGGCACAATCGCGGCGGAAAATAAGGTTGGTTGGAAAATTGGGAAAGGTTCCGCCGAAGAATTTCGATTGCGTCATACGATCTTTTTCCGCATCGGTCAGCGGTTTTTTTTCATCGTCCGGCACATTCATGGGCCAGGCGCCGGCATTGGGGCGGAAACTTCCCAGAAACCGGAAAGGCCCGATCGGTTGGTCGGCAACGGCTACGCCCGTTCGGGCGGCGCCATAACCCTGGCCTTTGGGTTCGAGATGAAACCACATCACATATTTGCCGGTGGCCGGGCAATGAATCACTTTCGGACGTTCCAGGATGCATCCTTCAGCGATATCGCTGGCCGGGTCGTGGGAAATTTTGAGAGCGATCCCTTGGTCCTGCCAGTGGTACAGGTCGCGGGAAGAATAAACATGGACCCCGACGTGGGCATCGTTGCCGGCAGGACCCTGGATTTTGTGCTCCCCAAACCAATAATAAATTCCCTGGTCTTCGAGGATGCCGCCCCCATGTGCATTGATGGGAACATGGTGGTCATCAAACCAGAGGGCGCCCGGGAGAAATTCATTAGTCTCTCCTTTCATCGCCAGGGGCATGAGCGAAAGGATCATCAGGGTTGTCACAATCACGCCGGGATAATTTCGCCACATTAATTTTAAGCGCATGACTGGAACGATACTTTTTTGCTCGCGGGTGTGAATAGTATTTAATTGCAGAAAAGCTATATCAGTTTGACGAACTCAGCCGGATTCAAATGGATACGCAATATTCGCAAAATAGTATTAGTGAAAAGGCCAGCCACCCCGATAACTTGTTTTGTTGATTCCGTGAGATCAAAGTACAAGATGATTATTTGTGTCAAAAAGACGTGCGGCACGCTGGCTTTGATACTTTGCTTTTTTACTTTTGTGGCTTTCGGGCAAACCGATGGGTTTCAAGATCTCACGCGCCCGCCTGACGGAGTTTCCATCACGACGGAAACGGGGACTCAAGAGTTGCAAGCCAGTGCGACGGGTGTTTGGAAGGCCGGCAAGATTGAGGTGATGACTCAAAAGCGGAAAGCCGGTCTGGGTATCAAACTAATCGCACCCACCGAAGCGATAAAATTTCTTCAACTGCATTGGAACGCTACTCTTCCGCCTGGCTGGCTGTATTTGGGAGATGCCTGGGAGCGGGCGTATGGCGATTTGGCATGGAAGCCACTGGACGGCCGGCGCGTGATGCCGTGGTATTTTTTGGCGAGCAACGGCACGTTGACCCACGGTTATGGCGTTAAAACCGGGCCGTCGGCGTTTTGTTATTGGACGGCGGATGCGACGGGCATCACGCTCCAGGCCGATGTGCGTTGCGGCGGTGTCGGCGTCGAATTAGGCCAGCGAACCCTGGATGTCTGTGTCGTGGTCTGCCGTCGGGGCAAGCCGGAGGAAACGTCCTTCGAAGCTGATCGCGAATTTTGTGCTGACCTGTGCCCGGACCCGCGCCTGCCGAAAGAGCCGGTGTATGGTTTCAACGACTGGTATTGCTCCTACGGAAAGGATACGGCTGAGGAATTTCTTAAGAACGCGGCTTACATGGTTTCGCTCGCGCCGAAGGGCGGGGTTCGTCCTTTTGCGGTGGTGGATGACGGATGGGAAATAAGTTCAGACTACGCTACGCAAGCAAATGCCTGGAACGAGATGAATCCAAAATTCAGCACGACTCTGGACATGCGGCAATTTGCCGGCCAAATACGAACACTGGGAGCGCGCCCGGGGTTGTGGTATCGACCGCTCATTGCCAGCACAGATTGTCCGCCAAGCTGGCGCTTATCGCGCGATACGAACTACCTGGACCCTACGGTTCCCGAGGTTCGCGCCTATATCCGGCAAACGGTCCGGCGATTTCATGGCTGGGGATTTGAGTTAATCAAGCACGATTTCACGACGGATGACCTGTTTGGCCGTTGGGGATTTGAAATGGGTAATGAGGTCACACCGGATGGCTGGGCTTTTAGGGACCGCTCCAAAACTTCCGCCGAAATCGTGAAGGATCTTTACCGGGATATTCGTGAGGCTGCGGGTAACGGGATCTTGATAACAGGCTGCGACACCATCGGACATCTATCGGCGGGAATTTTCGAAATGCAGCGCATCGGTGATGATACCAGCGGGCGCGATTGGTCTCGTACGCGAAAAATGGGAGTCAATGGCCTCGCTTTTCGCGCGCCGCAGAACGGCACGTTTTTCGCAGTGGATGCGGATTGCGTGGGTCAAACCACGGCTGATTCCGTGCCCTGGGAGAAAAATCGCCAGTGGCTTGAATTACTCTCTCACAGCGGCACGGTAGTTTTTACGTCGTTCCCGCGAAACATACTGGACCAGGAACAGGAGAAGGAGTTGCGGTCGGCCCTGGGCGCGGCCGCCCGGAAACAGCCATTGGCGGAGCCGCTGGATTGGCAGCAGAATGGTTTGCCTGCGCTTTGGCAACTCGATGGCAGGAAGGTGAGTTTTAACTGGTAAGATGTTTCTGCTTTTGAACTAAATCTTTTTAAATCCAGCAGCCATGCTAAAGATTCATGCCGCCAAGTTCAGCGAAGAACCCAGCTTTGTGCCGGTGCCGGAAGCCCAGCAGCACGCTTTTGTCTGCTCGCAATTTGAAGAACCCAGTTTTCATTTTTACTGGCATTATCATCGGGAAATCGAGCTGGCCTTCGTCCGGCGGGGATCCGGGTTGCGGTACATCGGCCGGTCGGTGGAGCCTTGCGGGCCGGGGGATTTAGTTTTGGTTGGGTCAAATCTGCCGCATACCTGGGGATCGCTTTCCCGCCACCCCTCGGTCGCCCGCTGGAGTGTGATCTGGCTCTCGCCGGATCGCTGGGGAAAAGAATTTTGGGGAATGCCGGAAGTGAAAAGTCTGAGAAAACTTTTGGCCGATGCGGCCTGTGGCATCCAATTCACCGGAAACGAAGTCAAAAAAATCGGCGATCTCATGGAATCCATGGCGCATTTGCCGCCGCCGTCCTTTGGTTCGCTCGGCGCTTTATTTAAGATTTTTCAATTGCTCCTGTCGGCCAATCGCCGCCTGCTCAATTCCAATCCGACTTCTTTGGGCGGGTTGCGCGGGGATCGGCGGTTGCAGCATGTGCTTTCACTCATCGACCAGTCATCGGATGAAAAATTGTCGCAGTCGCAGGTTTCGCGAGAGATAAAAATGGCGCCGGCGGTTTTTTCCCGCTGGTTCAAGTTGCACATGGGACGGACCTTTCAGCATTACGTGAATGAAGTCCGCATCGCCCGCGTTTGCGCCCGCCTGGCGGATACGAACGAAAGCATCACCACGATCGCCTTCGCGTCCGGCTTCCAGAACCTGGCCAACTTCAATCGCCGGTTCCTGGAAATCACCCGCTTCACTCCCAAAGAATTCAGAAATAAAACCCGCCTGCTGCTGGATAACCGTCCTTCGTCCATGACGGTCCGGAATGGTCCGAACGATGTGATTGAGATAGATAATCCGCTCAAGGGCCGGGAGCCAGGCCCCGGATCCCCGCCAAAAGGCGGTAAGAGTTCTTAAAATGATTCCCTTTTCATATGGCATTTTATAGGCGGCGTTCCCTCGAAACGGTCGGCGCGTTTGCCATCAAATGCTCAAATGGCCCGGTAACAAATAAGTATGTATTTTTTGCAACTGAATATTTTCATTTTTTCAGGGTGCTCGCTAGATTCAGGATACACAGCACCTAAAAACAAACCTGAAATTTATTCCCCCGAAACCATGAAAATTACCTC
>DASXFM010000055.1:0-26971 GCA_036489615.1 Verrucomicrobiia bacterium | reverse complement strand
AGCGCCATCTTCCGGAGATCAAAGCGCTCGTTGAAAGAAAGACCGCGCAACATGAACTTCCTTTGGGAAAACTGGCACAATTTGCCTGAGGCAGCCGCCCGCCAACGACAAGCGGCGCGTCTGCGGCAATTTTTGCGCGGCACGGTCCTCCCATTCTCGGCGTATTATCAAAGGCTTTTCCGGGAACACAACCTGACCGCTGATTCAATCCAGTCGCTCGATGATTTGGCCAAAATTCCTTTTTCGACCAAGGCCGATTTGCTGAACACACCGGAACATCCGGAGCGTTTCAAGGAATTGATTCTGATTCCGGATGAAAAAGTCCTGAGCCGGCGCCTGGGAACGGTTTGTCGGGCGTTATTGAAAGGCCGCTCCGCCGTCCGCAAACAATTTGAAGCGGAATTTCGTCCCGTCTTTATGACTTTCACGACGGGCCGTTCGGCTGAGCCGGTGCCGTTTCTTTATACGCAACAGGACCTGAAAATCCTTGCCGAGGCGGGCAGGCGCGTCATGGAAGTATGCGGCGCGCAGCCGAGTCAACGGATGCTGAATGCCTTTCCCTACGCGCCGCACCTGGCGTTCTGGCTGACGCATTACGCGGGAACGGAATTTGGGGCCCTCATGTTCAGTTGCGGCGGCGGCAAAGTCATGGGCACGGACGGCACGTTGCGACTCATCCAAAAACTGAAACCGGACAATTTGATTGGCATTCCGACTTTTCTTTATCACGTCCTTTCACAAGCCGTGGCGGAACGTGTGCAATGGAAAAATCTGAAGAACATCGTCCTGGGTGGCGAAAAAGTGAGTGACGGTTTGCGTGATAAACTTCGTGAGCTGGCCCGGGAGCTCGGGGCGGAGAATGTGAAGATCCTGGCGACTTACGGGTTTACCGAGGCGAAAATGGCGTTTGCGGAATGCCAGCCCCTCGGCGGTTTGCGCCACGGCCACCAGGGGAACAGCCGTCCGATTGCTGATCATGGCGAGCAGGGAGTGCGATTTGCTGAAGGTTCTACAGGTTATCATATTTATCCGGATCTTTGTATTGTCGAAATTGTCGATCCGAAGACGGGGCAGCCGGTTCCGGACGGGCATCCGGGCGAGATTGTATTCACTCCGCTCGCGGCGCGCGGCACGGTCGTTTTGCGGTATCGCACGGGCGATTGCGTTGATGGCGGATTGACCTGGGAACGGTGTCCCACGTGCCATCGACAGGTTCCGCGGCTGGTCGGAAATATATCGCGCACCTCGGAAATCCGGGAAATGCGCCTGGATAAAATCAAGGGAACGCTCGTGGATTTTAACGAATTGGAACATGTCCTGGACGGTGCGCCGCAGATTGGGGCGTGGCAACTGGAATTGCGCAAGACCAATGACGATCCGCTGGAACGCGATGAAATTATTTTGCACGTCCAAAAACTCAATGGCGCCGATGAAGGCCGCCTGGCCCGCGAGTTGAGCGAGCGCTGCCATAAGACGGCCGACGTGCATCCCAACAAAATTTTATTTCACGACGCGGAAAAAATGCGCGAGCTTCAAGGGGTCGGCACGCAAATCAAGGAACAAAAGCTTGTGGACCACCGGCCAAAGACAAAATGATGAGTAATACAAAAAATGAGTGAACGCATGGTCATCGTGGATGGTGTCCGGACGCCCTTTTGCAAAATGGGCAGCGACTTTGCGCCGCTTGGCGCGGATGAACTCGGGCGCATCGCCGTGAACGCGCTGCTTACGCGCACGGGACTGGACCCGGCCATGGTGGATGAGGTGATCTTCGGCTGCGTGGCCCAGCCGGCGGACGCGGCGAATGTTGCGCGCGTCATCGCGTTGCGGGCGGGGATTCCGGAATCTGTTCCGGCTGTCACTGTGCATCGCAATTGCGCCTCCGGCTGCGAAGCCGTTACGCAGGCATGGGAAAAGATGGTCGCCGGACGCGGCTCCATCTTCGTTGTCGGCGGCGCGGAAAGCATGTCGAATGTTCCCCTGTTATTTAAGCAGTCGACGGCTGAAAAATTTGGGCGCATCGCCCGGGCCAAGACATTTGGCCAGAAATTGAAAGCCTTTGCCGCGTTTCGGCCCGCTGATTTTCAACCGCGCATCGGGCTTCAATTGGGTCTGACCGACCCTGTTTGCGGTTTGAACATGGGCGAAACTGCGGAGGTGTTGGCCCGCGATTTTTCGATTTCCCGCCAGGAGCAGGACCAATTTTCACTTCGCTCCCATCAGCGGGCCATCGCCGCCCGGGAAAAATTGGCCGAGGAAATTTGCCCGGTGTTTTCGGGCGCCGTCAAACTGGCAAAACCTTCGATCGTTCAGGACAACGGACCGCGCGAAAGCCAAACATTGGAAGCACTGGCGAAGCTGAAGCCGGTTTTTGACCGCAAGACCGGCAGCGTGACGGCCGGCAATTCGTCGCAAATTACCGATGGCGCGGTGGCGCTGCTGGTAATGACTGAAAAACGCGCGGAAGAACTTGGTTTTACGCCTTTGGGCGCTTTGACCGGTTACGCCTATGCGGGTTGCGAGCCTTCGCGAATGGGATTGGGCCCGGTTTTTGCAGTTGCCAAAGCGGAATCGAAAACCGGCCTGAAAATCGTGGATGCGGACATCATTGAAATCAACGAGGCGTTCGCGGCGCAGACACTCGCGGTGATGCGTGGGGCGGCATCGGAAAAATTCGCGCGAGAGCATTTAGGCCGGGAACTGCCGCTGGGCGAGATTGCGATGGAACGTCTCAACGTCAACGGCGGCGCGATCGCCCTCGGCCATCCTGTCGGCGCGACGGGCGCGCGGTTGGTGTTGAGCAGTTTGCACGAATTGCGGCGGCGCAAGGCCCGGCGCGCGCTCACGACATTGTGCGTGGGCGGCGGGCAGGGGGCCGCGCTTTGGCTGGAGCGAATGTAATTTTATGACGTGCTTGAAACCAACGTTGGCAGGGACAGCGCGCTGCGCTGTCCGCGCCGCGTTTAGCGGCGCAACGAGCGTCGTTGGACGTTGGAATGCGAATGTTCCGCCCGCTGTACGGGCGGGGACCGCGCAGCGCACGGTCCCTACCAGGAAGTGATTTTATGGCGACGATTCAACGAACCATTCGCGACGACGGCATTTGCCTGCTGATGCTGGACCGCGCCGGTTCGTCGGCGAATGTTTTCGACCGCGCGACGCTTGAAGAGCTGCGCAATGAATTGGATTTCATCGAATCACAGTCCGGCACACTTAAAGGCGTGATTTTTGCCAGCGCCAAACGCTCTATTTTTATCGCCGGTCTGGACCTGAAATCGATTGGCGAAAGCGCGACTGCGGCGGAGATCAGCGAAATCATTGAAATGGGCCAAACGCAATTTAATCGGATTGCGGCGTTGCGCATCCCGACGGCGGCGGCAATTCACGGCGCTGCCGTTGGCGGCGGGTTTGAAATTGCGCTGGCGTGCGACTGGCGCGTGGCATCGCCCGATCGCGCCACGAAGATCGGCCTGCCGGAAATAAATATTGGCTTGCTGCCCGCGTGGGGCGGTTCGACACGATTGCCGCGCCTGATTGGATTGCCGAAAGCGCTGGATATTATCCTGGGTGGCAAAACGCCCGCGGCGCGCGCCGCGCTAAAACTGGGAATGATTGATGATATTGTTCCCGCCGAAAACCTGGTTGCCTTTGCGGCAAAAAGGATCAAGGAAGGAAAGCCGGACCGTTCCAGGCATCGGCTGGTGAACAATCCTTTGGCCGCAACCTTGATCGCAAAAAAATTGCGCCCGCAATTGATGGCGAAGACGCGCGGGCATTATCCGGCCGTTCTCAAAGCGCTCGAAGTGGTTACGCGCGGCATTTCAGAATCGATTTCCAGTTCGCTGGCACTCGAACGTGACGGGATTGCCGAATTAGTTCAAGGGGACGTTTGCCGAAACCTGATTCGGGTTTTCTTTTTGCAGGAGCGGGCCAAAAAATTTCCGGCGGCGACCCGTGACGCAAAACCGATTTCCCGTGCGACGGTGATCGGCGCGGGCGTGATGGGGGCGGGCATCGCGCAATGGTTGAGCTCGCGGCATTTGTCCGTCCTTTTGCGCGACGTGAATACCGAGCAAGTGGCGCGCGGCATGAGCGGCATCGCAAAGATTTATGGCGACGGCGTCAAGCGCCGTGCTTTGACCCGGGGCGAAGCCCGCGACGGATTGGATCGTATTTTTCCCGCGCCAAACGAGGTCCCATTGCGGCACGTGGACCTGGTTATTGAAGCAGCCGTTGAGAATCTGGATTTGAAGAAAACCATTTTTCAGCGCCTGGATGCGCTGGCAGGCGAGGAGACTATTCTGGCAACAAACACTTCGGCCCTGCCGATTTCAGAATTGGCCGCCGGCACGCGAAAGCCGGAGCGTGTCCTGGGTTTGCATTTCTTCAATCCGGTACGCCGGATGCAGTTGGTCGAAGTTGTCGTTGCCCGGCAGACCGCGCCGGAAGTTTTGGATCGCGCGGTTAAATTCGTCCGGCAAGTTGGGAAGCTGCCGGTCGTGGTCAAAGACAGCCCCGGATTTCTGGTGAATCGAATTCTCATGCCGTATCTAATCGAGGCGGGCGCTCTTTTCGAGAGCGGTGCGCCCATTGAAAGGCTGGACGAGGCCATGCTCGATTTCGGGATGCCAATGGGTCCGTTACGGCTGATTGACGAAGTGGGTGTGGACGTTTCGCTGCACGTGGCCAAAACGTTATCGGCTCATTTTGGCAATCGCATGAAGATTCCCGCCGTTCTTGGCCGGATGATGGAGGCAAAGATGTTGGGACGAAAGAGCGGGACTGGATTTTATGTGCACGAAAAATCGGATGCTCGTCCGAACCCTGTGGCAAAGCGGTTTGCGCAAGGCCCATTGGCCGCGAGTTATTCGCGTGAAGAATTGCAGGAACAAATGGTTCTCCTGATGGTCAATGAATCGGCCCGGTGTTTGGAGGAGCAAATCGTGAGCGCCCCGGAGGACGTGGATTTTGCGATGATCAACGGCACGGGTTTCGCGCCGTTTCGCGGGGGCCCGCTTCGTTACGCCGATTCACTGGGGACTGAAAAAATCGTCGGCGCGATGGATAACCTGGTGGATCGTGGCGCGGACCATTTCGCGCCGTGCGATTTGCTGAAGCAAATGGCGGCTGCCGGCAAAAAATTTTATGGCAATTGAAGAACCAGAGACAATTGATACGTCCAAAATGTCCGCCGGCCAGCGCGCGGCGATTGAACTGACGGAAGCGGCGCGCACCACGCCCACCGAAAAAACGTTCGCCGCCGGATTGTTCATGGGCGAATTCAACCTGGCTGAATTTTCGCCATTTCCGGCGCAGAGCGACAATGACCGCGCCCACGGCGAAGTCTTTTTGAGGAAGCTCGAAACTTTGCTTCGGGACAAAATAAACGCCGATGAAATTGACCGTACCGGTGAAATTCCCCAATCGGTGATGGATGAACTGGCAAAGCTGGGGGCGTTCGGCATTAAAGTCCCGGCCGAATACGGCGGACTCGGGCTGTCGCAAACGAATTATTGCCGGGCGGCGATGTTGCTGGGCAGTTGGTGCGGCAACACGACGGCGCTGATTTCGGCGCATCAATCCATTGGCGTTCCCCAGCCGCTGATTTTGTTTGGCACTGAGGAGCAAAAGAGAAAATATCTGCCTCGGGTTGCGAGCGGGGAAGTCTCAGCGTTTGCGTTGACGGAAACGGGCGTGGGATCGGATCCGGCGGCGATGACGACGCGCGCTGAACCTGCGCCCGACGGGGACGCATTCATTCTCAATGGTGAGAAGCTTTGGTGCACCAACGGAACTCGGGCAGGCGTTATTGTTGTCATGGCAAAGACTCCGGCCAAAATCGTCAATGGCAAATCGAAAGAACAAATCACGGCGTTCATTGTTGAAACCAGCTGGCCGGGAGTGGAAGTAATTTGCCGTTGTCGATTTATGGGGCTCAAGGCGCTGTATAACGGCGTGATCCGGTTTAAAGACGTCCGTGTGCCGGCGGAAAATATTTTAATGGCTCCTGGAAAGGGCCTGCGTGTGGCGCTGACCACGCTGGATACGGGAAGATTGACTCTGCCAGCGGCGTGCGCCGGGCTTTCGAAACGATGCCTGGAAATCTCTCGAAAATGGGCGAATCGGCGCGTGCAATGGGGCTCGCCCATCGGCAAGCACGCGGCGATCGCGGACAAAATCGCGCGCATGGCGGCCAATACGTTTGCCATGGAATCCATGGTGCTGCTCGCCGCGAGCCGCGTGGACAAGGACAAACATGCGGACGTGCGGCTAGAGGCGGCGCTGTGCAAAATGTGGGCAACGGAGGCGTCCTGGGAGATTGTCAATGAGGCCATGCAAATCCGCGGCGGGCGCGGCTATGAAACGGCCGATTCGCTCAAAAATCGCGGCGAACCGCCGATTGCGCTCGAGCGATTTTTACGCGACAGCCGTATCAATACCATTTTTGAAGGTTCCAGCGAGATTATGCGATTGTTCATCGCACGCGAAATGCTCGACCCGCATTTGAAGGTGGCCGGCGCCGTATTGAATTCAAAACTGCCCATGTCGCAACGATTGCGCGCGGCGGCCAAAGCGTCTTTGTTTTATGCGCGCTGGTATCCGGCGCAATGGCTGCCCGCCAATCCGGGCGGGTCGCGAGATCCGGCGTTGAGACGACATTTGCGTTACGCGGCGCGAACCGCCCGGCGGCTCGCGCGCGGGATCTTTCACGCCATGGTACGCAATGGGCCCAAATTGGAACGCGAGCAATTGTTATTGTTTCGTTTTGTGAATATCGGCGCAGAATTGTTTGCGATGACGGCGGTCTGTCTGCACGCGGATCAATTGCTGGACGGGGCGGGGGATGGTGAAGTCCAGCGATTGGCCGATTACTTTTGCCGGACCGCGCGGCAGCGGATCGAAGAGAATTTCGAGCGCCTTTCGGGAAATGCCGACCATGCCGGTTATCAGCTTGCTCGCGAAACGCTCGATGGAAAGTTAACGGAGATAGAGCGCGGGATAGTGGAATAATTCAGGAATCGTTTTTTCGAATCCGGTCGGGATTTCGCGCGCGGCTCATGGCGGTGTCGTACGTGATGAGACATTTGCAGTAGAGATCGTAGAGGCAGTTATCCATGAGAACCATTCCTTCCTTGCGCGAAGTCTGGATGGTGTTTTCCATATGATGAAGCTGACCGTCGCGGATCAAATTGCGGACCGCGTTGTTGGCGATGAGCAGTTCGTAGGCGAGCACGCGTCGTGTTCGGTCCGCGGCGGGAAGCAGTTCCTGAGAAATGATTCCCTGCAACGCATTCGCCAGTTGCAGGACGATTTGCCGTTGCATATTGCCCTCGAAAACGCCAACGATCCGTTCCAGGGCGTGGGCGGTGTTGGGCGAATGCATGGTGGCCAGGACCAAATGACCGGTTTCAGCGGCGGTCAACGCCGTCAAAATTGCTTCGTGATCGCGAATTTCGCCGACAACGATGACGTCGGGGTCCTGGCGCAGCACGTGGATGAGCGCGCGGTTATATGACCGGACGTCAGTCATGACCTCTTGTTGCACGACGATGGCGCGTTTGTTCTGATGGACAAATTCGATGGGGTCCTCGATGGTCACAATTTTGCAGCGGCGCTCGCCGTTGATGAGGTCAACGAGGTAGTTCAAGGTTGTTGTCTTTCCAGCACCGGTCGGGCCGGTAATCAGCACCAGACCGTTGGGGCGTCGCGCCAATTCGCCAAGCTGTTGGGGCAGACCCAATTCTTCGCGCGAGGCGACGCGATCACCGCAAAAACGAAGGCTCAGTTCCGGATGCCCATCGCGCCGGTAAAAAGTGACGCGAACGCGTCCGGCGGCGCTGTGCAACAGAGAGATACAAAGTTCCCAATCCTGCTCGAACTTGGCCCGTTGTTGCTCGTTCAAGAGGGCGTTGACCATGGCCGTGATGTCGTCCTCGGTCAAGGCGTCCTCGTCGGCGAGGATGATTTCGCCATTGACGCGAAAAGCCGGGGGCACGCCGGCGACGAGATGAAGGTCGGACGCATTTATATCGTTGACCGAATTCAGGAATTTTTCCAGTCGTTGCATGTCATTGTCTAACGAACTCGTTGAAACCATGCCCGCATCCGCGCGAAGAGTCCCGCGCGCGAAAGCTGCATGAGCGCGCGCGCTGCTTCCGGGGAATCCGGATTGATTTGTTTCGCCTGGGTGAAGGACCCCTGGGCGGCCTTGAGCAATCCGACGGCCTGCTGACAGCGGCCCAATTCGAGCCATAAGAGAAAACGGCCGGCGTTCCATTCGATGGCCTGCTGGAGCAAATCCATCGCCAGCACAAATTGTTCGTAATAAAAACGGATGCGCGCAGCCAACAATGCGATGAACCAGTCCCTGGGGGCCAGGAACATTGCTTTTTCGAAACAATAATCCGCGCGTCGTTCCTTGTTCGCGAGCATAACGTCTCCGCGCGCCAGCCAGACATAGGGGGTATCGCCGCGTTCTTCGATGGAGGCGTCGGAAAACGCCATAGCCGCCTGCAAATCACCACCCCGCGCGAGCGCTACGGCTTTGGCGGCGAGCAATTCCGGGAAGGTCGGAAATCGTTCCAACGCCTTGTCCGCCCATAGTTTTGCCTCCCGATACTCGCCCAATTCGATGAGCATTCGCACCTGCCCGGTCCAGGCGGCGGTATTTTGTGGATTAAACTCGAGAACTTTTGAGTATGAGCGCAACGCCTGCTCGAAATCGCCGTTTTCAAATGCGGACATGGCCTGGGCCAGGTGCCGGACCTCGTCCGCAGCCAACGGAGCATTTTCGCGTTGCTGATGTTCTTCCTCGCCGCCTAGTTCAAGATTGCCAAATCGGCTCATGGTAAAATCTGCTTTCGCCAAAACCAATGGTTGAATGCCTGTCACCATATTGGTTTTCTGAAATATTCGCCAGCTTTTGCGCCATAACAATTGAGCCGAAGGAAGGCGTCAATATTTCAAGTCGGTGTCCGGCGCCCGGAGCGCCGCGCGCTTGGCGGGCCGTTCCACGAGCCTGAATTTGACCGGGTTCATTTGACCCTTAAGTTTAGACCGCGCCTTGAGCAATTCATCACGCGACAAGTTCGAGAATTTTAATCGGTCGCGGTGTGTTTTGCGCTCGATTCTGATCCAGTGCCGCCAGAGCAGAACGGTCGTCAAAACAGGCAGGCCGGCAAGCAGGATAATGAACAAGAACTGGAATGCATTGATGTCAGGGTATCCGGTGAGAACGTCCATTAATTCCGCAAAAGTCCCGCCGGCAACGCCAAGAACCAGGGCCAGCAACGGCAATCCAAGAAACAGGGTGCCCAAGAAGAGCGTTCCGTAACGCCGGTCTTTGACGTCGTCATAGATGTTGTTCCAGAATGGGTCCATTTTCGTCAAAATTCAAAAATCTGTTCTTCGGGCGCCGTTTTCTCTTTTTGGGTCACGCGGGACGCTGGCGTTGCGGGCCCGGCCATCGGCCCAGCTTCGCAACCGGCTAATTTGTTCATCCATGGTCCGGGCCAGCGGCACGGTTTGAGACAACGACATCCGGATATTTTCCGTGGCCAATTCTGCGCGGGCGTAAAACGCATCGTAAAGCGCGCTATTGACCGCTTCCTCGATTTCAGCTCCGCTGAATTCGGCGCTGGCATTTGCCAGGGCGTCCAGGTCGAATTTTGCAGGGTCCCGTTTCCGTTTGGCAATATGGATTTTAAAAATTTCCTTCCGTTCATTCGGGGCAGGCAGGTCCACGAAGAAAATCTCGTCTAACCGCCCTTTGCGCAACAATTCGGGCGGCAATTGAGAAATGTCGTTGGCCGTGGCGACGACAAACACCGGCGCGGTCTTTTCCGAAAGCCACGTCAAAAATGTCCCAAAAACGCGCGCCGTGGTGCCACCGTCGATTGCACCGGAGCCTTGTGAACCGGCAAAGGCCTTGTCAATTTCATCTACCCACAGGATGGCCGGCGCCACGGATTCAGCCACGCCAATTGCCCGGCGGACATTTTCCTCGGAGGACCCGACCAGGCTGCCGAACATCCGGCCCATGTCAAAACGGAGCAGCGGCAATTGCCATAAATTGGAAACGGATTTGGCGCACAGGCTTTTGCCGCAGCCCTGCACGCCGAGCATAAGAATTCCCCTGGGCGCGGGAAGGCCAAATTCACGGGCCTCGTTTGTGAACGCCACGGCGCGCTTGGAGAGCCAGTCTTTTAGAAGGCTTAATCCGCCGACGTGGGCAAAGTTTTCGTCCGTGGCGTAGTATTCCAGCAGTCCGCTCTTGCGAATGATTTGCTGCTTCTCGGCGAAGACTTCGTTCACGTCCTCGGCGCTCAAGCGTTCGCTCTTGACGATGATTTTCGCGAATACATTTTCAGCCTCGCCCAGCGTGAGCCCCAGCGCCGCCTGCAGCAACCTGTCCCGTCCCGTGTCATCCAATTCGATGTTCACCTGGCGGAACTGTTTCAGTTCGTCGATGATTTTGTCGAGCAGCGCCGCCAGTTCATCGCGCGAGGGCAGGGGATGATTCAATAGCGTAATCTCTTTTTCCAATTCCGTCGGAATTTCGACTACGGGCGAAACCAGCACGATGGTTTTGAAACTGTTCTTCAGGTGCAGCGCGATTTCCTTAAGTTTACGGGTTACTGCAAAGTTGGTTTTGCTCAGGAACGGATGAAAATCCTTGAAAATGAACATGGCCGGTTCGACCTGTTCAATGACCTGGTCAAGCGCCATCAACGGGTCTTTCGTCGCCGCGTTGCGGAGTTTTTGGGACTGGATGGAGGTCCCGGCGGGGACGATGCCAGTGCTATAGCTCCATTCGAAGACCTTTTTTTGACGTTTCAAGGCGATGTCCATGATCATGCTTTGGACCCGCGTTTCCTCGCTGCTCAAGATGTAGAGGATCGGATATCGCGCCCGAATGAGTATTTCAAGCTCGGTTTGGAAATTCATAACCTGATGCATCAAAACCAGCGCCGCCACCATGGGCGGGCCGGCGGCGGATTCCGTTGCAACGAGCGGCTTAATCGCTCGGCCACGGTCTCCGGCACCGCCGTTTGCTTCGCGTCGAAACGCAGTACGTCCTCAGGCAGGGCAAATTCGCGGATGGTTTGGCTGGCTTGCGTGTGCGATTCCGAAACCTGCTGCTGTTCTTCCTGGGAAAATTTCTTTTCGTATTTCATAGGTCAATCGTCTCTTTGAAACATCGTCGTGAAAGCTTTGCGGGCGCGGTGTAATTTACCGCGGACGGCGTCCGCGGACTGGTCGGTCAGGGCGGCGATTTCGTCATAGCTCAATTCCGCATCCGCGACCAGCAGCAACAGCAGGCGATACTCTTCGGACAGCTTGTCCAGGGTCTTTTGGATGCGATTGCCGAGTTCCTTGATTTCCAGGACGCGTAGCGGAGAGTCGGTCACGGGCGCGGCGTTTTGCTCCACAAGGTCGTCGTCGGTGGGGAAGACGTGCCGGTTGTGCCAGGATTGGCGCAGGTTGCTGCAATGGTTGATGGCAATCCGGTAAAGCCACGCGCGGCAGGAAGATTCTCCACGAAAATCATGCCATTTTCTAAATGCCTTAAGGAACACGTCGTGCGTGGCGTCCTCAGCCCGCTGTGAATCGCCAAGCAATCGTAGCGTTAAGTAATAAATTTCCCGGCTGTGCGCCTGGTATAATGCCGTCAGTTCGTCCGATGCCAAATCCGGCAGCGGCGAAGCAGTTGGCGCCTGTTCCCGTGATGAATTGTCCACGAGTGATTCCACGTTGATTAGACAGGGCAGAGGCATGGGAGTCACGCGCAAATTTTTGATTCCTAAGTCCGATACGTCCTATAAATATCCTTGCCAACGAATTCCCGACAGAGCAAATTCGTGGGAAAGGAAGGACGATATGACGACAACCGAAGCGAATGAACGATTGGCGGCCGACATCAAGCTCCTGGCGCGTGACGCGGAAGAATTGCTCAAGGCAACCGCGGGAGAGGCCGGTGAAAAAATCAAAGAAGTCCGCCAACGGCTCTCCAAGGCAGTGGAATCAGCCAGGTCCACGTGCGAAAATTTGCAGGACCAAACCGCCGAAACGGCGAAGGCGGCGGACCAGGCCATTCGTGATCATCCTTACGAATCCATCGCGATTGCCTTCGGTGCGGGTGCATTGATTGGCCTGCTTTTAAGCCGCCGCTGATTATGGACGACCAGGAAGAAGTTCAGCCCACTTTATCTGAAACCCTTCGGCGTGTTGGCGCGTCGATTTTGGCCATCCTGCAAAACCGGCTTGAGTTGCTCGTCGTTGAACTGCACGAAAGCCGTCTCCATCTCTTCGAGGCCCTATTTCTGGTGGTAGCCGTGGTGGTACTGAGCCTATTCACGCTCGGACTGGCTTCGGCCGCCGTCATCTATCTCGTTTGGAATCAGTTCGGCGTGATCGGATTGTTTGTCCTGAGCGCGGTCGGCCTGGTGGCCACGCTGTTGGTTGGCTGGCGCCTTTACTTGCATTTGAAGAATTGGCCCCTCCTGCCTGGAACACTCGAACAATTAAAAAAGGACCGCGAATGTTTGGAAATCAAATGATCGCGCTGCAGACGCGCAAAAAGGCCTTGCTGGTGGAAAGCAACTTGAACCGGCTCAGACTGCAAGCTGAGATGAACAATTTGCGAGAAGCCGCCAGTTTTTCAAAAAGGTTCAAACACCTCGGGCGATTCGGTGAAATGGCGGGGATGTTGGCTCCGCTGGCCGCCGCCGTTGCAACATTCGGCCTCGGGCGGGCATCGTTGGCTGGAGGGATTTTGCGCAAAACACTTGTGGCTGCGCCGGCGTTGGTTCGTTTGTGGCGCACCGTTTCCTCAATGTTGGGCAGGTTCAAATAGAACGCGGTTTGCTTCCGCCTTCGCAAGAGCGCTTCGCGCGCAGCCTGGATGGCTCACGTAATGTCGATATTCCTGATTCTTTCCAATCTGGACCGTGCGGCGGTCGCGATCCTTGCCCGGGCCGCACTGCTCAACTGACGTTTCAGCCGCTGCGCCGGCACCACGACCGAACGCGCGCCAGCCCTCGTCCACCGTGATTCGGCCACTGCGGATAGTCCGGCCTTGATGGCGAACCTCAGGCGCCCGTGGCGTCTCGGAACGACGTGGATGCCTCCGCCATCCGGTGAATCCGGAAGCCGGTTCAGTTCGCTTTCCAATAATTGTATCTTCTCCTTTAATTCCGCGGCGCGCCGAAGCTGCCGCGCCGACAATGAAGTAATTGCGCTCATATATTTCACCTTAAGATTGGTTGGTCCAAAGTCCAAATACCCGGAGCCAAATTCCATAAAACCTCTGGCCAGAAAATCGCCCAGGATGCGGGCAATGTCCAATGGTTAGCGATCAGCGGTTGGGTTTCGGCTCGCCGACGATTGCCGGTGGGGGAAACCTAATGAATTGGACTACGGACTTCCGGAACTCGCCGGAGCGTTCGTCGAAGGAGGAAGTTTAACGACTGAATTTGTGGAGATCACGCCATAGGGCGAATTGGGGTCGCCGGGGATACCCAATTGAGAGCGGATAATGGCGCGCGCACCGTAGGGCAGACCGTTCACGGGATCGAGCAGCTCCCTTCGCACGTCTTCGTCCATTGACTTGAAAGGCGCGAGGCCGACGCGGGCGATATCGGACTTGTAGCTTCTCATCTTGTTCATATAGGTTTCCCAGATTTTGACGGCCAGCAGTCTGAAGCCCTCATGGCGGTCCTCCTGCCCGATGGCGAGGTTTTCGTACGAGCGAATGAGCATTCCTTCTATAGCGGCAGTGGTATCTTCCTTCGACGTGTCTTTGACATCTCCCTGCACCCGCGCGACACAATAGATATCGAGCGGCACTTTCCCGGGCAACGAATTGACATCGTTTTGCAGAATTGTTTTGTCGGGATATTTTTGCCGGACATCTTCGTACCATTTTTTTGCTTCCGGCACGCGATTGGCCTCGTAGAGATAATAGGCGGCGTCGAGGAGGAAATTTCGATGGCCAATCGCGATGTTATGGGCGTCGTTGGTGTCCTCGCGCATCATGGTTTCGTAGGCTTCGCTAACTTTCGGAATGATGGCAAGGTTCGGCCCGAGTTCAGCGGAGTGTTCGAACGGATTGGCGATGATTTGACCATGCTGAAACGCCTGCATCATGGATTGGTAGATGATCCGGCGCACGGTGATGACATCGCTCTGGATTACTTTGTCCGGATGTTCTTTGGATTTTTCCAATCCTAATGCGCCCCAATAGATGGCGTGGGCCTCGGGCAGCCGCCAATCGAGCGGACCCCATTCGGCATTGACCTTTTGGGCGAAGACCGGGTCGATTTTATATTTGGTTTTGAGAATGAATACGTTGGTCCGCTCTTCGGCGGTGCGGGGGTTGATCAGAGTGTCAAAATTCGTGCCGTTAGGGCCAAAAAACGGGGTCATTTCCTGCGCCCATTCCGTTTTATAATAGGCATTGGCGTCATCCAGGTTGGCGCCCATTTTATGCTGATAAAACCAGGCCAATTCGCGGTAGATGAGCAAGTCATCCGGGTTATAGTACAGGCCGCGGTCCCGGAGCAGGTTGATCCCGTTCTCCACCCAGCGCCAGCGGTCGACGGGCGAAGTGAATTTGACGGAAATATTGTAAGCCATGTTCCAGCCCTGATAAACCCAGACCTGCGTGAAGTGCGGTTCCAGGTCTGTGATCCAATTGGCCAATTGCGCGGCCTCGAAATACTGGTCGTTGATTTGGAGGTCGTTGGCCCGCATCCAGAGGAAATTGGAAATCAATCCGCGGAAACCGCCGAGCGCCTGCGTGGTAAGGGCCAGAAGCGGCGGGGCGTCCTGCAATGGTTGCGAGATGGTGATGCCCAGCGCATCGCGATTGCCGTTCAGGCTCTTTTCCACGCGGCCCGAGGCAAAAAGCAGCACCGCTGCCAGGAGCAGCATGACAGTTTTTTTGGCGCGCGAGTTCATTGATTTTGCGCCGCGGCCAGTTCCCGCCGGCTGAACAGGATAATTCCAATGATGGCGAATGTTCCGCCGAACAACCCGACGATCTGCGCGAAGGCCGCGCCCAATTCGCTTAAGGGAACGCTACGGCCTGTGCTTAACGCGTCAATCGGCGAGAAATTCTCCACGAGGTTCAGCACGTCGAGCATCCCTTTGAAGATGGGGATAAAAACCGTGTCCGTGATCGAACGGGTCGCGGCGGTAGGAGTGCTGCCGGTGGTGACCGAGCCCAGGTCAACAGTCTCGGCCAGCGTACTGCTGGAAAACGCCACGATGAGCATGGTGAGCGAAAAAAACGCCGCGACCGGAAACGAAAGAAAACTCGCCGCCATCAGGCCGATGGCCGACAGCAGAACCAGCCAGCATAAGATTATTCCGAGCGCTCGAATAAAATTCGCAGTAAAGCTGCCCTGCGGGAAAAGGACCTCCATGCCATCTTCAAGGGGAAACAAGATGGATGTATTGTTTTCATTCACGAAGACGATGCTGAGGATACCTTTGTCGCTATAAAGATTTGGCGGAATGGTGAATTCATGGAACGTGTCCGGAGAAAGGCTCATGGGCGGCATGGGGAAATAATTCGTCGAGTCCGGGTTGCCGATTTCCCAGACGCCCATGTAGGTACCGTTGGGGTTATGGTCGGCCGACTCGAATTTGATCCGCAATTGCAGGGGCTTGTTGTGGATATAGCCTTTGACGCCGCTCAGGTCGATGTTCCATGGGCGATAAGTGCCGGGCGGGACAAGCTGAAAATCGGATTTGACCTGTTCACGTATCTGATTGCGGACCTCGTTAATATCGGCGGCGACGCCGGGATTGGACTTAAGGCGGTTCTGCAATATCTGCTCAGTCTCTGCGTCGATTGCCGCGGTGTTATCCACTTCCTTGGCCGTGCCCCGGGCCACGAGCAGTTCCTGTTGCAGTTGGGCCCGTTCCATCAGCGGCAATTTCGTGGCGCGCCATTCCAACAGGCCATAAATGCAGATGCCTGCCAAAGCCAAAAGAGCCGCGTTGAGAGAAGCGATACCCAGCCATTTGCCCAGCCAAATTTGCCAGCGCGCGATCGGTTTGGTGGCGACAACCTGAATCTGGCATTCCTCAATGTCGCGGGCGAGCGCGCCGCATGAAAGCCAAAGTGTGGAAAAACCCAGGAGCACGGTGACCGCGCTGAGCGTATAAGTCAGAATGATTTGCGCGAAGCCCCGAGCGGTGCCATCGTCCTTGACAATCAGCGGCAGCCCGACCACCGCCAGGACCAGCAATGCCGCGACTACGGCAAACAACCGGAACCGCAGGGCGGCTTTCCAGGTTAACCACGTGATGGCAAGAATCTTTTGCACTGCCGGTTGCTTACTTTTTGCCGCCCAGCAACGACGACAGTTTTTCGTCCACCTTGGACAAGTCTGCCGGCTTTTGTTCCGGTTCTTTTTTGGGCGCGGCGGCTGGCTCGGGTTTTGCAAGCGCCTCCAATTTCGTCTCGTCTACGCGAGGTCCCGGAATGGGCGCGGCGGCAGGGGCAGGTTCCCGCGCGGTCTGGGGAAGCGCGAGTTTTTCAAGCATTTTTTCCCCGGCGGGCGTTTCTTCGACTCCTGCGCGCAGGTAGGCAGCCACGCGCGCTCCGGATTGTGCGCCGCTGGTTTCATGAGCAGCCTGGCGGGCTTTTTCAACGACAGCGAGAAAGTAGCTTTCGAGATTTTGCGTCGGATTATCCACGCGCACTTCGCCGTTGGAAATGTCCTTGCGAATTATTTCCAGCACGCGTTCCAATGTTGGGCGAGGCAGCACGGGCGTGGTAATACGCAGTGTGTCCGGTTCTGAAAGCAATTCCTTCAGCGTTCCGGCCGCCTGGATTTTACCGCCGTAATAGATCACGACGCGGTCGCAGACGTCTTCGACGTCGGAGAGCAGATGGCTGCTCAGGATGACGGTTTTGCCGCGGCGCGCCAACGCGACGATCAAATCTTTGACCTCTCGGCAGCCGATGGGGTCCAGCCCGGCGGTCGGTTCGTCCAGGATGACAAGGTCGGGGTCGTTGATGAGGGCCTGGGCCAGGCCGATTCGGCGTTGCATACCTTTCGAAAACTCGCCAATCGGGCGTGTTTGCGTTTTGCCCAGCCCGACCATTTCCAGCAATTGGCCGGCTCGGCTTTGTCGCTCGGCTTTGCTCAATTGAAAGAGGTTACCGAAAAAATCAAGCGTTTCGCGCGAGTTCAAATAGCGATACAGGTAGGATTCCTCCGGCAAATAACCGATCCGTTCCTTGGTACGGACGTGATGGGGAGAATGACCGAAGACCTGGATATGGCCGCGGGTCGGATTGAGCAGGCCCAGGAGCATTTTTACCGTGGTTGATTTGCCCGAGCCGTTGGGGCCGAGCAGTCCAAACACTTCGCCACGCCGAACCTCGAAATCCACATTGTCCACCGCGCGGGCCTTGGGACGGTTCCAAAAGTCTTTGAATACCTTGGTGAGACCGCGGACGGCCACCACGACTTCGGCGGACCTTTGGCTCGCAGCTTCCGTTTTTGGATTTAATTCGGCAACGGGCATGGCTCTTCTTTCATTTCTGTTTGTCTACCGTTTAAGACAACGGCAAAGCCGTTTTTGACCAATCTTTTTCGTATAATCTTAGGCAACGGCGTTCAGTCTTTCCCACTCGTGCAAATATCAAGTTCACGGAATGGGCACGACAAAATCCGGCTGGATTGATAACTTTGCCCGCAACCAACTTGCTCGCGTCAATCGTAAATCGTAAATCGTAAATCCAGGCTACGCCATTTTCGGCGTCATCTGACCAGTCGGCTTTCCAGCCGGCGGTTGCGTTTCCGCCTGGAAATGCTCCAGCTCTTCGCCGGTGCGGACCAGACGGGCGCTGTTGAAGATGACAATCAGCGTGCCGGTCACGTGCAGAATCGCCGCTGTCACCGGGCCGATGATGCCGAACGCCGAGGCGGACAATCCCAAAATGATGAAGCAAACTCCGAAAGCAAAATTCTGATTGATGACGGCGCGGGCGCTGCGGGACAGCTGCACCAGAAACGGCAATCGTCGCAGGTCATTGTTCATCAACGCGATCGTCGCGCTGTGAATGGCTACTTCGCTGCCAGCCGCGCCCATCGCGATGCCGATGTCACCGGCCGCCAGGGCAGGGGCGTCGTTCACTCCGTCACCGATGACGGCCACACGATAGCCTTTGGATTTGATGCTATGGACAAATTCCACTTTGTTTTGCGGGAGGCAATCACCTTTGGCTTCTTCGCATCCGATCTCGGCAGCCACACGGCTGGCGACGGGCTGGCGGTCGCCGGAAACCATGGCGATGCGGCGCACGCCGGCCTCCTTCAATTCGGCCAACGCTTCTTTGGCGCCGGCGCGGGTTTTATCCTGCAAACCTACCCAACCGACACATTGGCCGTTTCGGGCGACGAAAATCAAACTCCAGCCTTCAGCTTCATTCAGATCCACGGATTTTTCGAACTGCGAATCTACCCCGTTGTCTTTGAGCCATTGCGCGCGGCCTACCAGAATTTTGGCGCCGGAGATATCGGCTTTGACTCCACGGCCTGCTGTTTCGGCGAAGTCTTTCGGTTCAGTCAGGGGAACGCCCGCTTCGCCGGCGAGTTGGGCGAGGGCCTTGGCTGTAGGGTGGTTGCTGTATTTTTCTGCCGAAGCGGCCAGCAAAAGCAATTCAGCAGGCTTGGTTTCACCCAATGGCGCCAGACGGCTCACGGCAAGCTGACCGGTGGTCAGCGTCCCGGTTTTATCAAAAACAAACGCGTTGATCTTTGCGGCCATTTCAATGTCCGCGACATTTTTAATGAGGATTCCCAAACGCGCGGCGGCGGAAAGGGCGGCGACCATTGCCGTAGGCGTGGCCAAAATGAACGCGCAGGGACAGGAAACCAGCAGCACGGAGATGACGCGGTTCAATTCGTGCGTGAAGGCCCAGACCAAAATGCCGATGAGCAGGACCAGCGGCGTATAATAGCCCATGTACTGGTCCACGATTTTCATGATGGGCAGTTTGGTTTTTTCCGCGGCCAAAATGAGTTCGCGGACCCGGCCCAACGTCGTGTCCTCGCCGGCGCGGTTGACTTTCACTTCCAAAACACCCGTGAGATTTTGCGTGCCGGCATAGACTTCTTCACCGGCCTTTTTGTCTGCAGGCAAAGATTCGCCGGTGATCGTGGCTTGATTGAGAGAGCCCTGTCCGCTCACGATCACGCCGTCTGCCGCCACGTTGTCACCGGGCCGGATGCGGATGACGTCGCCGACTCGCAGCTCGCTGGCGGGAATTTCTTCCTCGTTGCCGTCCTTCAGAATACGGCGCGCGCGCGTGGGCGTGAGTTCGATGAGAGACTCGATGGATTGCCGGGCGCCCTCGGCCGTGCGGCTCTCGATGACTTCGCCCATGAGCATCAGAAATGCGATCAGGCCGGCCGTTTTATATCCGACGGTAGCGTTGGCGCTGAACAGCCCGGTGTTTTCCTGGCCGTTAATTGTGCCAATGGCGCCGGAGGCAAACGCGGCGAGGACGGCGATAGCGACCAGTTCGTTAATGCTCAAACGTCCCCCGCGCAGGTCTTTGATCGCGGTTACGACGATGGGATAGATCAATATGATGGCGCCAAAAAACGCGCTGAAGCTGGAAACAGTGGTGCCTTCGGGAAACAACCAATCCACGATATAAGCGTTCAGGACGAGGACGATGCCGAGTACGGCCTGCCAGAGGTGGACCGTGGAGTGCTCGTGGTCGTGGCCGCAGGATGGGCCGTGTTTATGGTCGTGGCTGTGGCCGTGTTCGTCCCGGCTTAAAAGTGAAGTGACTTGCATATCAAAAATTATTTTCAGTAGCCGGCGGAATTGGTTCCGGGCGGTTCTCGATTTAACATTAACCTAAGTTCGCGCGGCTTGCCATCGGCGCGTTGCGGCAGGTACCACTTGTCTTCGACATTGGTCAGTGCCGGACCGATCATTTGCACAAATGTCTGCTGTACAAAGAGGGATGGGTCCTGTTTGTAATAGGGCAGTATGTTTGTGAACTGATCGGCGCTGGCCACCAGATTGGTGACATAATTAAATTTCGCGGACTGGGCCTGATTGATGAGGCTTGCCGCTGTGGCGATGGCCGTGTTCGTGGTTTGATTGGCGTAGCTGTAGGCGTCATTGAGGGCCTCGCTGCGCTTTTCACGGGCAATCGTAACCTGGTTGAAAACATCCGCGAGTTGGCGGGGCGGTTTGCTGTCCACCGTGCAGTAGTCAACGAGGATGCCCAAATTTTCCTCCTCGAGCAATTCCCCGACCTGTTCCTGGACGGCATCCTGGAATTGGGCCTTGGCATTGATGAGGGCATCGTCCGCGCTGAATTTGGCCGCGGTGTACAGCAGCGCGTTGTCGAGCGCGTTGCGCACGGCGTTGGAGGCGTCGGAAAAATCGAAAGTGTATCGGAGAGGATCAGCGACATGATACGCCAGGGTGGCGCGGGCATGGATGATGTTGGTGTCCGAACTCAACAGGAATCCGTCGATGGCGGGATTCAGGTCGGGTCCGGCGGGCATTTCGTTGCCGCTTAGTTCCATTTCCGGCGTGGTGAAATACCAGCCGTTGTCCGAGGTCACAGTTTGGATCTGCGAGATTGGAATCCTGACCACTTCATCGATCGGATACGGAAACGCCCAATGCAATCCGGCGCTCAGCAGGGCTTTTTCACCCTCGCCGACCGGCTTGCCAAAACGAAGCTTCACGGCCTTTTCCTGCGGACCCACCTGGAAAAATCCGGAAGCGAGAAACACGAAGACCATGATGACCATGACGATTTTGATAATCGTAAAGCTGCTGCCCAGGGCCTCAGCCAACGCCTGCGAGCCTGCGTCCTGAGTTTCAGGCGAATCGTGCCGGTGGTCGTGGTTGTGGTCGTGATGATCTTGGCCGTTCATGTGCAAATCAGGTTATTGTGCGGATGCGGCGGACGGCGCATTGGTCGGGATGCTGGTGAACAAATCGAACGGCGGAGTGCGTTCGTCGAAAATCAGCGTGGATTTCTGGTTGAGCGCCTGTTGCAGTGCGTCCAACCGAAGGAGATAATTGGCGAGGGCCGGGTCTTTCTCGAAGATCGGCAGCACCTTGGCTGCCTCAGCCTGTCCCTCTCCCAGGATTTTCACCGCCGTCGCACTGGCGTTGGCAATGGTTTCAGTCGCAACCCGGTCGGCGGTGGATTTAATGATCGTGGCTTCCTTTTGGCCTTCATATTGTTCGCTGTTGATGATGACCTGTCGTTCGCCTTTCATCCGGTCAAAGACAGATTGGGTAACGCTCTGCGGCAATTCAATTTTCTTGAAGCCTAAAAACACCAATTGGATTCCATAATCATTGGTGCTCAGCTGTGCCTGCACGGCGTCCTGGATTTGCTGTTCCATCTGCTCGAATCGGAGTTGGCTCCGGTCAGGATTAACGAAGGCCGACAGTGTATTGGTGCTGACCACGGCATTTTTCGCGTTGCGCAACATGCCTTCCAGGGCGTTTTCAGCGGCGGGAACTGACCCATAAAATTTCGGATAAAACGCCGCGGCATCGGAAATCTTCCATCCGGCATAAACGGTGAGAATCAGGTCATTGTTGTCGCGCGTGATCGTCTCGCTGAACTTGTCCTCAAAATTTTGGATGCGTCCGTCGAATTTATAAACGCGCTGGATCGGCCAGGGCCATTTGAAATAGAGGCCCGGGTCGGTAATGTTGCGCACGGGCTTGCCGAATGTCGTGACCACGGCCACCTGCGCGTAGCGTACCTGGAACGCGAACAGCAGCATCACGAAGACGACGATGATAACGGCGCCGATGAGGAGGGTTAAGATATTTCTATTTTTCATTTCAAATTACTCGGGATTGACGTTCATCAGGTCGGCCCGGATTTTGTCTTCCAGATCAAAAATCAGCACGTCCTGCGTATTGGTTACCAGCAAAATGTACTTGCGCGAATTCTTTGTCGCGTCGGCAAACATGGTGTAATACTCCCGCTGTTTATAGACCGATGGCGCCGCTTCGAATGCGGCGATTTGATTGGTGAACCGGGCCGCGCGCGCGTACCACGAAGTCTCCAACTGCAATTGGCTGGCCGCGGCCATGTTCGTGGTGGTGAAGGCTTGCGCCAGCGAGAGCGCATTGGTTTCGATCGCATCCGCCTGCGCCGTCAGGATGGCCGCCAGTTCACTCTGCTTCGCGCCGATGACTTTTTCATAATCCGCCGCGACCGGAGTCGGGGGATGGATGTCCTGCAATCCGATGAATACAATCTTTATACCCAATTGATGCGTGTTGGCGTCGCCTTGAATGCGGTCCTGCAATTGCCGCACGGCCTCAAATCGTCCGCCCGACAACAAGTCATCGATGTCTTCGCCCACGAGATAACGCACTACTTCGCGCGTGGCGAGGTCGGAGAGCAGGTTCGAGGCGTCGTTGTTCTGATACGCCCATTGCATGACGTTGGTGATTTCAAATTGAATCGGGATGCTGACGGTAATCAGGCTTACGGGAGGCGCTTTCAGCGCCTGCTCCATCACGCTGCCTTCCTCGGGTGTTTCATTTTCCACCGTTGCGGCCGCGCGCGTTGCCACCAGGAAATTTTGTTCCTGGTTGTGCGGTACCGTCCACAGGATCGTCTGCGCCTCATTGGCGTCCGGTTGGTAGCCAACGTAAAGCGATTGAATCTGTTCGGTGCGATAGCGATAGACATGATCCATCGGCCACGGCCATTTCAAATGCGCACCGGCGTCCAGGACCGCGATGGGTTTTCCGAAGTGTTCCTGAACAGCCTGCTCGCCCGCTTCCACGAAAACGACGCAACTGGACAGCAGCAGCACCGCCAGTTGCACCAGAAGAAGCATGAAAAGATTTTCCTTGAGCAGCTTGAAAAACCACGTCTCGGAAACCTTGAAACCAAATTGATAATCCAGCGTTTGCGCGGCGGTGGTGAACAGGCTTTCCGGCTGAGCCAAAATGCCCACGAACCGGCTTTCGTAAAGCGGACGGGAAATTTTGCCGCGCACGCGCGGGCGATAAATTTCCAGCAATAACGTCAGGAGCATCTCGGCCGCCATCAATCCCAGCACGATGCAAAAGGCGCGCCCCACCCACACGTCGGCGCGGAGGAATCCGGTGGCCACGCCAAGGATGGCCAGGGCCGTAAAGAGGCAAAAATAGGCGCCGGCCAGGATGAAACTGGAGCAGGGCCGCAACAACCGGTTATCCTGCAGGCGGGCGATCGTGACCGAAAACCTTCCAACCAAAAACAGGATCAGTGTGAAAATGCCGAAAAGAGCGCCCGACGCCCACAGGCGCGCCTCGATCATGGGTGTGGTCGTTTTGTCAATCCATCGCCAGAGCGCCCAGGCGCCGCCGGCTTCAAGGATGAACAGCAAGACGGCAAAGCCCGGGACGAAATATTTTTCAAATTGCTCGCGCGAGCGGCGGGCGGCGAACACTTCGGATTCTTTGGTCTCGAACAGCGCCGATTCGCCGCGCGTGCGCGCCAAT
This sequence comes from Verrucomicrobiia bacterium, assembly GCA_036489615.1. Lineage (GTDB taxonomy): Bacteria > Verrucomicrobiota > Verrucomicrobiia > Limisphaerales > UBA11358 > UBA11358. Next base: position 3,445 of record DASXFM010000055.1, on the reverse strand, counting down.
TCATCCACTTCGAGCCGTTCCAACCGTTCGTTTTCTTCGAGCCGCATTTGGAACCAGCTTGCGAAGGTGACCAGAACGGTGACGCCCAGGAAGATGGATGCGCCTTCGCCCGCGAGCGAATTGACCAGGCAAGTGACGGCGAACGCCGCGATAAAAAGAATGATCGCGACGACTAAATTAACCAGACCATTTTTGGGGAGGTTTCGATCCACGGGATTAAAAATATGAAATGAAGGACCGGCTTGCGCGCCTTTGCGCGTCCGGTTCCAGTTTTAATTTTTGACGTTCCATGCTCAATGCAACTAACTCAACTCACGCTCTTCAAACAGCGCCGCGCCGGCGGCGAGCGCCGCGCCGGCATAAAAGACCGCGTAGGCCAGCGCTTTGCCGACGTAATTCCAATGAAATGTGCTTTTGCCAGTATCAATCGCATCTGCAAACCAGAAAAGTTGCCAGTTTGGAATGACGCTGTAAAGCGTTGAGGCCCACCATTCGCCATTTTGGGCGCGCCGGCCAAAAAAATAGTCAGACACCAACCCGGCCAAAAAGACGGCCGAACAGATCGCCAGGGTTGGAATCGTGTCGAAGCGTGTTGAACACGCGAGGGCGATAGCGGCCAGAATCCAGAGCGCGAACAAAATCAAAATCGCGGCCGGCAAGAGGTTCCAGTTCACCTGGGCCGTGGTGCCGAGGCTTTCCTGTTGTGTCGTATACCGAAAAATGATGAACGCGGCGAGCGTGCACAATACCACCATGCCAAACACCGCGTCGCTCACAAACGTGCGCCGCAGAAAAAAATTGCTGAAACCACCCAGCGCGTACGCCGCGATGATGCCTGCCGAAAAAATTCCAATCGCCGGCATGTCCGTCTTGCCGTAAGCGTCGAAGGCCATGCGGCTGGCCAGCAAGATGCCCACGGTATTCATGTAGGTCAATACAGTCAATGCCCCGGCGAGCCCGGCGTATTTAGCCAGCAGAAATTGCACCCGCCCCACCGGCTTGGACAATACGGCCAGCGCCGTGCCCGACCGGATTTCACGCGAAAGCGAAGATGACGCGCTCAACACTGCCCCAAACAAACCCGATAAAAACATCGCCGCCAGCACCGAGTTTTCAACCAGTTTCGGTTCATCGCCGAACGCAAAGTAATATGGCACCGCCAAAAACATCTCAAACAATACCGAGGCCGTCATCAGCAGCAAAAATACAGGCTGCCGAATCAATTCCATAAATGCGTTGGTGGCGATGGTAAAAAACTGTCGCATGAATGAACGCCGAGACTACCGCAATTCCATGTCCTAAAGCAAACGGTTTATCTTGTTGTGTTGAGTTTTTTGAAAGAAAGTCAGCGATTTCGTTCAAATAAACTTATCAATTTAAGCTCCCACAGGTGTGCGTTTCACGGCACAGGTTTAAAATGGCGGCCCGGCGCGAGCCGTTTATTCCATCGCGCGGGCGATTGAATTCCACCACGCATCGTGGAGTTCGTTGAGCGGCGCCGAAAATTCCGTCGCCGCAATTCTGACCGTCAGTTGGTCTCCCCCGACCGAGCCAATTTGCGTGGCCGGGACGCCCATCAATTTTGCCCGTTCCACCACTTTCACCGCGTCCAACGGCGCGCAGCTGACTACGATCCGCGACTGCGTCTCGCCGAAGAGCAGGCTATCGAGGCGGACCGCGCGGTTTGGGTCCATCAGTGAAGTCAGGTCTATTTGCGCCCCAATTAACCCGGGCGTCTCGCGCCCCACCAGCCGGCTGATGCAGCTTTCCGCGATGCACACGGCCAATCCGCCCTCGCTGCAATCGTGCGCGCTTTTGATCAGCCCGCTTTGAATCAATCCCAGGAGCGTCGTGTGCAAGGTTTTTGCCGTTTCCAAATCGCAACGCGGCGGCGAGCCGGTCTTTTTGCCGTGCAACGCCTGCAGATACGCGCTGCCGCCCAGGCCCCGCAACGGGTCGTTCAAGTCCACCGGTGCGCCCAGCAAAATAATGGCGTCGCCCGTGTCCTTGAACCATTGGGTCGTCACATATTCCAGTTTCTCGATGAGGCCCACGACAGCAACCGTCGGGGTGGGATCAATCGGGCCGGCGGGACTTTGATTGTAAAGCGAGCAATTGCCCCCGGTCACCGGCGTGTCGAAGAAGCGGCATGCCTCAGCCAGGCCGCGCACGGATTCTTTCAATTGCCAAAACAATTCCGGCTTGAGCGGATTTCCAAAATTTAAATTGTCCGTCACACCCAGCGGCGCCGCGCCGGAGCAGGCCAGGTTCCGGCAGGCCTCCGCCACCGCAATTTTCCCGCCTTCATACGGGTCCAGGTAAACATATGCGCCGTTGCAATCCACGGTCAGCGCGATGAGCTTTTCAATCGCGGACGCCGCCTTACCCGTATCAGCATCCGGAAGCGAATCAGATTTAATGCGGATCACCGCCGCGTCGCTCCCCGGGCAAACCACCGAACCGTCCCGGACCATGTGATCGTACTGCCGGTAAATCCAGTTCTTGGAAGCGATGCTTGGCCACGCCAATAATCTCTTCAGGTCGCCGCCCGGATTCCTGGTATCGGCAATGCCGTCGACCCGGAATGCCCGCACCGACTCCAAATAACCCGGTTCGCGCGCCTCGCGTTGATAAATCGGGGATTCATCGGCAATTTTTTTTGCCGGAATATCGGCGACGACGCGGCCGTGCTGTTTGACCACCATGCGGCCGGTGTCGGTGACGAATCCAACTTCGGCCCAGGGCAGGTCCCATTTGTCGAAAATCCGTTTAACTTCATCCTCGCGGCCCTTGTGAACAATGATGAGCATGCGCTCCTGCGATTCGCTGAGCATGATTTCGTAGCTGCTCATGTTCGGGACCCGTTGGGGGACTTTGTCCAGTTCGATTTCGATCCCCGTGCCGGCGCGCGCGGCCGTTTCGCACGTGGAACAGGTGAGGCCCGCTGCGCCCATGTCCTGGATGCCCGCAACCACGCCTGTGGCCAGCAACTCAAGGCACGCTTCGCATACGAGTTTTTCCATGAACGGATCACCCACTTGCACCGCTCCGCGCTGTTGCTCGGCCGATTCTTCCGTGAGGTCCTGCGATGCAAACGCCGCGCCGGCCAGGCCGTCGCGGCCAGTGGCCGGGCCGACGTAAAACACCGGGTTGCCGATTCCGCGCGCCGCGCCGCGGGCGATTTGGTCGTGTCGCAAGACGCCCAGGCAAAACGCATTCACCAATGGGTTGCCTTCGTAGGATTTATCGAAATAGATTTCCCCTGCGATGGTCGGGATACCGAAACAATTTCCGTAGTGCGCGATGCCGCTCACCACACCCGCCAGAAGACGGCGATTGTTTGCGATTTGCGATTTGCGAGTGGCGGCGCCACCTGCCGTTGCGATTTCGGAATCGGCGACCGGCAACGCCGCATTCCCGGCTCCCGGCAAACTCGACTCGCGCA
>DASXFM010000047.1:0-3172 GCA_036489615.1 Verrucomicrobiia bacterium | reverse complement strand
TTTGGCTTAAGGTAGCCGGTATATTCGGGGATTTCGTTGAAGTCCGGATAGACACACCATTGGCCAATTTCGTGGCTGATGACGGGCACGGGCCGTTGTTCGATATAATGACGATAGTCAGTCGTGGTCTCTGGCGGCCTGGCGTTGATGCGAGACTTGAGGCCGGCGCCCCAGGCTTGAATGCGGGGATCGGGGGTGACATCGAACTGATTTACCGGGAGCTGCGGCCAGCCCGAAGCGCTGGTCCAAAGTCGCCGCGAATCCAGCGCTTTGAAGTGATTCACGTAATCTGTAAAATAATCATCAAACGACGAGGCGTGATAATCCGATCCGTCTTTTTTTGCGAGCCACGAACGTTCGGCTCCCGGCTCGTTGCCGTAAGGCATCAAGATGAAGGAAGGGTGATTCCCGTACGTCTTTAGAATTCTTTCGGTCTCGCGGTAAACCCACGCGTCCACTGGTTTGCCGTCGCCGATAGTGGCGGATTGGTTCGCCCAGCAGGTCTCAACCTGGCAATAGAATCCCAATTTATCCGCGGCTTCAAATGCCGCTTCCGGAGGGCAATAAGAGTGAAAGCGAAAGAGATTCAATCCGAAAGACTTCGCCACCCGGATGATGCGTTCCCAATCCTTGATGTCCGTTGGCGGATGGCCGGTTTTTGGGAAGACACAACATTCCAGCGTGCCACGGATAAAGGTCTTGCGACCGTTGATGAGAAATTGAGTGCCGGCCGTCGAGATTTGCCGCAGGCCAAAGGTGACTTCACGCGTGTCTCGTTCCGGTGACCGGAGCGTGACGGTCAAATGTTGCAGCGCGGGATTAAATTCGTCCCATAATTCCGCGTTCGGTCCCAGGGCGACTTCCACGGACGCATCGCCTCCCTGCGCATCCCAGGCCACCGGCGCGGTTTGTTTTCCGACGGATAATTCTCCCTTGCCGGACTGGCCGGTTTCATTGCCAATATGGACTTTTACCAGCGCGGACCGCGTTTGGATGTCTGGATAGACCTGCACGTCGTCGAGCCAAACCGGGGGCGTGGCGCGCAATTCGATTTTGCCGACGATGCCATTCCAGTTACCCTGAGTATGGTCGGTGATGGCGTGGGAATTTTCGCCGATGTTCACAATCATTCGATTATCCACGCGAATGGTGAGGGTGTGTTTGCCGGGGGCGAGCAGCCCAAAATCGTACTCGTGCGGCGTAGAGAGCGAGTCGTTGGTGCCAATTAGACGACCGTCCAGCCAAACGCGAGTTTCCCAGTGGGGTCGTTCGAGGAAAAGGGTGACGCGCTTGCCGTTCCAATTTTTTGGCACTTCGAAATCACGCTGGAACCACGCCACTCCGGAATAGTATTTCTCCGGCTGCAGCCAAAACGGCACTTTCACATTGCCCGGCTGGCGATATCGCGCGTATTCCGGAGCCCAATACCATGGGCTTTGCTTTACCCCGCCCATCCAGGGAGTGTTGGTGGAAATATCATCGCCAATTCCCTCGGCGGGCAATGAGCCGGGGAGTCGGAATTTATCCGGCAACGTATGATCGAACAAACGTCCGTCAAAGCCGGCGTCGGCGCGGTCCAATTTAAATCGCCATTCGCCCGCGAGTGATAGGCTTTCTCCGAAACACGGAGCGCATCCAGCCAGGATCAACCCAAAGAGGACAAAAAATTTTCGAATCATATATTATTATAAAAATCTCACGGAATTGCGGCTCCCCGATAAAATCGGGTTGTTCGGGCCGCCGGGTTTGTATCCGTAGAACTGAATGCGCCAAAGCCGTCTGAGAAAACCGTCGCAAGATTCGTCCACGGTCCTTGCAGAGAGTTGGCGGCAAGGATCTGGTTCGACGCATAGGGAAATCCATTGAAATTTAGAGCGACCGTACTGGTGGCGGGGAGTTGTTCAGCCGAAAGCGCCCAAATCTGATCATTCGAGCGCCGGGGCGTGGGAACAAGCAGGTTGAGGACGCCTGGATCATCATCGGGGTTGCTGCCGCTGCTGGTGTCTGCTGATTGCGGGATGATGTCCACCGCATCGACGATTTGCCCGGCACTGTTCACCAAAGCGATGATGGTCGATTGTTGCACCGAGGCGCCGACTGAGGGCGGCGCGGGCGGCGAAGTGCTGTTCAACAATCCAATCTCCGGCGATGGTTGCAGTGGAAAATTGACGTGCAGATCCGAACCGGAATTCTGAGAGGCCAGGCCATCCGCCCAAACCAGGAGAAATCCGCCGGGCGCAATTGAATAACCAGACGGAATTTGAAATTGAAATAAATTAGTCGGTGAACTGGTCAGATAATAGCCGGCGAGATTCACCGTCGTGGTCCCGGCATTATACAGTTCAAACCAGGGTTCGAACAGGCTGTTTGCCGGGTCGGCCACGGTATGCGTATTGTCTGACATCCATTCATTGATCCAGATTGAGGGAATCGGCGCCGGCAGCGGGGAGTCGTTATAAACATAGAATTCATAGATGGATGGAGTAGACGTCATATTAGTCAGCACGAGCCTGACTTTCGAGGCCGTAACGGTCGGGAAAACGTCCGTGGCGTAGGCGCCCATCGTGCCGCCATTGATGTCCGTTATCCAGCTGCTTCCATTCCAATGCTGAATTTGATAGCCAAAAATCCGGCTGGCGAATTGTGAATAGGCAGTGCGATTGAATGTCATCGGCTCAGGCCAGTCTATTTCCAGCCATTCATTCGACAGCGTCGGAGAAGCGGTATTCCATCGCGTGTCCGGATTGCCGTCGTTGGCCATCGCTGGTCCATAGGCGGCTTCGTTTTGCCATACGGAAGAAGCACTTGCGGTGGCGTTCAGCGCCAGGTCAAAGTCGTCGCTATGCAATTGGCGCAGCGTAAAATTATCAAATTGCGCGCCGTACCAGCCGCTGCAACCTAGGCCGGACATGCCGCTGGAGTACGTGTAGTTCGTGATATTGGTGACTAAAATATTATCGACGTAACAGCGCAGCGAGATGCCTTGCATGGCGAGTCGGAGATTGTGCCACGTATTTGCCGGGAATGTTGCCGGGCCGGACGCGAGCAGATTGGTTGAAGCATACAGTTGCCATTGCGACGTGGCGTTATTCAATGCCAGCCAATAACCGCTGGGGAGGGGATTGGAAAATCCCGGCACGTTTCCAACGCGACCCATGATAAATGCCTGGCC
>DASXFM010000037.1:0-6564 GCA_036489615.1 Verrucomicrobiia bacterium | reverse complement strand
CTTGTCGGAAACGTCCGGATCGCTCGCGCATAATCCACCGGGTCGCTGTCCACCAATTCCAAAAATTGATTATTGCTCTGCGCGTCTTTGGCGATGTCCACCTGCGTCCAGGTCGGCGCATACGTGTGCCAGTTGGGAATGCGTTGTCCCGTCGGCACATCGTCAAAGGTATCATTCACCGGTTCCGTGGTGTCAGTTTTCACGGGCAACGCGATTCGACTGATCCAGATATCCTCTTTGCTCATGCTGTAGATGATCCAAATAGCCGATTGCTCAAACTTCTTGATGGTCTCAGCATCTCCCGCCCATTCGGCGATGCCACGGATATATTGCGGCCCGGGGCCTTTGGCCTTGCCCGCGTAACGAATCGGCGGTACTTCGCCATGGACGAGGCGCATATCGTGAAACGTGATGCCGTCATCACTCGTATCGATCACCAAAGGAAAACGCAGGCTGGGCCATGGATTATAAATCAAAGCATACCGGTCATCGCCCGTGCGCTGGCCCCAGATTTTGGCGCTACCAGTGACGATTCCTTTGGGTACCACCGGCATCGACCAGGTATTGCCGCCATCAGATGACTCCGTGACAAAACCCAGTTTGCTCAGGCCTATCAGCGTCCCGTCTTGCCGGTGAAAGAAATCCATCGCCTTACCGAATGTCCAGTATTTGCTCTTGCCGCCAATTTTTCCACCCGGCCAATTTTTCGGATCATGCCAGGACATCTTGCGGTCGCCCAAAAGTTCGCCGTAATCCTGCTGCTCCAGCAAAGGCCGGTTGTTGGCCGCTTCCGCGCAAGCGGCGACAAAGGCCGCGTCCTTGCTCTGCGTGTAGGGCGCCGGGTCCCACGAACGCGGTTGCAGCAGCGTCCACACCGGGCCTAATTCATGATTGGCATAGATTTGGCGCACATAAATCGTGGATTTGTGGTCTTCTTTTAAGTGCTTATCATCGGGAGAATTCAGCGCCGCTGCAAAGGCCAGCATCGTATCGTTGGTTGCGTGGTAGAAATAAAACCGCATGTTCCATCCTTGTCCCGGGGGAAAAAGATTCTTGGGTTCCGACCAATGAAAGCCATCTTCACTGGTGGCATAAACCACGCGGGCAGGCAGAGTGTCCTCGTCTTTGAGCGTTGCGCCCCAGACGGCATAGAGCCGGCCTTTCCAGGCGGCCAGGTCGATATGGTGGGCATAGGTATAACCCGGCCCGCCATAAAAAGCCGAAGGTTTGCGGTTGGAGCGATAAATCTCCATGTTCTGGACATCGGGGCTGAAAAGAAGATGCCCATCTACGGAATTGGTGCCGGAAGGTTTTGGTCCCTTATAAGTCAACGGCAATTCCGGACTTCCCGGGACGGCGTCCGCAGCCTTTACCGCACTTAGCGTCAAAAGGCAGCTGGCAAAAGTGAACAGAAAAAACGGGCGCAAAAAGACCTGGGTCGTTTTTTTTACGGCACAATGAGACATGAGTGAGATCATCGGGATAGTAGCAAAGCGCTCTTTACGGTTATGGTTATAATTCGAAGATAAATCTTCCCTTCCTTTTCAAATTTTAGGAATAGGAAATGTGCTACAATGCATGCCAAAATTGCTACGACCCGAAGGCCGCCGTGTTTGGCTGTTTATCAAGGGTCACTGTTCCGCAAATTAATTTTCTTCGCTTTTAACCGGTTGCGAAATTCTGAAGGACTCATCCCGCCCATTTTCTTGAAAAAATGACTGAAATAAAATTCGCTCGAAAAGTGCATTTGCGCCGCGATTTGTTTTACCGAGAGCCGCGTATCCGAAAGCAACAGCCGCGCCTGGTCCAGCCGATTGCGTTGGAGAAAATGGTGCAAGCTCTGGTGATGGGCCTTGTAGAACGTGCTGCGCAGTCCGGAGTAACTGACCCCCGCAATGGAAACCAAATCCGTAACCTTCCAGTCATAAAATGGATTTGCGGCCAGGGCATTCAAGACCCGGATGATGGCCGGTGGCAATTCGAGGCGGCCCGAGGAAAGCAAATTACGCGAAGACAGCAAAAACCCCAGGATCCGGGTCAGGATCATATGCACCTGCCATTCCCACCCGGTCGCTTTGCGTTTGAGAATCTGGGAAATCTCCCGGTAGGTATAAAGGATGGTGCTGACGTCCTCTAAAATGAATTCCGCTCTTTTCGAACCTCCAAATTCCTCATGCCATCGTTCCAAACCCGGGCCACCGAAACGAAAGCCGCGTTTGACGATTTTTTCTCCTGGGGCAGGGCTGTACATCCGGGGATACATCATGTCCACAAACCAAACGCAATTGCCCGGGCGCAACTCATATTGATGTCCTTGAGTTTCCATGATCCCCTTGCCCGAAAGCACCCAAAAAAGGTGTACCCCGGGTTTTTCAAAAGACTCATGATGCTCAGGCTTTTCAACACAACTGGTGTCCAGTGAGAAAAGATGCCACAAAAGACGGCGCGCCAAAGGAGAAGGACTTACGGGTAATAACTCCGGGGGCCGTACGGTGTGGGTTTTACTGCGTGCCATGCGTTTTGACAAAATTCGCGTTAACTTTCTTTACAGAGTAAATCAATTTAACACGGAGTTTTTCAAAACTATAACTGGAAGTAAAACACGATTTTTCTCTATGCCATTGGAAATCGATACTCGTCCACAGGGCAATCAGTGACACATCGACTTCTGCAGGTATGAGTTTTTTGTGCTGGTCGGGATGGAGAGTTGCCGGGGGGGACGCGCTTATTTCACATTTCGGCGCCAGTCATCCATGTGTGTTCCGGCGAGGGCATGCCATGATTATTCCTCACAGGTAGTCGGTTTTCGTTGGGCTTTTATGATTTACTCGACCGCAGGTTTATCAGGGAGCCGATGCCTGAAACAATGACGGTTCGTATCGCGATGAGCGGTCAATTATCCATATAGTCCGGTTTCCTGTCCATTCCTATTTATCGTTGCCCTGCTATTCTCTTCAACATGGCCACTACTTCGAGACATCGCATGGAATGTGTCCAAAGAAACAATGAAAGTCAGATTTGCATCAGCCAAAAAATCAACAGAGACGAACCAATAATCAACTTATGAACAAGAAGTTAATTTCGATGATCGCGTGGACATTATGCCTGGCGGCGGTTTCTCCGGCCATGGCGCAAGTGAACAATGACCAAAACGATAATTCCATCCTTTATCAACCGAACGTGAACCTGACGTCGCTCAATCAAAATGGATTTACTGGAATTGTTGGCGGCCAAATCCTCACCCCTTACTACTTTAATGTCAGCGTGAACTATCTTGGTTATGCCGACCCCAATGATGCGGCCTTGGTGGATAGCCATACGGTTTCCCTTTGGGATCTTAGCGGCAACGTGATTGCCTCGGCGGTCGTGTCGGCGGGAGCTCCCAGCCTGTGGGCAAATGGTTATGCCTGGGTGCCGATTTCGACGGCGACTCTCTCATATAATACTTATTACATAGTTGGTGCCACTGTTGTTGGAGGTGTGGATCCGTGGGGAGACCTGATTAGCAATAATTCACCGGACTCGGGAAATAACGGCCAGATCACATGGAATGTGAGCCCAAATGGTTACGGTCCCTACAATTACGGTCAAGGCTACGGCCCATTTGTCCAGGCTACCCCAGGCTACGAATTCTCCCGCGTGGGAGAATACGATTATAACACAAGTGATGCGGGTAATCCGAATCCGACGTTCTACCAGACGAGCCAGTCAGATTCTATCTATTCGGCGGCTAACCTGGGCTACAATGTCGCTCCTGTGCCGGAGCCGACGACTTTGACTATCGCCGGAGCGGGAGCAGGCTGGCTTTTTGGTTCTCTATTAAAAAGGAAGAAGAAAGATTCAACCATTTGAAGTTCTTAGAACAATCTGGATTGGTTGAGTGAGTAAAAAATAAAATGGGAAAATGCTGAAGAATAAAAATGGCCCCTCCAAAGAGGGGTATTCAGCCCAAGTTATCACATGATAGGTTGCTCGCATCACCACGTTGGGCGCGGAATGGGAGCCGTATTCCGGCTGTTTGACAGGCCGTTAGATTGCCAGTTTAAATCAAGATAAGTCATGACCATGAAAACCAAATTCAAGATTCGCAGGTTTGCCGGAAAGATCCAACTCGCTATGGTGGCAGCACTCTCTCTCTTTGCTGTTCGTCCGGCACAAGCAGGAACCGATTTTTGGGCCGGTGTCCCCGGCGTGACCCCGGATACCAATTGGACCGACATAGCCAACTGGACCGGGGCGCAGCAGACTTATTACAATCAGGTTGTATTTAATGGCGTGGGTGCCAATGCCAATAACGATGTCTCCATCAACAATTTGCTGGATGGCACATCTGGCGTAGCCCAAATGCCAATTTGGGAATTGGACTATATTCCCACCAATGGCAACTATACGACCCTCATTAATCCCGGCGTCACCATGAGTCTTGGTGCGGGCCAGGGGCATTTAATGGTCGGCGCGGATATAACTTCGCCGGGCAATCCAGCTCCCGCTAGTGCAGTGGAAACAATCACTATTGCCGGTCCCGGTGCGGCGTTGAATGTGGGTGGCAGCGTTAACGTGGGGCAAGGGTCATCGGTGGATGCGGATGGGCACAACGTAACGCTGGATTTGTCCGGCCTGGATAATTTTTTGCAAAGCGCCTCCTACGTGGGAGGCAATGCCAACGCTAACTGGCTTTATGTAGCAGGATCAAACACGGTTTACTCCAGCTCGGGTCCTATCCGTGCCAACGGCACGCTCTATCTGGCCAAAACCAATTCGATCACGCTGAACCAGGATTTTCAAGTCTGTAACCAGACTTACAGTAATTCTGTGCCCTGCGCGGTTTATTTGGGCCTTAATGATTACGTTTCTATCGGCGGTAATTTGATTGTGGGTGGGGCGGGAACGACAGCGTCCGGGGCATTGATGAAATTCAATCCGGCGTTTGTCGGGGGCGGCAATTTGCCTGCAGCTTATTTCACTAGCGGGGGCAGCAGCGGACGCATCGCCAATGTCTGGATTGGCAACGCCAATGGAGGGCCACAGATTTCCGGCAGTGCGCTTTGTGATTTTACGGGCGGCAATGTGACCCTGTTTGCGAATACCTTGCAATTGGGTGAAGGCGGTAACGCCGGGGCGAATGCGCAGGGCGTGCTTACACTGGATAACGGAACTATCAATGCGAACAACGCCACGATCGGTAACCAGGCGGTTAGCGCCGGTGGCACGGGCACGGGCGTTGTGAACCTGAACACGAATGTGACGTTCGGCGCGAACGGCACGTTGCTCGTTAATAATACTCTCACGCTGGGCGCGGTCTCTGGAACGGTGACGGCCGGCACGGCGGGCACGATTAATATCAAAGGCGGTGCCCTGATCGCCAATGTGATTGCGAATGGCGGCGGAACGGCGGCCATTAATACTACCAATGGTACGGTGACATTGAGCGGCACGGCGGGTTCGGCCAGCGCGCCCATCAGCAACATTACCGCGGTCAATTCGACCTTCAATGTGGCGGTAGCGCGGTCTACCACTGAAATAGTTATTTCAGGCTTGGCGACAGGCGGCACGACCAACATTGTTAATATTACTTCAGTGCCATCCTCGCCCACGTATCCGGTTCAGGTCAGCATTATCAAATACAATGGGACGATCGGTGGAGCAGGTTATAATTTCGGCGTCGGCACGCTGCCCTCGCTTTGCGTCGGCTATCTTTCCAATAACACGGCAAATACTTCGATTGATTTGGTCCTGACGGCGGGACCGTCCAGCGATACGTGGACCGGCTCGGTCAACGGAAACTGGGACACGACGACGGCTAATTGGCTGGTAGGAAATACCGCCGGTATTTACGCCAACGGAGCGTTTGTGCAATTCTTGGATGGCGCAAGTGCTGGTACGGTGAATTTGACAACCTCGTTGACGCCCGGTGGCATCACCGTGAGCAATAATGCTCTAACCTACATGTTTAGTGGTGGTGGAGCGTTGGCCGGATCCGGGGAATTGTTGAAGCAGGGGGCTGGAACCCTTGTGCTCGATAACAGCAGCGCTAACACCTTGAGCGGTGGCGTTATCATTAGCAACGGCGTGCTGCAGGTTGGCAATAATGATGCCAATGGCAGCCTGCCTGCGGGCAACATTACCGACAATGGCAACCTGGCTTTTGCGCAGAACAATACGGAGATAAACAATAATGTCATTGGAGGGGCTGGCTCGGTGACTTCTGAAGGCGCTGGAGGCACATTGCAATTGGCGGGGGCCAATACCTTTACCGGTTCGGTGCTGGTGACGAACGGCAGCACCTTGCAACTCGGCAGCTCGACCGCGCTGGGTTCGGGCAGCAGTAATACGGTGATTGCCAACGGCAGCACGCTGGATGCGAATGGCTATGCGGCGGGCAAGCCGATTGTTGTTTCGGGCACGGGCGTGAATGGCAATGGCGCGATCACGGATACCGGCGGGGCGGTGTATGGCCTGGCAAACAGTATCACACTGGCCGGCGATACAACCTTTAACTATCCCAATCGCTGGGACCTTGATGCAGCCAGTTTCGGAGGGGTTACCTTAAGCACGGGTGGCCAT
>DASXFM010000022.1:0-16149 GCA_036489615.1 Verrucomicrobiia bacterium | reverse complement strand
AGGGCCAAACCCGGGCTAAAGACGCCCAGGACAGAAATAAAAGCTCCACCAACCCACATGTTGGTTCCATCATATGCTAAGGCGTTTACCTGGCCCGCTGCACCGGCGCTATTCCAACTTGTGCCATCCCAATACCCCACGTACGTGATGGTGTAAGGGCCAATGTTGGTGAAATTACCACCCGCGAAAAGATAGCCGCCCCCGAGCGCTAAAGCGATAGGACCGGCCTCTGGCAAGGTGCCAGCTGTCGCCACACCCACGGGCCACCAATTCGTGCCATCCCACCGCGCGACCTGATCCGCAATTTTGCTGCCGCCTTCGGTAAATGTGCCGCCGGCATAGATGTTGGTACCGTCACTGGTCAGGCCTTGGACGACGCCAAGAGTATGGGTCATGCCCTTGCTGGTTGTGGGGCCGAGCGCGAACCAGCTCGCCCCGTTCCAACCGGCAACATGGCTGGCACCGAGGCCGCCGGCCTGGTTAAAATTTCCGGCCGCGAACATTCTGCCTTGCGAATCCAATGTTATGTTATAAACGCCGAGGCTGGTGCCTTCACCGAATCCTTGAATCCCCGTGCCTAATGCGTGCCAGTTGCTCCCATCCCATATGGCAGCCCGGTTCGCAGCTATGCCATTGATATGTGTAAAGATACCGCCGACATACAGGTTTGTGCCGTCTGTAGCCAGCGCTTGCACCGCACCGTCGGGTCCGGAGCCGACCGCGGACCATGTGCTGCCGTTCCAGCGGGCAAAATTTGTGATGCTTAAACTCGCATTGGTAAAACTGCCGCCCGCGTAAAGGTAACCGTTTAGACTGCAAATGGCCAAGACCTGCCCCGGGAGACCGCTACCCATGGCTGACCAACTGCTGCCATCCCAGCGTGCAATGTTAATGGCTGACCCGGAACCGGCTTTTGTGAAATTGCCTCCCGCGTACAGGTATGTACCGTCATATTCAAGGGCCAGGGCTTCGGTGACGAAGCTTGTGCCCCCGCTGAGACCAGAACTCAGCGGTTTCCATGTCTGGCCGGTCCATTGAGCGACGCAGTTGGCCGACGTGGTACCGATGGACGTGAAAAGACCCGCGGCAAAAAAATTCGTGCCGGCAATTTTAATCGATGTAACCAGACTATTTGGGGCGCCGCCGGCCAGCGGGTGCCAGGTCGAGCCATCCCATCGGGCGATGTTGATAGCGCCGCTGTCGTCCGCATTGGTGAACAGGCCTCCGACATATAGATTGGTGCCGTCATTGGCCAACGCCCAAATGTACGTATCGTTAAAGATGCCACTGACTCCATTATTTAGTTGAAACCAATTTGTGCCATCGTAGCCGGCGACATAATTTGCCGTGGCATTGCCCGCTGCAGTCAAAAAGCCGCCGACGAACAGCTTTCCGCCCATCGCGTTGACCGCATATAAATGATCACTGGTGCCCACGAAGCCAAATTGATTGTCCCAATGTTGATCGCCTGGCAGGGCATTTCCGAAAGTGCGGGAACCGCCGACTGCAAACAGGCAAGCCGAGGCGCAGCAGATCGAAAGTAGAAATAGAATGCCATTGCCGGACCGTGAAGGGTTTTTGGAAGGAGTCATGATATCCTGATTTATTGTTCGCATTTTTGCGATTTATTTCAGTATACAAAAAGAATGTGTCAGAAGTCAAGGGAGTTCATTGCAATTTGGCGGGTTATTCGGCCCCTACTGGCCGCTGACAGGCCTATAAGAAAAGGGTCGGTTCCTGGTATTTAATATTTTTCGCCCATCATGTTTAACGGTAGTTTCAATATTGCAACTGGTTGGGGTGTGACGCTCTATAGTACTTACCTGGCAATTAACAGTCGCAACAGCCAACCAGCGTCGTCAACGTCAAACGTTCCTGCAAATATTGGATTACTGCCCGTTGATTTGAGTTTATAACGCCTCACAGCTTCGCAATAACTCCGTACACGGTTTGTATCACCCATCAACAGTGCCGCATAAGCATGGCCGGCTTCCACCCATCCATTATTGACGTGTTCTGGATCGTTAGCCCAGTCCGGTCGAGTTCGGCCATTCCAATGGTCACTGATGGCACTCGCCGTGGCTTGGGTCCGTGGATCGGTCGGGCTCATCACGCCGAACAGGACCGGCCAAAGCTGGGCCTGCGTGTTAGGGTACCAGGTGTCAAGGTTGGGTGTTGGGCACTTGCCATTTTCAAACTTCGCCACGCGAAACAATCTCGCCTTTGAATCATAAAGCTCATTCAAAATTCCACGGCGAACCCGCTGGGCGGCGTTTTCATAGAGGCGCACTCGTTGCGGGTCACGGAAAACATCCCGCTCCAAATTGACCAACGCGCCAAGACCGGCGAAGACTTCACTGTTATCCTCAAGATATTTTACTCGATAATTGCTCTTGGCCACGCATAGTCCATCGGGTTGTTGTAACGTCAAAATCAAATTTCCCAGCTTTTCCACCTGGTGCCGTCTTTGCGGCGTATCCAACACTGAATCGGCCATGTGCGCCTTGCTCGCCGCCTCAAGCACCGAGACGAATGTCGCCGCAGCGCTATCAGTCGCGTCGTTGTAATGACAAAGCGCGGGGTCGCCCGGCTTGACGCAGGTTGTCTCGCCGCCGCCGTCGCCGTGATAAAAATGGTTATAGGGCACGCCGTCCGGAGCGTTTTGATCGTTAAGATGCGCGAAATACCAGGCAATCCATCGCGCGGCCACGATCGAAGAGTTTGTGGCTCCACTTTGCAGTAGCCCGATCACCGCCAGGTTCGCCGAATACGGGCTGACGTTGAAGTATGGCTCACCGTCTGTGCCAATGGCCGCCGGTGCGTCTGCTTCCGCAATTGCCCCGTAGCTGGGCAGCGCAGGATTATGAAATTGCCGTTCGCCGATCCATCGCGCGAGCATGGTGGCCTCCGGCCGGAGCGTTGGGTCCGCATTCGCGGCTTGCGCTGCCAAAAGAATAAAGGGTAGCAATACCCGGCCATTTTTCAGACATGACCTGAATGCAGTGACCATTTAAAGGAGGTAAACCAATCGTGCTGCGATGGCAATTTTTCATTTGGAATCTTGTTTTTTCTATTCGTCATGCTATTGCTTCCGAATTCATGTCTGGCAACTATCAAAAAGTTCCGATTTGGCGCTTGCGTCGTGGAGTGCGGTGGCATGCAGGGCGCGACACCGCTTTCGAACGGCGATCATTTTTCAATATGGAATTACCTGTTCAATGTCATTTGACTTTCTGTGAATCGGAGAACGGCTGTGCCAACGACCAGCCGCGGCGTGCCGCAACTTTCGTGAGCGCTGCCCCGAAAGCTTTCGGGGGTACCCCTTTCCCCGCACACGGCCGCGTTCCGCACGCCAGCCAGTTCATTACTCTTCTGAAATTCTCTTTCTGCGTCCTGTTTCTCCTGGGTTGCCTTTCAGTTTATGGCGCCGGCACCGCCTCCAGCCGGCCATTTGCCCATCCGGACCGCATTCGATATGACAGCCAATGCCTGACGATCGACGGTAAAGACGTCTTTATTTTCAGTGGTGCATTTCATTTTTTTCGGTGCCCGAAGGAATTGTGGCCTGACCGTTTTCAAAAGATCAAAGAAGCCGGTTTCAATACAGTGGAAACCTACGTGCCGTGGAATTGGTGTGAGCGCGAAATGCCCGACGGCACCAATGACTTTTCAAAGGTCGATTTGAAAGATTTCAATGACTGGCTGGATATGGCCGAGCACTACGGCTTTTACATCATTGTTCGTCCCGGGCCCTACATCTGTTCTGAATGGAGCACCGGCGGCTTTCCGCAATGGCTGCTGACCAAAAAACCGCAACAGCCATTGCGGCCACAGGGTTGGTTGCGCAGCGACGATCCCGTATTTCTTGCCTGGAGCAAGCATTGGTATGACGCCGTTTGCCCGGTCATTGCCCGGCATCAAATCACCCGCAAGTTGCCGGGACAACCGGGCGTCATTCTCGTGCAGGTGGAAAATGAATATGACTTCGGCCTTTCTTTTAGCGACGAAGCCAAAATTAATCACCTTAAAGCCCTGGTCCAATATGCCCGCGCCGATGGAATTGATGTTCCGCTGATTTCCTGTTGGACGCACCAGATTCGGGGACAGACGGATCCGCTGCTGAGGCAGGTTTTTGATTGTTGCAATTTTTATCCACGATGGAACGTGGATGGCACTTTGCGGGACATAAGAAAACTGCGGTTCGAACAACCGGACGCGCCGCTGGCGACGACCGAACTACAAGGCGGATGGTTTTCGCAAGTGGGTGGAAAATTGAGCGAAGATCAGGACGGCGTGACCAGTTCGCAAATTAACAACCTCACTCTGTTTACGATCCAAAACGGCGAAACCATTCTTAACTATTACATGCTGTTTGGGGGAACCAATCCCGATGATTGGGCGGCTCGCAACCTCACAACCTCGTATGATTACAATGCGCCAATCCGGGAATGGGGCGGGGTGGGGGACCGTTATCAGGCAGTGCGCGCCATTGGTCTAATGCTTCAGAAATATGGCGTGGACATTGCGCGATCGCGGATCGTGTATTGCAAAGTCCTTACTTCGCAAAATGACGTGAGAGTTGTTGAACGTCGTGCTGAGAATGGGGGACGATTTCTATTCATCCGCACCGGACAGCACCTGGAACCGAGGAGCGGCACCGCCAGGATAAAAGAGACGGGCAATTCCCCGGAAATTGCGGTTGATTACCAACTGGATCCATTCGGCTCGAAGATTCTTTATTTGCCCCCTGGCGTAAACGATCCCGCCAGGGGTGAATGGCTTCCGGAAGCGGCGACGTCGATTCATCGTCCTGATCCTTCCGATGTGCCGGACGGTGTGACCATTACGACCGCAAAGGCCCGGCCTGATCCCGGACCCACGCGTTGGAAAAAGCTGAAGCCTGACGAAACTCTGGCCCAGGCCGGCGTTTTCGACAGCCATTTCATATTATATAAGACAAAAGTTTCCTGCCCCGTTGCCACCAACCTGGTGGTCGGGATTCCTGCCGGCGATACCGTTTTGGCGACCATCAACGGAAAGCTGGCGCACGAGTTCGCCTCCGGTGATAGCAACGCGATTTTTCAATTGGCCGCCGGCGCGAGTACTGTCGAATTCCTGTATGAAAATCATGGTTTCGCAAACGGTGGCGATAAAATGGAACAGCCAGGCGGAATTACCCGGGCCGATATAACTGGTGGCGACTCGAATGCCGCGTCCAGTTCAAATGTATCTTTGAAACAATTCGGACGGCCCGCAGGCGATGACAAAGCATGGTGGATGCCCGGTTTCCGCGACAGCCGTTGGCAGGACGTTTCGATTGGGCAGCGGCCTGCATCGTTGCCGGACAATTCGATGCTGACCTGGTATCGCATGCGTTTTTCGCTCCCGTCGCCGCACCCCGGAATTTGGGCGCCATGGCGGTTGCACCTTGTGGCCACCGGAAACGGTTTTCTCTATTTGAACGGACATCCGCTTGGCCGCTATTGGGAAGCCGGCCCGCAACACGATTTTTTCCTGCCTGAATGCTGGATCAAATTCGGCGACAGTTCGGCCAATGTCCTGACCCTAAATCTTCGACCGACCGCCAACGGCGCGTGGATCCAGTCGGCCGCTGTGAAGCCATATTCTGAATTTGCTGAAGAACGGTAATCGCGTAACTCGCCCGCTCACACAGCTCCCGGCCACGAGTTCAATCGGCCTATCCATAAACATCTGGGAGAAAGACAGGTTATTCCCCGGTCCCCAATTCACAATCTACGTTCGGAAATGGCAAGTGATTTGCTGTAATAGAGCGATTTGATGGATACAAACAATAAACCCAGGCCCACGCGTGTGGATCCAAATGTGTTGGACACGTACATCGACGGCATTAAACATCTGCCGCCCACGCCCACGCTAATGATCCAATTGATCGAACTGTTCCGGCAACCGGACACGGACGTGGATGAAATCGTGACTCTATTGAGCCGCGACCCGGCCTTGTGCCTGGAAGTATTGCGCCGGTGCAACAGTGCTTTTTTCGCCCTGGACACACCGGTCATGGACATCAATGAAGCGGTGTTTCGCATGGGCTTTTACGAAGTTTATCAAATGACCGTTTCGCTGTTTGGCATGCGGGCGCTTACCCCGAAGGAAAATGTGCCGGGCTTTTCGGCCGAGGCCTTGCAACGCCATTCAAACATCACTGCCATTGCCGCCGGCGCGCTGGCGCTGGAGACGGACGAGTCGGAGGGCATCGCCTTTACCGCCGGCCTGTTGCACGATGTCGGCAAGCTGGTGCTGGCCCTTGGCGAACGTGACAAATACGTGGCCGTCGTCGAAGAATGCCGCACCTCCGGCGCATCCCTGAGCGAGACAGAAAAGACAGTTTTCGGTTTCAATCATGACGAAGTTGGCGCGCGATTGTTGCAACGTTGGGGTGTGCCGGTCGAGGTGGTCATGCCGGCGCTGGGACACAACGACCCAAAACCCACCGGTGAGTGGCACCGGTCTGTGGCCATTACCAACCTGGGCAGCCGCATGGCTAATTATATCGAACTGGAGAAAGAAAAAGCTCCGATGCCGTTCGTGCAATTGCCGGGAGTGAAACCACTCACGGACTTTTTGAAGTTGAACGATAACCAGGTGACTCAATGGGAACAATCCGTGCGCGCCAAAGTCGAACAACTGGCGGCGTAAGTGGTTTGCCTCCGGGCTGTTTTATGTTGCGGATCGGCCTGGCGTGACCGGATAATGTCCCGGAGGGACAATTGGAAATAGGTTTAGATCCCTGATCATACAAGTCCCGAAGGGACGGCTGACAAACGTGCGTTTTGAATCTAGGAGCTTCTTTACCTGCCAATCCACAAATCTACTAATCCCACCATCCAAAATCTGGTGTCCCCAGTTTACGGGACGAGACACCGAGCCGCCTCATGGAGAAAATCGGCCGTACGTCATGAAGATTGCCATTCTAATCGCTATGTCCCTTTCATTATTTTCAGTATCAGGGCAGGACAATACGCTCGGCCAGTTCGACAGCTCCTGTGACGTCGGTTCTCCTAAAATCTCCGGCTCTTCCAGTTATTATCCCGCCGCCGGAACCTATACAATGACCGGCAGCGGTGCCAACATGTGGAGCACCAATGACCAGTTTCAATTTCTCTGGAAAAAATTGAATGGGGATTTCATCGTGCGCGCGCGTGTCGAATTTGTCGGCCAGGGCGTCGAGCCTCATCGAAAAATCGGCTGGATGGCCCGCTCCAGCCTGGATTCCAATGCCACTTATGTGGACGCCGTGGAACACGGTGTCGGCCTCACGGCCCTTCAATATCGGCTCGCCCCCGGCAGCAACACCGATGAAGTGATTCTGCCTGTCACCAATGCGGACATCATTCAATTTGAGCGGCGTGGCGCGGATTTTATCTTTTCTGCCGCCCATTCAGGCGAGACTTTTATCCGGACCAATTTTTCTGATGCCGCCTTGCCCGCCGACCTCTTCGTTGGCTTGTTTATTTGCGCGCATAATCCCGACGTAAAGGAGACAGCCATTTTCCATGACGTCCAAATCATCCGCCCGGCCAGGGCGGACTTTGTTCCTTATCGAGACTACATCGGGAGCGTCCTGCACATTTTCGACATAGAAAATGGAAAGCTGGAAACCCTTTTTGCATCAGCCCAACCCTTCGAAGCGCCGAACTGGACACGCGACGGCAGCGCGCTCATTTACAATATCAGCGGTCGTTCCGGAGACTGGGGCAGGCTGGTCCGTTATGATTTGGCCACCAAACAGCAAACCATCATCAACACGGATTTTTGCAACAGAAATAATAACGACCATGTCATTGCCTTTGATGGTAAAGCGCTGGCCATTAGCAGCCAGCATGGCGGTGGATCCTGCATCTTCACCGTACCGCTAACTGGTGGCGTGCCCAAACAAATCACCACGGCCACGCCCTCTTACGCCCATGGATGGTCACCCGACGGTAAATTCATTGTCTTCACCGGCGGACGAAACAATAAATTCGACGTTTACAAAATTCCCGCCGCCGGTGGCGAGGAAATTCAGTTGACCGATTCCAATGGCCTCAACGACGGCCCCGAATATACCCCCGACGGGAAATACATTTACTTTAATTCCAGTAGAACCGGCAAAATGCAAATCTGGCGGATGAACCCCGACGGCTCAGCTCAACAGCAAATTACTGACGATGAATACAACAACTGGTTTCCACATATTTCGCCCGACGGCAAGTGGATTGTGTTTATCAGTTTTCCGCCGGACATCGACCCCGAGTCGCATCCCTATTACAAGGAATGTTACATCCGCCTGATGCCCATTGTGGGCGGCACACCCAAAGTCGTCGCCTACATCTACGGTGGACAAGGATCCATGAATGTGCCCTCGTGGTCGCCGGACAGCAAAAAAATCGCCTTCGTCAGCAACACGGACCTGGGCCCTCAATAGATCTCTGCGGGTAGGGTCAACCGATTGGCGAGCTAGTGCCGTTTCGATTCGTCAGCGCATTCAACCAACGGTTTTCCGATTTCCCAATGGTGTCCGAACGGATCGACAATCCGTCCAACCCGCCATCGGTACGACTGATTTGCGACGGGCCAAACCACCTTCGCGCCTTGTTTAACCGCTTTTTCAAACACGGCGTCCGGGTTTTCAACTGCCAACACCATTCTGAAGGAACTGCCTCCGAGTGATTCCGGGCTGAAGTTGAAATGTTTCGGCGACTCATCGGCGATCCAAAATTCTGCTCCGTCCACTGACATTTTCGCCACAATTTCTCCCTTCTCATCTTCGATACGGAATAACTCCACCGCATCCAGGGCTCGTTTATAGAAGTCAATCGCACTTGAGCCGTGGCGGACGGAAAGCAGAGGCGAGAGCATAGTTTTCACTGGAAAATTATATTGCCTGCCAATAAGGAAGTTAAAAGGAAAAAGAAAACGGTGGTTTTCACGTGACACTCCGCCGTCGCCAAATTGTAACCAAAGCTGATTTGACAAATTAATTGATTTGCTTCAAATGTGGAACTGAACTTGGTTGGCATCAGCAAATCAGTTCACTTCACAGAAAGAGAGGAAGGCAGCCTTATGAGTGTAATTCAAGTCGGGTCGGGACAATCAAAATGGAGCCGGATTTGGTTTAATTTGTCATCCAGGCTAAACGCTAAAATCAATTAACTAATCAGGAAAGGAATTTATGCCCACGTCCACATCATTGTTGCAGTCGATCGATCATTTCGTGGTCGTCATGCAGGAGAATCGGTCTTTCGACCATATGCTTGGCTTTCTGTACGCCAATTCCGGAAATGTTTCGCCCTCAGGCCAGCCCTTTGAGGGTTTGACCGGCAACGAAACCAATCCAGACGGAAAGGGCGGACAAGTTAAGGCGTTTAAGATTCAGTCGACCGCTCCGCATCCTTATTTTATGCCGGGCGCAAATCCCGGCGAAGGCTATTTGAATACGAACTACCAGCTTTTCGGCACTGAGCAGCAGCCGAATCCTCCCGTTCCGGCAACCAACCAGGGTTTCGTTACTAATTTTAATTCCACATTGGCGTGGGAGTCGAGCCAGGCCGGGCAGGTTGTGCCCGGAACCACCGCCGGGCAAATCATGGGCATGTACACCCCGCAAACGTTGCCCATTCTTTCAGCACTGGCTTCGGGTTACGCAGTGTGTGATCATTGGTTTGGTTCCGCGCCTACTGAGACCTTTCCGAATCGTGCGTTTCTGCACATGGCTACTTCTCAGGGGTTTGTTCGGGATAAAAGTTGCAAGGTATTCACTGCTCCCAGCATTTTTACGGCGCTCGCAAAAAATGGGCAGACCTGGGCGGTCTATGGGTATGATGCTCCGCCGCTGAGTCGAGGATCAGTGTCGGACATCACCTCAGCGCCTCCTGCCAATTTCGGACTTTTTGCCGACTTTCAAAAGGCCGTGAAACAGGGGACCCTCGCCAACTATGTCTTTCTCGAGCCGAGTTGGGGTCTGTCTGGCAATAGCCAGCACCCGGATGGCAATGTCGCCGCCGGCGAACAATTCCTTCACGATATCTACTATACTCTGTACGGCTCCCCAATTTGGCAAAAGACACTTTTAATTATTACGTACGACGAACATGGCGGCTGCTATGACCACGTGATTCCTCCGACAAATGCTGTTGCTCCGGATAATTCTGCGGGAGAGTTGGGCTGCACCTTCACTCGTTTGGGGCCGCGCGTGCCTACCGTCCTGGTATCACCGTTCATCAAGGCGGGAACAGTGTTTCGGGTGACCGGAACGACGGCATTCGATCATACGTCCATTTTGGCCACGGTGGAGAAACGGTTTGGCGTTCCCAGCCTGACCAAACGTGATGCTGCGGCTCCAGATGTTGGCGGCGTGTTGACATTGACACAGGCGCGTCAGGATGATCCTCTTAAAAGTGTGGCCGTGCCGATCGCTGGCACTGTTCCGCAACACTCCGTTGGTCCCAGTCACTTGGAACAGGCCCTGGCTGATTCAGCGGAACTCCTGCCGGTTTCAGATCCTGGCTTTAAAGGCGGTTATCATCACCAAATGCCGGTCTTCAAAAGTGGCGCCGATGCCGTCAATTATGCCCGGGCACGTTATCAAGCGTACGATCAGAAACTAAAAAATCTCAAGGGAGCTTCGGCCACCAGGGCCATTCCAAATCCAAAATCCATCCCGAAATCGCAGCAAAAGAGTTCGGCCGCCGAAGCCGCACCAGAATTAAAGCAGAAGCAAAATAAGCGGAAATCCTGAACCAAACAGAAGATAGGGACGATGCCCTAAAGCGTCATGGCAAATGGCGCTGCTACCGTCGCATTTAGCCACGCAACCTTATGTGGCCCGAACGTCCAAGTGCGAATTCTTCCGCTCGCTTGACAGACGGTGTCGGCGTGGCGCGCCACCTTCCCAATAAACATTGACACCGACAGAATTAATATAAATATCTATACATTATGTTTCCTCGATTGGTTTCGCTGTCAAAGGGCTTGGCCTTTTCACTTCTTGCGTTTTATTTCGCATTAAACATTTTTCCGTCCACGAACGCAAATGCCGCGGACGCGGATACTCAACCTCTTTGGCAAATCGGGGCTGCGGACACCAACGACGCCGAGTTTGCCCTCGCTCACGGAGATTACACAAATTTTATTGCGGACTTCGGCAGTCCCGACCGCGCATTTTACGTTGGGCTATCCAATCCACAGACCGATTGGCCGTGTATCCTGCCGGGACCCTATGACCGGTGGGCGGATAGCTTCTACAACACCCGCAATGGAAACGAATGGGACCAAATGAATACACTGCCCATTGGGTTTGTGCTCAGCCAGGTTTCGACGAACGGTCAATGCCTGTTCACCATCGCTTTCTGCGACGCCAATCACCAACATCCGCCGCACCTCCGCATTACGATCAATGGCGTCAATTTTGAGCGCGACCTCCTTCCTGGAGGAAGCGATCAATCGCTTACGGGTGACTTTAGCATGGCGAAGCCGCAAACGATTCAAGTGCCTTTCCCCGCATCCTTATTAAAACAGGGTTACAATGAAATCGCCTTGCGCGCCATAGGCGGGGGCAGTTGGTGTCTGTTTGACGCCCTGCAACTGGACGCGCCCGCAGGTGTCACCCTGGCTCCGCTGGGCCAAACTGTCATCCGGGCGGTCTCCACCCCGCCGTATGCCGTTTCGTCCGGGCGAGCTACGCCGGCAACCGTCCGCGTGGAACTCTATCACGCCGGCGGTCCAGGCAACCTCGATGTTCAAATTGGAGATGCAGCGGTCCAAACGATAGCGATTCAAACGGGATTGCAGGCGTTGGAAATTCCGGCACCCGTCTCAAGGTCGGGGCACACCAAACACATTCGCATTAGCGCCGGTGGACAGCTGCTATTCGACAAGGATTTGGAATTGCAGTCTTCTCTGGCCGTCACCCCTTCTGATTACGTGGATGTATTTACGGGCACCGCGCATTCGCGTTGGATGATCGCACCGGGGCCTTGGATGCCGTTCGGGATGGTCAAAATTGCGCCGGACAATCAGGTGGAAAGCTGGTGCGCCGGTTACGATTACACTCACGAATACATCGATTGCTTCAGTCATATTCATGAATGGACAATGGCGGGCCTGGGAATGATGCCAGGTGTTGGGCCGTTGCGGACACATCCCGGTCTCGACGGTACCGGCTACAGTTCCCGTTTCGACAAGTCCACGGAAAGCGGAGGCATCGGCTTTTATGATGTATTCCTGAAAGACAGCGGCATAAAAGTGGAACTGACCGCCACCACCCGGGCCAGCTTGCAACGCTATACGTTTCCCGCCAGCGACCAGGCGCGAGTGCTAATTCCTTTTCTTCTGCCGAATGAATACCAAATGCACGTACTGAGTGCCAAGGTCCGGCGCACGGGGCCAAACGAGATTGAAGGCTCTGTTCAAACCGATGTCCCGGGGCCATACGGCTGCGATCAGAATTACACGCTTCATTTTGTTTCCCAATTCAGCCGTTCTTTCGATGAATTGGGCGGCTGGCAAAATTTAGCCGGCGCTGATGTCACGATTCGCCGTGGTTATCTGCGTCCGGCGGGAGAATCAAATGGATGGGCTGGCGGCCAAATCTTTTCGAATGTCCGGGAACTGGCCATGTCCGGTGATTGCGGAGCGTTCGTCAATTTTAAAACCGATGCCGGCGCGCAAATCGAGATCCGCACGGGAATCTCGCTCGTCAGCGTCGACAATGCCCGGCAGAACCTGAAAGAAGAATTGTCCGGTCCTTTCGGATGGAATTTCGCCGCCGTAGTGCAAAATCAACGGGAGGCGTGGAACGATTTATTTGATCGCGTGGACATCGAAACGCCGAACGCCCGTGAAAAAACGCGCTTTTATTCGAACATGTACCGCGCTTTTTCCGGCCGAAACATCTGGAGCGACGCGAATGGCCAATGGGTGGATCCATTCGGCCGCGTGCAAAAACTCAAGAACCCGAAAAATGTCATGCTCGGGTGTGATGCGCTCTGGACAACCTTCTGGAACCTCAACCCGCTGATGAATTTAATGGCGCCGGATTGGTCGGCGCGCTGGACGAAATCCGAACTCCAATTGTACGAGAAATGCGGCTGGCTCGCGAAAGGTCCCGCCGGCCTCAAATACATCAGCGTCATGGTCGCCGAACATGAAATTCCACTCATGGTTGCGGCTTACCAGGCGGGCATTTCCGGATTGGACCCCGAAGAAATCCTGGCCGCAGCCGTCAAGATGCAGACTTCCATGCCGGTTTCCACTCCGGGCGGAGGCAAAGCGGGTAATGAAAATCTTGCAGCTTACCTGAAATACGGCTACGTGCCCGTGGACGGCCCTCTCAAAGGCCATCCGTCAAATACGTTCGAGTACGCTTACGATGATTGGACCGTGGCGCAACTCGCCCTGGCGCTCGGCCATGGGGAGTTGGCCATGAAATTTTTCGCGCGCTCGCAGAACTGGCGTAACTCGTTCGACGTGGATACCGGCTTCGCCCGTCCTCGACTCTCGAATGGTGAGTGGCGGACGCCCTTTCAGCCGATGGGCGAACCCTCCGGCCCCACTGATTTCACTGAAGCCAACGCGTGGCAATACACCTGGTTCGTGCCGCAGGATGTGCCTGGATTGATCGAGGCCATGGGACACGACCGTTTCGTCAATCGGCTCAACGGGGCCTTTGAATCGATGGCGCGTGCGCGATTCAACGCCACAACCGGGATTAGCCAGGACTATCAGATTAACCAGGGCAATGAAACCTGCATGCATGTTCCCTGGTTATTCAATTGGGCAGGGGAGCCATGGCTCACCGAGAAGTGGACACATGACACATTGGAGGCCTATTATGGATACAATCCGGCGGACGCCTATTTGGGCGACGAAGACCAGGGCCAAATGGCATCGTGGTTTCTCATTTCCGCAATGGGTTTGGTCCAAACCGACGGCGGTTGTCGTACGGACCCGATCTATGAGATCGCCAGTCCATTGTATCCAAAGATCGTCATTCATCTTTCAAAGAAGTATTACAGCGGCAAAACATTTACGATCGAAGCTCGTAATGTTTCTCCGGAAAACATTTATATCCAATCGGCAACTTTCAACGGCGAGCCCCTGAATCAATGGTGGATTCGGCAAAGGGATGTAATGAAGGGCGGAGATTTGGTCCTGAATCTAGGCCCGGAGCCAAATAAAGATTGGGCCAAAGATTGTCCGCTGCCGAATCCGTGAGGAACCGTACCGCAGACTTCCAAGTCTGCTGTCTCGCCGATTTCTAAATCGGCAGTCCCACGATTACGAGCCACTCGCAGGTATGGGAAACGGCGGTACTGTGCTGATTGGTCCGCAGCCGGAACCGTGAACTTTCCAGAACCATCACGCGATGTAAAAGGAGAGGCTTCTTTATGCCCTTCGACCGCGATCCCCAATGCGTTTAATGCCTTTTTGATCTGCGGACCGGCTTGGGCGCCACGGAGCGGTGATGATGACGTTCGCCATCCAAATGCGTCGCTCGTTTTTTTTGCCGGCGCTTGACAATGGGTACTTCGGTTCCGTGTTTTGGTTCCGTCAGATTTGCCGTCTCTTTCCAAAGCCAATGCATCGCGTTATCTAATTTGTCGAACGCCTCAATTTGCAATCCCTTTTTCCGGCCGATCGAGGTGAAACTCTGAATGGTGCCATGAACATCCTGCCGGTAAAGGACCGCCAGGCGTTGACGCTGCGTAAAACCCGCCGCGCAAAATGCCCCAATCATTGAAGCCAGTTCAGCGTTGGTGAACCGCGGTTTCTCCGGCACGGGCAAATCACGCAAATCGATCATGGCGCGGGCCAATCCGCGCTTTCGGCAGGCCACCGCCAGTTCCTGAAGCACCTTCTTGGTCGCTTCAAAATTGAGGTGTTCGTCAGCGTCAAAGCAAACAAAGTCGCTCGCGCGAATAACGTCAAATTCGATGGGCATAGCTTTTTCTAGACCCCCTCCGGTATTGGCAATTCTCGTTTGCACAAATAACCCCTTTGAATCAGTATCATTAGCATACCAGCCTTTCCCGTACTGTCCATCGAAATTAGTTCACCACCAGCGTGATAATCGAATGCGCCGGGCTCAGATTTTCCACGGCCTTTCCCCGCATCCAAAGATTGAAACGTTGAGGCTTGTCCGACACGTTCAATACGATCACCGCGATGGTTCGGTCAGGATTGATAAAAGCGGTCGTCAACAGGTCGTCGGACGACGATGAACTGATAATCCTTTGTGCGCCCGGGCGGATGAATTTCGAAAAGTGACCGATGTAATAATACGAATCCATGTAATACAGCTTGCCCGTTTCGGTGTCCGCGTGAATCGGCGCGAAACAAAAATTCCCCACGTGATTGGGGCCGCCGTTGGTATCCAAAAGAACGTTCCAATCCGTCCAGCCCTCCGCGCCATTATTGAAGTCGTGGACCATCGAAATCGCGTAAGTCTCGCCCCACTGCCAGTCGCCAATCATCCCGGCATCGAAGTTCGAAACACAGCCTTCGGTAAACAAGAGGTGCGTTTTGGGGTAGGCCTCCTTCACCCGTTTCACATTTTCAAAATGGTCGCCCACGTACCAGTGAAAACCGACGCCCCAAACGTATTTGGCCGCGCGCGGGTCGTCTAAAATCGTCGAGGCGTATTCATACATAAAACTGCGATTATGGTCCCAAACGATGACCTTCGTTTTTTTCAGCCCATTCCTTCGTAATTCCGGTCCGAGATCGTTTTTTACAAAATCCCGTTCCTGCTCGGCGGTAAAGTTGCAGGATTCCCAGGTCTGCACTGCCATCGGTTCGTTTTGCACCGTGACTCCCCAAACATCAATGCCTTGCTGCGCGTAGGCGCGAATGAATTTGCAGAAATAACGCGCCCAACAGTCATAATATTCCGGCTCCAGTTCTCCCCCGTGCAACATGTCGTGATTGTTTTTCATCCATGCTGGCGGGCTCCACGGACTGGCGAACAAGGTAAAATGATCCGGTCCAGCCGTGGCCAGGGCCGCTTTGATGAATGGAATTCGATATCGCAAATCGTGGGAAATATCGAAACTGTCGAGATTCGTGTCGCCGTCCTTTACGTAGGTATAGCTCTCGCTCGAGAAATCGCAGCTGTGAATGGAGGTTCGT
>DASXFM010000021.1:0-7582 GCA_036489615.1 Verrucomicrobiia bacterium | reverse complement strand
TGTTTGGTCCAGCAAAAGACTCGTATTGTTTCCAGCCCCCAGCGCCAGCAGTCGGATACGGTCGGGCAAGTCCTCAGCGACTTTGACCGTGCTGGTACCGATGGATCCCGTGCTGCCTAATAAAACAACCTTCTTCATTCGCTTCAATTTACGATTTACGATTTACGATTTACACGTCAAGGGTGGTTTTGGGTGGTCAAATCAATTTGCTGAAATGCGGGCGGACTTCGCGCTAGAGACGATTATTGCGAGTATTTCACTGGCTTCCTGCATGAGAGGCGCCAGTCGCTGGGCTTTGATCACTTGATTTTCAGTCAGCAGTTC
Source organism: Verrucomicrobiia bacterium (assembly GCA_036489615.1). Lineage (GTDB taxonomy): Bacteria > Verrucomicrobiota > Verrucomicrobiia > Limisphaerales > UBA11358 > UBA11358. Next base: position 7,258 of record DASXFM010000021.1, on the reverse strand, counting down.
CATCCAAAACAGGGATTCGTCGCACTCTTCCTCAACGATACGAAGCTTGTTTATGAAATCTGATTTTGATTTTGCCCGGCATACGGCCCGATAATTTGCGCCGACGGAAGTACCGGAGCGGAGCAATTGCTGGCCGAGGGTTCGGGCGACCCAATTGTTCGGTAATGCCGAGCAAAGTTTTACGATTCTATTTGCATAAGCCTTCGTTCGGGCTTTTATCTCTTCACGAGTCATATTTTTGATTTAGGATTTGATTTTTATTTCGGTGATGGCACAAAGTTCATTGGTGTTGCTGTCTTTTCCAAAGGCCATGTGTTCGCGTAAATCGTAAATCGTAAATCGTAAATTGGTTAATGAGGCAAGTTTGGATTCGTCAAAATATGCCTCAAATACAAATACATAATCGGCGCGTTAAACAAAAGGCTGTCCAGCAAGTCAAGCAGGCCGCCGATGCCGGGAAAAAAGCTGCCGGAATCCTTCACGCCCGCTTCGCGTTTGAACAGCGATTCAATCAGGTCGCCGATGACCGCGGTTACGCTTAGGACCACTCCAAGGATGATCGCGTGCATCCAGTTCATGCCGAACATTTTGTCCCCGAAAAAATGAACGAACACCAGACTGGCCGCGGTGGAAAGGCCAATCGCGCCGGCAAATCCTTCCCACGTTTTGCCCGGACTGATCCGCGGAATCATCTTATGCCTGCCGATCAGCGAGCCAACGGCGTAAGCGCCCGTATCGCTGAATTTGGTCACCAGCACAAAATAGATGAGAAAGAATTTGCCCTGAACATGGGGGAAAAAATTGATTTCCTGGATGAAATTCATGAGCCAGGGCACGTACATCAGTCCAAACAGCGTCGTGGAGATGGCGACCATGCCCGCGGGATTCTTTTTTGAGAATAGCTGGCGCACGCACAGGCCCAGCACGAACAGAATGATAAAGCCCGTTTGAAAATCGTTCACGCGCGCGGGCGAACCGGTGATTCCCAGGTGTCCTGTAAGATTGAAGAACGTTCCCGCCACGAGCAGGATCCCGCCAGCGAGCCCGCACCATTTGAAACAGGCCAGACCGCGTTTTTCCGCCAGACCGTAAAACTCCATCAGCCCGGCCGCTGAAAGCAAAACGATGATGCAGACAAAAACGCTGTCAGACACCAGGTCACTGCTGAAAAACAGGGCGGCAATGATGGCCGTCCAGAGAATCACCGTAGTGATCAGCCGGCGGAAAAAAGTTCTCGCCTTGGAAGGCGTTGAAGCTGCGGGTGCCGCGTCAGACATTCGCTGAAAATTAACAGAGGCGGTTGCCGGTCGGCAATCGGAATACCAAACGCGGAGGCCTCACGCCGTCTCTGCCGGGGATTTCAGGGGCGGCAAAGGCCAGATGACCCAAACATGCCATGGTAAAACCGGTTAATGTTGTCTAAAATGAGACCTTACCCGTAGGAGAAGGAATCGCTAATGGCGCTGGTTTTGCGTGCAACTTTAAACGACTGGGAATCAAATCAATAAACAAAAAAGGGAACATCTCTATGAAAATCAAACCAAAACACCTGTCAGGTATGTTCGTGTCGGTGCTGGGCCGTTTATCAATTGCCGTATGCTTGTTCGCGTGCTGCGCGGCCCCCGCGGTATTGGCGCAGACTTATCAAAATCCGGTACTATATATATCGAGTGATCCGGATGTCACCCTCTTCGATGGCCAATATAACATGATCAACCCGAGCGGTGACCATTACCTCTATCGCCACTCCAAAGACCTCATCAATTGGAGTTCGCCCGTCAACATTCTCACTCAAGCCTCCGGCGACGTTGTCTGGGAAGGTTACATGACCAAAAACACCAACAACGGAGATTATTGGTTGTATTATACCGTAGAACATACGTTGCAGGGCCCGGACGTCACCGAAATAAAGGTGGCCAAATCCACGAACGGCCCGACGGGTCCCTGGCAAATCATGGGATTCTCAATTCCCAACGCGATCGATCCCTGCTTCTTCCAGGATAGCGATGGCTCCAAGTACCTTTATTATAAACACGAGGTGACCGGGCTGAACCTTTGGGTGCAAAATCTTTGCTCCTATGACTGCATGAATGGCAGTCCCATTCTGCTTCTCAGTCCGGATTGTAGCGCCGGCACCGGTGACCCCGGATGGGAATGTTGCGGAGAACCGCAACTCGAAGGCCCCTGCATGGTAAAGTTCGGGTCAAAATATTTCCTCCTGTACGACGCAGGATACTTTAATGACATCAACTGCTACTGCATCGGTTTCGCATATAGCACAAGCCCGGTTGGACCATTTACCAGGCGCTCCGGGGGTGATCCGATTATGTCAAATTGGGAAAGCCCCAACTGTTACTCCATTGGCGCGCCTGACGTGGTTCCGGACGGCGGCACGAACTATTGGGTGGTTTATCGGCAATGGCCAAACCCGCCCAATGGGAGCCACCATTTCTGCATCGACAGGCTCAGCACCATCGATCCGGCGAATAACAAGATCAATGCAGATGCAACGCACGCCGTAAGCCTTCCAGCTCCAGTGCCATTGCCGTAGATGGCGCAGGCCTTCGTGTCAGGCCCGGTATGCCGGTGATTTTAGAAAATCACCGGCGTATATTTTCCTGGATTCTCTGCCTTCGCCACCGATCCGTCAAACCCGCCTAATACGACAGGTCAGACCGCTTCAACGGCTGCTGCGTAAATCACAAATCGCAAATCGAAATTGGTTTCGCCATTGCCTTTTCGCCCCGGAAACTGAAGTATGAAACGGAAGCTCAAGCACCGTGTCTTAGTCTTATGCCAAATCTTACGTGCGCGTACTGCGGCAAATCTTACAAGGCCGCCAACCTGCTCGAAAAAAGTCTTGTCTGCCCCCATTGTGGCTCAAAAAATGTCATTCCGCTGCACCAAACGCCGGAAGTACAGGCGGCTATCGCCCAGGAACAGGCGGCGCGGCGTGAACCCGGCGATACCCCGACCGCCAGAGTCGCCGCCGGATTAATTGCCAACATCGAAAAGGTCATCGTCGGCAAATACAACGAAATCCTGCTGACGGTCATGGCATATTTTGCCGACGGCCATGTGCTTTTGGAAGACGTGCCTGGTGTGGCGAAAACCATGCTCGCGCGCGCCTTGTCGCGCAGTGTCGGCTGCGATTTTAAACGCCTGCAATGCACGCCGGATCTGCTGCCGAACGATATTACCGGCAGTTCCATTTTTAACCCCAAAACGACCGAATTCGAGTTCCGGCCTGGCCCGATCTTCACTCAGATCTTGCTCGCGGACGAAATTAACCGCGCCACGCCTCGAGCCCAGGCGGCTCTGCTCGAGGCCATGGCCGAACGCAAAGTCACCGCCGACGGCACGAATTATGAATTGACCCCGCCGTTTTTTCTCATCGCCACGCAAAATCCGATCGATCATGAGGGCACATTCCCGCTGCCCGAAGCGCAGCTCGACCGGTTCCTGACGCGCATGAGCCTGGGTTATCCACAATTTGAAAACGAAGTCGCCATGCTGCAGCGGCTCAAAGTGCAACATCCTATCGAAGATTTGGAAAGCGTCGCCACTGCCGAGGACATCTTGAATTGCCAATCCGCCGTTCGCCAGATTCACGTGGACGAAAAGGTCATTCGCTACATCGTGCAATTGATTCAGGCGACGCGCGAACATTTCGACATCCGGCTCGGCGGCAGTCCGCGCGCCTCCATGTCGCTGTTGCGTTGCGCGCAGTCGCTTGCCGCCATCCAGGGTTTCGAGTTCATTACCCCGGATGATGTCAAATACGTCGCGCCGTTCGTATTGGGACATCGCCTGATTCTGCGGCCGGAAAGCCGGTTGCGGAAAATTACCGTTCAATCGGTCCTGGACGAAATCCTGAAAACCGTGCCCGTCCCGCAGATGCCGTCAACTGCTTCTCCCGCATAAAATGAGGCCGAAACTGTTGATAATTCAGGTAGAGACGGAAGTCTTCGGAGCGCGGCTATGTCGGAGACCAGCCGCAGCACGCCCCAACGTTCGGGTGTGCCCCTTCTTGGAACGCATAGGCCGTAATGCCGCTTTGGAACCGGCCAAAATATCCAGCGGCCAAAACTCCCCATGAAATGGATCCTCGGCACGCTCGCCCTCTTGGTTCTGGGCCTGATTTTTCGGCTCAATCTGTTGGTTTACGCGATGTATGCATTGCTGGGCATTTTGCTCCTGAGCCGCTTTTTCACACGGCAATGGACGGAAAGAATTCTCGTACGGCGGCGTTGCTCCGGCGAAGTTTTTGAAATCGGCGAAAGCTGCAACGTCTCTGTCGAAATTAAAAATGAAGGTTCACTTTCTGTTCCCTGGCTGTTGATCGAAGACGCCCTGTCACGTGATGCTGTTTCGGGAACGACACCCAGGGTGAAGGTCGATGGCGGCCGGTTGGATCTCATCCGCCTGGCAGCAGGCGAAACACAGGACCTGGACTATAAAGTCACTTTTCTCACGCGCGGCTATTATCAGCTGGGACCGTTGCTTTTGGAGACCGGCGACGTGTTTGGATTGCACCGCCGGTTTCGAGTGGCCGGCGAACCGCATTTTGCCCTCGTCTTGCCAAAAGTATTGCCATTGCAGGGTTACAATTTGGCGTCGCGCCGGCCCATCGGTGAAATCCGTGTAACCCATCGGCTGTTTGAAGATCCCACGCGACTGGCGGGCGTGCGTCCCTATCAACACGGGGACCCGCTCAATCGCATCCATTGGCGAGCCACCGCGCGTACGGGTGCGTTACACAGCCGTATCTTCGAGACCACGCGCGTGGCAGGCGCGACCTTTCTGCTCGACTTTCACGCGGACAGCCTGGTAGGCGTCAACGGAACGATCTCGGCCGAATTGGCAATCGTCGCAATCGCGTCGCTCGCAAACGCCGTTTATTTGATGGGGCAACAAACGGGATTCGTGAGCAATGGACGCGACGCCGCCGACCGCATCCGGGAAGAAGGCTGGCGCGCAGAGTTTTTGACGCGCGCCGCCGCGCAGCAACGCGCGAGCGGACCGTCCGCCAACGATCGTTTGCGTCCGGTGCGCGTGGAGAACGGCAAAGGACTGGAAAAACTGAACCAGATTTTTGAAACTCTGGCGCGATTGGAAATCACGGACGGGTTGAACTTTTCCGAAATGATCGCGGTGAGCATTTCGCAAATTCCGCGCGATGCTACTGTCGTGGCTGTCCTGCATCGGGTCACCCCGGAGACGGCTGTGGCGTTGGGTGATTTGGCCCGGCGCGGCTTTCTGGTCACGGCGGTGGTGGTTGCTTTTGCCAGTGAACCGATTCCTGACTGGGCGCGTCCGCCGGAATGGGCGAGCTTGCTGCTCGCGCACGGAGTGGATTTTCGCCTCGTCAATTCCGAGGAAATGATCACCAACTTGTGCGCGGAAGCCATCATTAGATGATATGCAGGAGAACCGGCCCACCACGACGTTCGCTGACTTTCTGGTCGTCTGCATTAGTCCGATTTTGATCATGCTGCTCGTCGGCAGCCTCTGCTTCTTTCTCATCGAAGTTTTCGGTCGCGGCGAAACGCTTGGCAGTTGGCGCTGGATCATGTTCTGGTTCGTGTTTGCCATTGTGCTGGTTTCGCGCATTGGCATTGAACAGGGGACCGGGCATGCGATGGTTTATGGACTGGGGCTCGCGGTCGCCACATGGCTGTATTTATTGGAGATGTACCCCGCGCTGGTCGTTTTGAACATGGCTTTGCTTGCCATCGTCTGGTGGTGCGCGAACAAGTTGGTTTGGGATTGCACGCTCATTGACGAAAGTGAGGACGCTTCCGGCAGCGGTTTGCTGCAATCTGCGGCTGAGACAAACCTTTTTGTGGCGCCTGAGAAAGCCCCGGGAAAAGGTCCGGATCAGAAGAAAAAATCCGCTGCTCCGCATCCGCCGGGATTATGGGTGGTTTATTTTTCACTGGCCGCATTGCCGCTCTTCGGCATCGGTCAATTGCTGTTGCCTGGCGGCGACCTCGCGGCGCGGCGCGCCGGGTTCGCCCATTTGTTTATTTACATGGCCGCGGCGTTCGGGCTTTTGCTCGTCACCAGCTTTCTCGGTTTGCGCCGCTATTTGCGGCAGCGCCACCTTCAGATGCCCATGGCCATTGCCTTTGGCTGGGTGCGATTCGGCGCGTATGTGGCCGCTTTCGTTCTCCTGACGGCGTTGCTCCTGCCGCGTCCGGGCGCGTCCGACGCCTGGATGACCCTGCGCTACCAGGTTGATTATCGGTTGCATCAGGCCAGTAACTTCGCCATGCGTTTCAGTCCCCACGGAACCGGCCAGGGCCGTTCCGGAAACGAACCGGGAAATCCCCGGAATAATCCGACGGCAAATTCGCAACCGCCAAATCAAACTGATTCCGGCAAAACGCCGGGTTCCGGTCAATCATCGAGTCCGGGCAAATCTCCCCATCCTGGCAATCAACATTCCGGACAAAGCCAAAATCAAACTCCTCCGCCGCAACCGCCGCCGTTGTCTACGCCGTTCACCAATCCATGGTACAACTGGTTTAAGATTTTGTTTTTTATCGTTCTTGCATTGCTCTTCGTTTGGTGGATTTTCCGCCAGCGCAGTTTGATCGTGCAGGCCATCAAATCGATCATCGCATCCATAATGGACTTTTTCAGAAATCTGTTTGGTTTTCGTTTTTTGCGAAAACCGGCGGTTCCGGCGCCTGGGAAAAATCAAATTCGCCGGCCATTTTCCGCGTTTCAAAATCCGTTTCTGACCGGTAAGGAACAATCCTGGTCGCAGACGCAATTGATTTTATACAGCTACGAGGGCCTGCGCGCATGGGCGGAGGAGCATGGGGCAAAACCGCGCCCGGAACAGACGGCGCGGGAATTTTGCCTGGAATTGATCGGGTCTTATCCTGAAATCAAATCAGAATTGAAGCACCTGTCATTGTTATATGGCCGGACGGCGTACGGAATGGAGGAGGTGGCAAATCAGAATTTGGAACCGCTTAAAGAGCTGTGGCGGTATTTTTATGCCGGATCAGGAATCGCCGGCTCGCTCGGCCCGGTTGAGCCGTCATTGGCGTGACGGCAACGGGAACTGTCAGAGGAAAAATCTCCACGAGCCGCCCGTTAATTTGCAAGGCCCGCGCGAAATTTTGAACGAAAAATTGGTGTGACTGTGACAACTGGCCCGCCTCGTGCTAATAACCACTGGCTTGGAATGTTTATGACGATTGGAGCGCAAGAGCTTGATGCACGCGCAGATGAAATTTTAGCG